>NZ_JAWPOL010000009.1:0-141936 GCF_033391095.1 Vibrio sp. Vb0667 | reverse complement strand
TGGAAGTTCTCAGCCGGTGTGAAGACCAGTTTGCCATCAACGATCTCAACTGTGCCTTGTGTTTCAGGTACGGACGCCGATTCAATCGACAGCGTATCGCCATCAATATCGGTGTCGTTTGGCAGGACATCAATCGTTACTGAGCTATCTTCCTCTGTAATTGTTGTATCATTAGAGGCAATAGGCGCATCGTTAACTGAGTTTACTGTTACCGAAACTTGAGCTTCATCCTCTAACTCACCATCTGAGATGGTGTAGCTAATCGTTGCATTACCGTTGAAATTTTCAGCCGGAGTGAAAACAAGCTTACCATCGATAACCTCAACGATACCTTGCTCTTCTGGTACAGAAGCAGAGGTAATGATTAAATCATCACCTTCAATATCACTGTCGTTAGCGAGCACATCAATTACAACCTGGGAATCCTCGTCAGTTTGAATCGCATCATTAGTTGCTATTGGCGCGTCATTAACAGGCGTAATATCTAAGTTAGCAGTGCCATTAATAACACCGCCATCGTTATCAATAATGTCATAGGAGAATGACACTTCAGTGTCATCGTCAGCCTCTGGAATGTAAGTCCAAGATCCATCGCTGTTATCAATTAAGGTGCCATTCCCACTCTCAATAGTGACGTTTGTAATGACAAGAGTATCGGCATCATCAATATTGACGTTCGATAGTAATTCTTCAGTAGTTATCGTGATTGGATCGCTATCTTCCTCAACAGCGCTTAATGTCACTGGAGAATTAGTAAGTGGCTTACTTGAGCCATCCCCACTTGTCTCGATACCTGTTGTGAAGAAGTCATTTAAGGTCAACGCTTGTGTTTCAGATAAGCCGAGGGATTCTAGGCCAATAGTTTCAAAGTTTGTTGAGGCTAGTACTTCAGTACCATCCCGTACAATCGTGGCACTATTTTGCAAACTGGAGCCACTATTTTCACCCGCTGCAGGTGCGAGTTCTTCATCAATAGCAGAAGGGTCTTGACCTTGCTCAATAGCACTAATAATCTGTGCTACATCGTCTGAAATATCTTTTAAACCTTGCTCTTGAGCAAGCTGAATTTTCAGGTCTTGAGGCGCAGCATCTGTCATTGCCACTATCACTTCACCTGGTAGAGGCTGCTGTCCTTCTGCAAGGACTCTCAGCTGCCCATCCAAACCTATTACGACGACTTGATTACCGAGTGGCACTAATGCTGTACGATCCATATAAACCTTAACCCTAAATAACTGTCAAGTTTTTGACTAACAATACTAATTTGCTATATATTGCCCGAATATATAGTGCAATAACAGCAATTTGATGCTCAATAAAGTAATTATGTGTCATACATCAATAAGAATCCAGATGCATAAGTGTTTTATTTTATTAAAATCTGGACACACGTTCCTAGCTATTACCTCCATCTTTAATTTGAGATCTTAATTCAAGTTTTAGGCAGATTTAGTAGGTTGATTTATCAAAATTGAAACAAATGAACAGCGAATCAACAGGTTACTTCATCGCATATTAATGTTATTGTGCGCTAAATTATTGACGCCCTTATAAGTATTCCACTTATAAGCCCTATCACCTCGAGAATTTTTACCATTATCTAGGAGAATCACAGTGAAGTGGACTCGTGCCAACGCCTTTTGTATTGGTATGTTCACCGCTAGTCATGCGTTTGGGCAAACGCTAGAGCAAGCGGTTGAAAACACATTAAAAACCAATCCTGACATCAAAAGTGCGTTCAATGAATTCGTTAGCAAGCAGTATGTGAATGAAGCATCTGGTGGTGCTTACCTCCCATCCGTAGACTTAGATGCCGGTATCGGTTACGAAGGAATCAAACCTGCAGAGTCAGGGCGAGATTCAACCGATCTGACAAGAAAAGAAGCCACCGTGACACTAACCCAGCTAATATGGGATGGCTCAGCGACACTTAATGATATGGATCGAACAGCAGCTGATGCTGAATCGGTCCGTTATCAACTTCTAGCTGATGCCCAAGACACCGCTCTAGAGGTCGCGAAAGTTTATTTAGACTCAGTAAAAGCTTATGAAATTCTGACACTTTCCGAGAATAACTTGAAAGTGCATAAGAAGATCTATGAAGACATTAAAAAGCGAGTTAACTCAGGTATCGGTTCTACAGCAGACCTAACCCAGGTAGAGGCTCGTTTAGCAAAGGCTCACGGTAACTTGGTGGCAGCTCAGAACAACTTATATGACAGCCACACCACCTTTACACGCCTTGTCGGACAGTCACCACAAGGATTGATTTTCCCAAGAGCGGACCAAAACTTTATTCCCTACACCATCGATGAAGCGATTGACTTGGCATTCGAGTCACATCCAGTAATCAAAATTTCGGTAGCTGATGTGGACTCTGCAAAGTTCCAATACAAGCAATCTAAGGGAACTTACTACCCAACGATATCGGTAGAAGCGGCTCAAACATGGCGTGATGATGCAAGCGGTATCGAAGGAAGCAGCGAAGAGACAACAGCAATGTTACGTATGCGTTACAACCTCTTTAACGGTGGTAGTGACGTAGCCAACGCTGAAAGTTTTGCCTACCAACTAAATAAAGCAAAAGACCTAAGAGAACGTGCATACCGCCAAGTAGAAGAAGGTCTTCGTCTATCTTGGAGTGCGTTAGATTTAACACTTCAACAAAAAGAGTTCCTAGCGGATCACGTAGATTCGGCCTCTGAAACTGTCATCGCCTACGAAAAGCAGTATCGCATTGGAAAACGCACTCTGCTGGACTTGTTAAATACTGAAAACGAACTTTTCGAAGCAAGAAAGAACTACTTGGATGCTCGATACTCAGAGCAGTACGCCAAGTACCGCGTTATGAACGCGACTGGCCAATTGTTAAATGCCTTGCGTGTCGATGTACCTAAAGAATGGAATGAAAAGGTGGAGTACTGATCATGAAACCAGTGAAGATTCTATTTGCATTGGGTATGCTCGCCATCACTCAACACGTTGTTGCTGAAGACGAATATGAGTATCGTCCTGTACCAAATGCAGAACAAATAGCAGATTTGCAAGATGACGATAACGATGGTGTCATCAATGCTCGAGATATGTGCCCAGGTACACCTGAAGGCTCAGAGGTCGACAACGACGGTTGTGGAGAATACATTAAAGCATCAGATAACATGCAAGTGCGGATACTTTTTGCTAACGACTCTGATGAGATCAATCCAGTCTTCAGAAGACAAGTCCGAGAGCTTTCCGACTTTTTAAAAGAGTACCCTACTACTTCGATAGAGCTGCACGGCTATGCTAGTAAAGTTGGTGGTTCAAAGCATAACCAAGATCTTTCTGAAAGACGAGCACGCAATGTCCGTGAAGCCCTACTAAGCTACGACATCGAACCGAGTAGAGTCCGCATTGTTGGTTTTGGTGACACTCACTTAGCACAACAAGGGACCGATGAAGTCAGCCATGCTTTAAATCGTCGAGTAACCGCATCAGTCGTTGGTTACAAAGGCGAGATAAAAAGAGAGTGGACAATATTCACAACTCTTCCAGAAAGGTAAAGTACCTGTTTTTGTTTGCTCTGCAAGCACAAAGCAAACAAAAACGAGTGAATGCTTAACCTCAGAAAAGGAGCTTCGGCTCCTTTATTTTTACTCATTTCGACAACCGTATTATGCTTTAGGAATCGGCACTTTAGTGTTACTCTAGCCACGTCATAACAACGAGAGTTTTGAAATGAGCAAACTTACATCAGATATCCAAGCGAACCTTGACCTTTTTGTTGCAGAAACGAAAGAAAACCAATTGGTTTGGGGTTTACGCAATGAAGAAGGTTGGCTATCTTGCGATTCAACTGAATTCGAAAACAGCGAAGTCATGCCTTTCTGGTCTTCTAAAGAAGATGCAGAAGCACATAATGTTGAAGAATGGGCAGATTTTACTGTACTAGAAATCCCATTAGATATCTTTGTTGAAGATTGGCTTTTGACTCTTGCTGAAGATGGTGTTCTTGTTGGAACTAACTGGAACGATCAGTTAGAAGGCAAAGAAATGGAGCCTCAAGATCTAGCAAAGCTTTACATTGATTAAAGATTTCTGACCTCAACTTTATGTTGAGGTCTTTCTTTTTATGCCTCTTCTTTCAATATCTCGACCAAGTGCATAGTTTTACTACTCTTTTTCTTAGTACACCCAACTTAATCACAACGCTGATGCGTTAAAAGCGCTATGATAACTCAACTTTAAAGGCACCTTAAATTAAAGGCTCGTTTAAACATGCGCGTGCTCTATCCCTTGCTTGCGTCACTTTTGCTCACTCCAGTATATGCAAGCGACACTCAAGATATTGAACCAAACCAAAATATCACACAGTGGCACTCTGTCTACCAAACCACACTACGAAGCAACCCTGAGTCGGCATTGAGCATGCTTCAAGATCGCTATCATACAGCGAAATCGGACAGCGAAAAGCTCTACGTAAGTGGATTGATTTATGAATATATGTCAAACATAAATCAGCCTTACTACGGCAGCAGTCAAGTCTTAGACAACCCTTTTTCTCAATTAGAATCAGAATATATTCTTGCCTTAAATGAACGTAAGCATGGTAGTTACGAGGCCTCAGTAGACAGCTTTTCTTCTTTGCGACAGACAATGAAGAAAATATCCGATTCCGAAGGCAAGGCTCTGATGAACTATCAACTTTGTTATACGCTGAATCAACAAGGTCGTTATCACAAAGCAAACTTTTATTGCTCATCCTTAGAAAGCCACTTAAATCATAAGCATCAAGAAAACTTCCCTGTTGATCTTGCTTTGCGCGTAATAGCAAATAACTACAATTACCGCGGTGACTATGAAAAAGCCTTAAGTTTGTATCGACAGTTGATGGCCAACATGTCGACGCAAAGCGATCCTTCAGGGATTTACAATGACGTCGGCAATTTACTTGCAGAGCTGGGGCAATTTGAACAATCAGAGCAATATCTCATTCAAGCCCTACTGGTTCGCCAAGATGAAGGGACACCTCTTGAAGTTGCGCAAGTCGAACATAGTCTAGGAGCGATGTACAGAAAATCCAAAGAACTCGATAAGTCCATCAGCCACTACAAAAATGCATTAACGATTCTCGAACAACTTCATTACCCATACGGGCAAGGTTTGACCTATTTAGGGTTATCTGCTGCTTTGGCCGATTCTGGGCAATTGGATACCGCGGTAGATTACATTGGAAGAGCATTAAACATTGCCCAAACTTATGAGAATACGCACCTTGAAACAGAGGGTCATTTGGCTGCTGGATTGGCATATTTAAAGAACCATACACCCGAAAAATCGATTGAACACACTACAATAGCGTTAAGATTAGCGGTAAAAAACGCTAGGCCCTTATTGCAAGCGCAAGCCCAATTACTCCTCTCAAAAGCATACCAAGCTCAAAATGATTACAAAAAGGCGCTGGAGCATCACAAGGCCTACTCGACGATTGAACTAACGAACCGAGACGCGAGTAATATCAAGGCGTTAGAGGCACTAGATCTCACTAAAAAAGAGTATGAATATGATCTACAAGTCGCGCAGTTGAACAACGAAACTCTTCTAAGTCAGTACCAGTTTGAAAAACTCACAGACCAACAACGCACTTATAATTTTGTTGTTTTCTGTTTATTGGTTCTCCTCGCTCTGGCATTGATGGTTCAGCGACAAACACGCTTAAAAGCCAAAATAGACAGCTTAACGTGTGCATTAAACAGAGCGGCAATTATAGAGACGATTAAAAGCCAAACCTCCAAAGCTGAAGGAGACTTCCGCTACGTTCTAGCATTAATCGATCTAGATGACTTTAAGGCGATTAATGATCAGTATGGTCATCCGACTGGCGACTTAGTACTACAACAGGTATGCAAAGCGCTTAAAGCTAAACTTAATAAGGGAGATTACTTGGGTCGTTTAGGTGGAGAAGAGTTTATCTTGCTATTGAAAAACGTCGATGAGATTGACGTTCCCTTTAGAGTACAAAGTCTGCATAAAACAATTTCAGAAAAGAGTGTACATTCGCTTAATAACCATCAATTGAATATATCTGCGAGTCTGGCCTATCTATCAACCTCAATGCCACTCACCAACTTTGATGAGCTCTATTCGATATTAGACCAAGCGTTATACAATGCTAAGAAGCAAGGAAAAAACTCCCTTGTGGACGCATACAACGAGCCGATCAGTTTAAGTGCTGAGTATATTCTCTAATAAAACCAAACCACCAGCGTAGTGGTTTGTTATAGGTGGAAGCATCAGTAAGCCATTCAGATGCAACACCATCATCAAGGAGTCTTTGTGCCCAAGGCAAGAAAAAACATTCAGTCTCTAGAGCGAGGTTTTCTAATCCTCGAGTTGCTCTCGATGAGTGAGTCTCCCCTATCATTACAGACGATCAGTAATGTGATCCAGTTAAATAAGACGACTGTTCACGGGTTACTTGCGACTCTACACTCTCTTGGATATGTATCCAAACACAACCATAGCTACAGCCTAGGGTTTAGATGCTATGAACTGTCTAAGCCGATTGAACAAAAAAACGAAGCTATCCGACAACATTTTGTTCCATTGCTGAAAAAAATGGCCCAAATGACTAACAACACTTCTTACCTCGCTGTACAAAGTGGCGCTAAAGAGTACTTGTATATCGATGCTATAGAGCAGGATAACCCTCTTACCATCCGTAGCCCGAGAGGGAAACGAGAAGGACTCACAACATCTGCGATCGGCAAGGTTTTTCTTAGTTTTGATGATGAGCTTCGCCGAACATTGCGCCTTGAAAGCCAAATATCCCCCACGTTAGAAACTGAACTTAATCAGGTTGTATTATCAGGTTACGCACTCGATTTAGAAGAGGCAGAGCCAAACCTCAATTGCTTAGCGATCCCCCTTTACTTGGATGGTAAGGTCGTTGCTGTTGCAGGTGTCAGCGGTGCTGCCTCCGAACTGACGGTCACTAGGCTAAAACACTTTGCCAGCATCTTTCTCAAACTTTAAGATTTGACAATGTCGAATTCTAGGCCATTTTTATACTGTTTTGATTACATGCTTATACGTCGCCTCTAATATGGTCGTTGTTCAACTCAACAACGTAGGAGAAGCGATGTCTACTGTATTAATCACTGGCGCTAACCGTGGCTTAGGCTTGCAATTTGTCCGCCACTACCTTGGAAAAGGTTGGCAAGTTATCGCAACTTGTCGTTCACCAGAAAATGCTAAGCAGCTCAATGAACTAGTAACCCAATCTAATCAACTTCAACTGATGGCTCTAGACGTCACTAACCAACAAGATATCGATCAGTTAGCCACTCAATTAGCGGAGCGTCCGCTCGATCATTTAATTCTGAATGCAGGTGTATTAGGCGAAGAGTGTGCAAAGCTTGGCGAAATGACCCAGAAAAAATGGCTAGAAGTACTAAACATAAATACCGTCGCACCTGCCCTGCTAATTCAAGCCCTACAAGACAACGTTGCGAAAAGTCAGCACAAAACCATCGTGGGAATCTCAACCCGAGTTGCGAGTTTAAGCGATAACAGTTCAGGTAACATGTACAGTTATCGAGCATCTAAAGCAGCGCTTAATCAGGTTCTAGTATCAGCAGCACGCAATCTCGAATCGCAAGGAGTAAAAACTGTCGCAGTTCATCCCGGCTGGGTAAAAACCGATATGGGCGGTGAGGACGCAACCTTTTCTGCCGAGGAAAGTGTTGCAGGCATTGTTTCGGTCGCAGAACAGCTAACACTTGAGCAATCCGGAAGCTTCCGCGTATTTGATGGCTCTACAATCGAATGGTAACTGTTCTCTAAATGACGTCTCCCGGCCAAATTGAAGGCCGGGAGAATACAGTAAACTAATAGGCCAAAAAGATAAAAGCTCGCACTATCGTCAGACAAGCGAGCCGTTATCGTCTATGGTGTTGTACTACCGTCAAGCGCAGAGGAAGTCAGCGATTGCAGAGGCGTCATTTAGGCAATGATTTCCTGAGAAACTCACTCAATCATCCCACTCAGGCGCTAGCCCTTCAGGGTTTACTTCGCGGCCATTTCTTTCCAACGCATCTATCTTTGCAATCGCCTCTTCACTGAGATTAAGTTCAAGTGCTTTCAGGTTACTTGCTAAATTCTCTCGTTTAGTTGAAGACGGGATCACCGCGTAACCTTTTGACAAAGCCCAAGCAAGCGCGACTTGAGCTGGCGTGGCCTGATAGTCCTCAGCAATACCTGCAATAGTTGGGTCCCCAAGTACTTTCCCATATGCCAAGGTCATGTAAGACGTTACCTGAATATCGTTTTCCTGCATGAAGCTGACCAACTTACGATTTTGCAAATAAGGGCTAAGCTCGATTTGGTTAGTAACAATATTCTCTTTACCGACCACTTCTATCGCTTGTTGCAACAAGTCAATATTAAAGTTGGAGACGCCAATATTACGGGTTAACCCTTGCGATTTAGCTTCAAGTAATGAAGCCATGTATTCGCTCAAGTTATTGTTATTGCCAGGCCAGTGGATCAAGGTCAAATCCACATAATCTGTATTTAGCTTTTCTAAGCTCTCTTTTAGACTTGGAATGAGTTGTTCCGTGTTCATGTTATCAACCCAGATCTTGGTCGTAATGAATAGCTCATCACGTGCAATACCGGACTGTGTCAATACTTCACCGATTTCTGCCTCATTACCGTAAATCTGTGCAGTATCAATTACGCGGTAACCCACTTCTAACGCATTACGGACTGAATCCTTAACTACTTCACCCTCTAAACGAAACGTGCCGACGCCAAATGATGGTACTTTCATCTAAATCTCCTGAATTATCGATTTTATAGTTGATTCGAAGCAAAACTTTACGCCGCAAGAAACTTTCCGTAAAGTTAACAATACTCAAATCTAATTTGAAATATATTCAACAATGAAAGCTACTTTAGATGAAATGCGCACCTTTATGGCCGTGGTCGATACGGGTTCAATCAGCTCTGCGGCTGAACTGTTATCGATGACCGTCTCTGCGGTGAGTCGATCGGTATCTCGGCTAGAAGCCAAACTCGAAACGACCTTGTTAAATCGCACAACCCGTAAGTTAGATGTTACTAATGAAGGAACGATATACCTCGATAAAGTCAGACATATTGTAGAAGCAGTAGAGAATGCCGAAGCACAACTGAAAAGCCAGAAATATAAGCCTTCTGGCCTCCTACGAATAAACGCAGCTACCCCCTTCTTACTGCACGTACTAACGCCGCACATTGCTAAATATCAGAGCTTGTATCCAGAAGTCGAAATCGATCTCAATTCCAATGAGGAAAATATTAGCCTTTTGGGAACAAAAACCGATATTGCTTTTCGTATCGGTGAGCTACAAAACTCAACCATGCGCGCGATATTTCTTGGTAAAAGTCGGATTCGAATCGTCGCGAGTCCAGAGTATTTAAGACAACATGGTACTCCAACCTCAATAGATCAGTTACTCAATCACAAGCTACTTGGATTCAACAAGCCGGAGTATCTTAAGGAATGGCCGATCATGGATGATAAGAACAAACTTCTGCGTATTATGAGTAGCCTAAGATCTGATAATGGCGAGACGCTAAGATGTTTAGCCTTACATGGTGCGGGGATAGCTTGCCTGTCTGACTTTATGACCTACTCTGACCGACAAGCTGGTCGCTTAGTGGGCGTGCTTAGTGAACACACGCATAATGTCGAACAGCCAGTTCATGCGGTGTATTACAAAAATGCCAGTACCTCACGCCGGATCAGCTCTTTTATTGACTTCATCAAGCAAGAAATCAAGGTAGAGAACCACCAGTTCCTTTAAAGACCACCGCTGTTTGTGGCAAAACACTTTTGTCTTTTTGCCGCTTTTTCTCACAACAAAAATCTCATAGTGTCCTGAATATCAGGGGGGCACCTGGCCTCCTAGTACTCACAGTAATAGTCAGGCTTCATAATGCATAAAGATTTAAGTAACAGATTCACCATCGGGGTTGAGCTCCCCCTAGATAATGACTGGACCCAAGAAGGCCAGAAAAAACGGCTGCTCCAACGAAAACCGTTCGGCGTACCAGACATGAGTGCACATAAACAGCGTATTATGTTAGCCGATAAGTTAGGCTTTAACGTAGCGTGGGTAAGAGATGTCCCGTTGTACGACCCTAACTTTGGAGACGCGGCACAAATTTATGAACCGTTCAGTTATCTTGGCTATCTCTCTGCGTGCACCGACAACATTCTACTAGGGACAGCAGCGATAGTATTACCGTTAAGACAACCTTGGCTAGTGAAAAAAGCCGCTGCGACCATCAACGAGTTAAGTGGTGACCGCCTGATACTCGGTGTGGCTAGTGGAGACCGTCCTAGTGAATATCCCGTTTTTAACGCCAACTTTGACAGCCGTGGCTCGGCTTTTCGAGAAAGTGTAGAGATTTTGAAAGATACGCAAAATGATAAGCTGGGTAACGATCTACAGTTATTACCCGAGTTTGCTGATATTCCTATCTATGTCGCAGGGTTAGCGCAGCAAAGTCCACAATGGATAGGAGAAAACCTAGACGGCTGGCTCGCCTACCCAGGCACACCTGATGATCATGAACACCGCGTTGCACTTTGGCGCTCCGTAGCGGGAAACAAACCCTACGCCAGCTTTATTCATCTTGATTTAATCGATAACCCAAATGCACCAGTCGTTCGGCATCATTTTGGTATCCAGGCCGGAGTCAATGGCTTGAGCGATGAGCTAGAAAAAATGCAAGAAGCAGGAGTCAATCACATCGGGTTGCATTTCCGTCGTAATAGCCAACCAATTGATAAATCAATGGAACAGATCGCTCAGTACGTGTTGCCACGCTTTAACTAAGAGCAAATAAAAATATGTGCCACCTTACTAAGGGGTGGCACGCTAGGCTTGGCAGTTGGAAAAACAAAAGCTGCAATAACGACAAAACTCTTTTGTTAAAACAACAATAATAGTGTTATTTTAAAGTAAGTCTTGGTTGAATAAAGTCGATGAACGCGGAAATACGCTTAGAGACTGAAGAAGATTTGTAGAACACAGCATTGACCTGTTCTCGTCCAGTATTTGTGATTTTTTCCGATTCAAACAATGCCACTAACCGTCCAGAATCAAGATCATCTTTCACCATAAAGCCAGATAAACATGCAATGCCGTTCCCTGCCAGCACTAACTGTCTAACCGTTTCACCACTGCTGGATAGGATATCAGGCTCTATCATCTCAAACCCTCGTAATGGCCACTGATTTAACACTTTAGCGCCAGAAAAACCGATCAAGTTATGACTGCGCAAATCGCTCACCGCTTCAGGAAAACCTCGTTTAGATAAATAACCAGGCGTGGCAACGATAAATAGTGGGCTTGTTCCTAAAGGTTTAGCATGCAGTGTTGAATCCGATAATCGTCCAATACGTATCGCCACATCGGTTCTTTTTTCCAATAGATCCACAAAACCCTCATTAGAGGTAAGATCGAGTTGAATATCAGGATAAGCCTCTTTAAATGGCTGAATTAACGGCACGAGTTGATGTAAAACAAATGGGCTAGCGGCATCAACTCTTAAGCGCCCCTTGGGTAATTCACCTCGTGTGATGATCTCTTCTTCAGCTTGCTGTATTTGTAGTAAACCTAAGCGAACCGCTTCAACAAACTGATGCCCTTCCTCAGTAACTTCCACTCTGCGTGTCGTGCGATTCAGCAAGGTTACCCCCAACTGTGATTCAACTTTACTAACCGCACGAGATACCCTAGCGACTTGAATACCTAGTGCATCAGCAGCGGAAGAAAATCCACCACTATCCACAACTGCCATAAGAATCTCTAATTCATCTGATCGGGTTAACATTTCATCCCCTTTCCTAACTGCGCATTTCCTTCACTTATAACAAAAGTATTTTGTAATAAACACCATTTTTCGCAACGAATAACTCTTTAATAATACACGACATGGAGACGGGCTATTCGTTTATCCATTCATATTCAATGATTATAAGAGAGAGTTGTTATGCCTTTAGCTTTACTTGCATTGACGCTGAGCGCCTTTGCTATTGGAACCACGGAGTTTGTAATTGTCGGTCTGATACCGACTATGGCCTCCGACCTCAACGTATCATTACCTTCAGCGGGTCTTTTAGTTAGCCTGTACGCACTTGGTGTCGCGGTTGGTGCTCCCGTTTTAACAGCGCTGACTGGTAACTGGAAAAGAAAGTACGTTCTGCTTTCTGTTATGGCACTGTTTGTTCTTGGCAATCTGTTAGCCTGGCAAGCACCTGGATACAACACACTAGTTACAGCAAGGATACTGACCGGGCTTGCACACGGTGTGTTCTTTTCGATCGGCTCGACTATCGCCACTGGCCTAGTGTCAAAAGAAAAAGCCGCTAGCGCAATTGCTATTATGTTTACCGGTCTCACCGTAGCTCTAGTGACGGGCGTGCCACTTGGCACCTGGATTGGCCAGACATTTGGTTGGCAGGCAACCTTCCTAATCGTCGCGATCCTTGGAATCATCGCACTGATAGGAAGCGCTCTGCTAGTGCCGAGTAATCTGAAACAACCACCAGCAACCAAGCTGTCATCGCAAGTAAAAGTCTTAACTCAACCTCGTCTACTTTTGGTGTACGCAATCACCGCACTCGGTTACGGTGGTACGTTCACAGCCTTCACTTACTTGGCTCCTATTTTGGAAGAAGTTTCGGGGTTTGGCTCTAGCGCTATCAGCCTAATTATGTTGGTTTATGGTGTATCAGTCGCATTCGGCAACATCTGGGGCGGAAAGATGGCCGACTCTATGGGGCCAATCAAAGCTCTGACAGCGATTTTCTCGGGCCTAATTGTGGTATTGCTCGTGTTTAGTGTCACAGCATTTAATCCAACTTCTGCAGTAGTGACCATTCTTGTCTGGGGTGCCTTTGCCTTTGGTAACGTTCCAGGACTTCAAGTTTATGTTGTCAAACTAGCAGAGAAATATTCACCTGATGCAGTCGACGTCGCTTCTGGTCTCAACATTGCTGCATTTAACGTAGGTATTGCACTGGGTTCTTGGGGCGGTGGCCTTATCGTGGCCAATGCTGGGCTGATGCACACACCTTGGATTGGCGCGATCGTAGTATTAGGTGCTCTACTACTAACCCGTTTCAGCGGAATGCTAGACAAGCGTGGAGAGCAGCACGCAACGGCACACTGATTCACGTTCCGAATCTATAAAAATCACTTAAATTAGCCCGGCATTACGTCGGGCTTTCATACAGAGTTTAAATACACCATTGACTGAGGTAGAAAGTTTATTCTACCCTTAGGTGAAACAAACGTTCTACCTGGTGTATCAAATAGTGAAAGAAAAAATCGCAGCAAGCCTAGAAAAAGCATTCAGTCAGTATGGCTTCGCCGAGCCTAGCGTACCCCAACTCAAAAACGCCTGCGAAGTCAGCCTGAGAACCCTGTACAAATACTACCCCTCCAAGGAAGCGATGATTGTTGCAGCTCTCGAGCATCGCCATCAAAGGTATTTGAGTTTTTTGCTCGAAGACGCCCCTGCCAATGGAACACCGGCTGTATTACACCTATTCACTCGCCTCGAGGATTGGATGAAGGAGTTTGCACCGAATGGCTGCATGTCCATCAATGCATTAGCAGCCTATCCAGAAAATCTATCTATTAATCAAGCAGTAAAACAACACAAATTGGCGGTTCGTCAGCTTATGGTCCAACTAAGTCAGCGAGAAGACCTCGCAACCACACTCTTCTTGTTACATGAAGGTCTATCCAACGCATGGCCGGTTCTCGGTCACGCTGCCTTTGCATCCGCTGAACACACTCTGCTAGAACTAATGAAGGAGAACAATCAATGACCACAATCCCGAAAGTCATGAAAGGCGTCCAACTTATCGGTCATGGTGGGCCAGATATGCTTCGTTACCGCGATGATCTACCTGTGCCAGTCCCCTCGCCTGATGATGTATTGATCCAAGTTGCCGCCGCCGGAGTCAATAACACCGACATCAATACCCGAACAGCATGGTATTCTAAAAACGACGCCAATAGCATGGATGCAAGTTGGTCAGGAGACGCGCTATCTCTCCCTCGAATCCAAGGTGCCGATGTATGCGGTACCATCGTCGCTGTTGGTGAGAATATCTGCCCATCACGAATCGGTCAGCGTGTGCTCATCGAACCATGTATTACGCGCTTCAACAGTCAAGCACTTAGCTCGCCTTGGTACTTCGGTTCAGAATGTGATGGTGGCTTTGCTCAGTTCACTGTTGTTGACAGTAAACATGCATATGCAGTGAAGAGTAGTTTATCGGATATCGATTTGGCCTCCTTCCCTTGTTCTTATTCAACTGCCGAGAACATGCTTGTCCGCTCTAATGTCACAGCGAGCGATACCGTACTGATTTCAGGGGCATCCGGTGGTGTTGGCTCTGCCGCAATCCAACTGGCGAAGGCGCGTGGAGCATACGTCATTGCTATCGCCAGCCCAGAAAAGAAAGAACAGATCACGGCATTAGGAGCAAACCAAGTTATCCCTCGCGATGCAAATTTAACGGCGACTCTCGGAGAAAACAGCGTTGACGTAGTGATTGATTTGGTCGCAGGAGAGCAGTGGCCACAATTTCTTCAGGTACTAAAGCCAGGATCAAGATACGCTGTTTCCGGCGCCATAGGCGGCCCAATTGTCGAGCTGGATGTAAGAACTCTTTACCTTAAAGACCTAGCGTTATTTGGTTGTACCGTTTTGGCACCAGAAGTATTCGGTAACTTGGTTCGCTATATCGAACAGAACGCAATTCGCCCCTTAGTCGCGGAGTCATTTCCCTTAAACCAGATAGGTCAAGCGCAAGAAGTATTTTCACGCAAGCAACATACTGGGAAACTGGTTTTGGAAATCACATAGCTTTTCGATTAACAGCGGCCTATACAAGTCGTTGTAATTTGAGAACACTTTAAGCATCCTAAAAAGTTCTCAATACTTAGAAGATCGCTACGGTTGGCTTAGCTTGTTATCCCTTTTCATCACGCTAAGCCAGCTTGTAAAAATATGTGTGTTTGCTTCTGAGTTATAAATGTTTAATACCAACATTATCTTACTTCTGGCGTTCATGAACAGAACCGAGATCTGAACGACTTCGGTGTTAAACCTACGATCCTATTAAATATTTTCCTGAACGCGCTCACATCTTGGTAACCCACTCTAAATGATATTGCGTCAAATGTTAGGGTTGTCGACTCAAGTAAATCACAAGCTTTTTGTACTCTTAAGCTTTGTATGTATTGGTTAACATTGAAACCTGTCGCCTTTTTAAAGCGTCGCTGCAATGTCCTTTCTGTTAAACAACTCAACTCTGCAAGCTCTTTATTGCTCAGTTTTCCTTGATAATGATCGTTTATATAGTGCTGTATTTGAACAATTACCTCATCACCATGTTGGAAGTTTGGAGTAAACTGTTGATAAAAGCGTTGCTCTCTCGGACCAGTATCAATAACCAACATTTTTCCTAACAGGCGCATTACTGCCGGTGACGCAAATAAGGAAACCAACTCCAAACCTAAATCCAACCATGACATCATACCCCCAGCCGTAATGATCGTTCCTTCGTTAATAAGGATGGCTTCTTGTCTTACGTGGATATCGGGAAACTGACTCGCTAATGAAGGAGCCAAGCCCCAGTGTGTCGTACAAGACTTATTGGTCAACAACTGGGTTTGAGCAAGAATAAAAGTACCAGCGCAGGCGGAGGCTAAAATCGCACCTTTACTATATTGGACTTTTAACCAGTCGAGTAGCTCTGGCTCTGGTTCTAAGTAATATTGACCAGTGCCGCTAGGCGGAATCATTACCGCTGTTTTCACATCGAAGTGCGTGTTTGACCAGTGATCCAATATCTCTACTTCAAAGTGTACATCAACGCCCAATTTAGCCGCCGCACGGTTTGCCATCTCGAAGAGTTCGCTTAAACCATATACGGAGGCTTGCGAGCTATCTGGGTAATTAACGAGTGCTATTTTCATTTATCTTCAAGTGTCGCTTTTTGACTCTTTTGTGTCATTTTAGACTCTAAAGAAGGTAGCTAAAAGTCTTTATATTATTCGTACCGCAATGATCCTCAATAAAAGGAAAAGAAAATGACTCAAAAAGCCCTACTTGTAATTGATTTGCAAAACGACTATTTCCCAGAAGGAAAGTTTCCTTTATGGAATACAGAATCGACTTTAGACAATGTTAAGAGAGCAATAACTAAAGCCAATGAGCAAAACATTCCTGTGATTCATATTCAGCATATTGCCGACCCTGCCATGGGTATTGCCCCATTCTTCAATGAAGGCAGCGACGGTGCCAATATTCACCCAGAAGTTCTTGCTTTAGCGCCGAATTCCGAAATCGTGGTAAAGCACTTCGCAGATAGCTTTGAAGGAACACGTTTAGAAGAAGTATTGGCAAGCAAAAATGTAACGGAGTTACTTGTATGCGGAATGATGACACAAAACTGCGTGACACATACTGCTATCTCAAAATCTGCGGACAAGTATGATGTTTCGATCTTAATGGATAGCTGTACCACGGTCGATGAAATGATTCACAACATTGCACTTCACGCTGTCTCAACGAGAGTTCCCCTCGTAACTATTGAAGATAAGCTGTAATACACGTAAAACCTTTCGCTCACACAATGCGGGCGAAAGGTCACACATATATGCACTTTCATTGATATTTACTTACTTTGTGTTAAACATTGGTTTCCAAACAGTTACAAGGAAACGTTTATGAAATGGATAGTCGTATTGTTTATTAGCTTATTTTCAGTTTTCAGCCATGCGAAAGAGTGGAAACAAATTCGCTTCACTGTTGAAGGGGCTTACCCTCCATTTAGCTGGACGACAAAAGAGGGAAAGCTAGAAGGGTTTGAAGTCGACCTCGCTAACGCGTTATGCAAAGAGTTAGAAGTAAAGTGCGTTATCTCAAAAATGGATTGGGATGGCATCATCCCTTCTCTCCTTAGTCGCAAGAACGATGCGATTATTGCTGCAATGACAATCACAGAAGAACGAGAAAAGAAAGTCGATTTCACCGTCCCTTATGCAAAAGTACCGACTCGTTTTGTAATGAAAAATGATAGAGAAATCAACATGGATGACGGCAGCCTAAATCGTTTATCTATTGGAGTTCAAAGAGCCACAATTGGTGATAAGTACCTTTCGGCCTTGTATCCAGATATTGATATTCGTCGTTATGGTACGTTCGATGAGGCATTTACCGATCTACTCAATGGACGGTTAGATGCTGTATTTGGCGGCTCAATCGGTTTAAGTGCTGGTTTTCTTGAAACTGCACAAGGTCAAGGCTATCACTTTACTGGACCAGCGTTTACTGAGGAAAAGTGGTTCGGTCGTGGCATTGGCGTAGCAGTGAGAAAACAAGACAAAGAATTAAAAGCATTACTCGATAGCGGAATACAAAAATTGATCCAGAGCGGTAAGCATAAAACCATCGCCAGCAAGTATTTCTCCTATAGTATTTACGAGTAACCTCTTTATCTTTTTATAGCCTGCGCGGTATAGGAAACTTCCCTTTCCCTATATGGCGACAAAAACGGAGCCCTCGAGCAGTCGCCCGAGGGTTATTTTTATAAAAAAGCCCACGTATATAAGTAACCCGCTCCCATGGCCATCGTTAAGATAACGATTAGGAAGGCAGCGATCATTTGGTTCTTAAAAATTGATTTCAACAAAATCACTTCTGTAAGACTTGCGCCAGCACTACCAATAATAAGCGCCATAACAGATCCAAGAGCCATACCTTTTTGTACTAGTGCCGCGCTAAGTGGAATGACCGCCTCTGCACGGATGTACAATGGAATACCAATGATTGCTGCGACCGGAATCGCGTACCACTTCGCTTCACCAGCGAACTCCGCAATGAACTCCGTCGGGATGAAGCCATAGATAAATGAACCAATCGCAATGCCCATCATGAGATAAGGGAACACTTGCTTAAAGTCTTTCCAAGTTGATTGCCAAATACGTACCCAGCGGCTAGGTTCTTTCTCTTCCACGACTGTCGCTGTTGCACTACCGTCTGATGAGCAGCAAGACACTTCCACTTTAGGTTCAGGTTTTGGTGCATCACCACAACAAGATGTTTTCGCCGCAACTGGCGTAGGTTCATTGCAGGCGCTGGTACCACAGATTGATGCTGGTCTCGCTTCTTCTTTTTTCTTGCTTGAATCGCCACAAGAAGTACCGCACGAAGAAGAACCTACCGCTTGATATGCTTCTGGTTTGACGTAACGTTCAAACCCTAGTTTTTCAAGTACATAGCCTGCTACCACTGATACTGACATCGCGATAGCAAAGTAAAATACCGCAACTTTCCAACCAAAAGTCACCACAAACAAGCCAATAATCACTGGGTTAAGCAACGGGCTTGCAAATAGGAACACCATCATAGGTCCAAAACCTGCTCTTGCACGCAACAAGCCTTTTAAGAAAGGAATGGTCGAACACGAACAGAAAGGCGTAATCGAACCTAGCAACGCAGCAATGAAGTAACCTTTACCCTTTTTCGAGCTGAGAATAGATTGAATTTTTTCTGGCGTTAGAAAATCTTGCAACACACCGACAATGTAGCTAATTGCCAGAAATAAGATGATAAGTTCGGTTGCTAGAAACGCAAACATATCCAGCGCTTCTTTAGCCATAGTTATAATTTCTGTATTCACATTTACTCTCCTAGTCATTTTTCGCTAACGAGCTTACCTGATAGATAAGCCTTTATTTCGATATCTCTAGAAATATAGAATCATAAAACAAAAAATCAACAGAATATTTCCATAAAAATGGAATAATAAAACTAGTCATTACTTATCATAAAGTTACATGTCGTTAGCTATGCAGACTGGTTGTCGATGATAATTTCAGAGCATCTCGATTCCTTTTTATCAAACATAACCTAAAATTATCAAAATAAGAAAAAACCATAATTATTGCAGCAGCACCCTCTGAGTTAGTATGACTTTCGACCATTCTTAATAATAAGGAAAACCTATGAGAGCGATAACTTACCAACGAGATAACGATACTTTCTCTTTATCCGAATTACCTACACCAAAACTAGAAACCCAATTTGATGTATTGGTTAAAGTTAACGCTGTTGGTTTGAACCCTGTCGATGCAAAAATTCATTATTGGTCAGACATGGTCACTAACATGGATAACAATTTTGTTGGCGGGTTAGACGTATCAGGAGAAATAGTCTCTGTAGGCGATGCGGTCGTTGATTGGAAGGTTGGCGATAAAGTGTTGTATCACGGAAACATGAGACGCCATCACGGTGGATTCGCTGAATTTGCTATCCATGATTCAAGAACGCTCATAAAGCACCCTCAGGTTCCGGTTGAAGTGGCAGCATCTACACCTTGCGCAGCCTGGACCGCATATCGCGCTTTGGTAGACAAGCTCGATATTTCAAATCGAAGCAGCATTTTTATCGCCGGAGGTGCTGGCGGCGTTGGAAGCTTTGCTATTCAGTTAGCAAAGACATTTGGTGTTGAACAGATCATTGCTACTAGTTCAGAAGCTAATCACGCATATTTGTCCTCGTTAGGAGCAACCCATACGATTGATTATCATCATGAAGATGTAGTTCAGCGAGTAATGGACATTACCGGAAATCATGGCGTTGAGGTTGCACTCGATTGTGTAGGCGGTGATAACGACCGAATTGCAGCCTCGGTGTTAACCTTTGAGGGCGAAATGGTGGAGCTCGTCAAGACTGTCGACCCTTCTCAATATCCAGATGCCTTCTTAAAAGGCTTGGGCTTCCACCAAATAAGTTTGGGCTCTGGTCATGTCTTTGGCGAGAGAGGGTTTGCAAGTATCGTTAATGCCGGAAAGGAAGTGTCTGAGCTATTAGAAAATGGAGAATTGGAAGTACCGAAACTGAAGATCATCGGCTTAGAGGATGTAGGTAACGCACTCTTGGACATGCGAAATCAGAGAACAGTTGGAAAGATTGTCGTTAATCTGAACCAAAAATAATTAATAAAGATCTCGAGGCAAACTGGCAAAGTAATGAGCAAGTTAAAGCATCTTGTTACTTTGCCAGATATGAAAGACCTTTATTTTGTCTATAACGATGAATGAAAAACAAAACCTCTTGCCATACTTCCCTGCGCTTCACCAAAATTAGGCGTTTTCGAGAGTGTCTCTCCAAGTCGCTAGCAATTTAATATGACGTGGTTCAATCCCACAGCAACCACCAATAATGCTTGCTCCCTGCGCATGCCACTTTTTAGCATACTCAAGATATTCAGTCGGAGAGAAATGACGAACTTCCTGAATGGTCTCGTTGGCTTGGTGCGCTTGCTTTATCGGAGCAAAGCTATTTGCGAAAACACCTATCGTCAATTCTCTACCTGACTCACTCAATACTGCTTGTGTATCTATGATCGCTTGCTCGACAACTTCAGGAATAGAGCAATTGAAAAAGATACCTGAAACATTTGTTTTCAACAGCGTATTAACCGCGACTTTAAGAGATTCCCCTGAGCGAAGGCGAGGCAAAGAGTTAGGCTCATCCATTAAGGTGAAAGCAAGATAATTGGGCTTATCTGTTTTGGCTAAAATTATTGATAGAACTTCAACTTCAGCGAGGCTAGACACGGTCTCAGCTAACCAAATATCAACATATTGATCTTGAGCTTCAAATAACTCAGAAGCCACTTCCAGTGCCCTTTTCGGCTCGAATAATTCAGGCCTGTAAGACCCCATTACAGGAGGAAGAGAACCCGCAACGAGCACTCTATCGTTAAAGCTGGTGACTACATCTCTTGCAATTTTGGCTGCAGATTTTGCTAACTCAGTCCCCCGTTTTGCATAGAGTTCCTCGCCTAAGTGAAATGGAACACATGCATAACTGTTGACAGTGATAATCTCTGCGCCAGCGTCTATGAAATTCTCATGTGCCATTTTTACATATTGTGGTGATTCAATTAGCGCTTGTGCACTCCAAAGCGGCTGAGAAAAAGGGGCGCCAATACGTTTTAACTCTCGCCCCATGCCACCATCTAAAATTGTTACTTTCTTCATTTAGACATCCATACCGCCAAACATCCATAAGCTCTATTCAAACACAATTTTTATCAATTCAAAATGAAATTGTTATGTTTAAAGTGAACAAAAACTTAATGGCTGATTAAACACTCTAGTATTTACCAGACCTTTCATTCGGACCAAGATAATGTTATCGCCATTAACTTCGAGTAAAAAGCCCATTATCTATGTCTCTCGGCGAGGCGGGCGTTACGAGCCACAATAGTGCATGAAGTGATTGAGGGACTAACCCTCAATCAAATTTTCTTTTTATTATAAGACCTTAGATAAAAACTTCTGTAATCTAGGATTGGAGGGGTTATCAAAAAATCGCTCAGGAGAGTCAGAAACCAAAAGCTCACCATCTTCCATAAACAACACCCTATCAGCGACCTCTTTTGCGAAACCCATTTCATGAGTAACCACTACCATCGTCATTCCGTCCTTGGCCAAATCTTTCATCACATCAAGAACTTCTCCAACCATTTCAGGGTCTAGTGCTGATGTGGGTTCATCAAACAACATAATGTTGGGCTTCATTGCTAACGCACGAGCGATTGCGACGCGCTGCTGCTGTCCACCTGATAAATGATTAGGATAATTATCCATTCTCTCCGACAGACCGACTTTATAAAGCAAATCTTTTGCTTCTTTCTTCACCGATTCAGGGTCACGTTTAGAAACCTTTAAAGGTGCTAACATGACGTTCTCTATCGCCGTTTTATGTGGAAAAAGGTTGAAGCCTTGAAATACCATGCCCACATCAGCGCGTAGTTTATTGATATCCGTAGATTTGTGGTACATATCGATACCATCTACGATTATAGACCCACTATTTATTGTCTCTAATTGATTGATCGTCCGTAAGAATGTTGACTTACCAGAACCTGACGGTCCTACGATGACAATCACTTCCCCTTTTTCTACATTTACCGATACGTCCTTGAGCGCATGGCAGCCATTAGGGTAAATTTTATTAATTGTTTTTGCTGAAATAATGTATTCCATTAATGACTCCACCATTAATCACTTGCTGCCAATTTCTTTTCTAACGTTTGTATTGCCCAAGATAAGGTACTAGTCAGAAGCAAATAAAGGGCCGCTACGGTAAACCAAACTTCAAATGGGGCAAAACTACCACTTACGACTTCCCTGCCCGCTTTTGTCAGATCAGTAATCGAAATCACGGAGACAAGTGAGGAATCTTTTATCAGGTTGATAAACTGCCCGGCTAAGGGAGGTAATGTCTGCTTAAACGCTTGAGGTAAAATGACATAAATCATCGCTTTGGGATAATTCATTCCTAGTGAACGCGCCGCTTCCATTTGTCCTCTTGGGATTGACTGGATTCCTGACCGCACAATTTCTGCGACGTAAGCGGCGGTAAACACGGAGAGCGCTATCACTCCCGCAGTAAAACGCTCAAGGTCAAGCACAGTACCAATAAAGAAGTAAACGATAAAAATCTGTACTAAAAGAGGCGTTCCACGAATGACCTCGACATACACAAGCGCCAGCTTTTTTAATGCCGGATTGCTGGATATGCGCATTAGTCCGACAACTAAGCCCAACGCTAGAGCAATGATAAGTGACCAGAGTGAGATTTTAATGGTCGTCACAACACCATCTAAAATTGGGCCAGAGCGCCACTCTTTTATAGTTGCTAAGGTATCTCCTTCAAAAATAAGATCACCTTCATAGACGTCCACAGACTTATATTGGCTTAGTTCAAGAACAATATCACCATGAATACTCTCCAGAGCCAGTTGGTTATTCTCGTCGAGAATGATGTTCCCATCGACAGGCGCGGTAATGGATGAAGCAGCGTTAGTGGCAATATAAGGAAGGACACGCTCCCAATTCCAGCTGTAATCGATTCGCTTACCTGACAGATAGACAAGACCGCAAATTGATAGCAAAACAAGAACAAAAACAGCGTTCCACAATAGGGATTTAAAGTTATTTTGCATGTGATTCCGAGAATGACTTTGATTAAAGTTGGTTGGGTATTTGAATAAAGAAAAGCGTTAGCTTCACAGCGCGAACCGTTTGGTTGGCGATGAGCCGAGCCAGAAGCTAGCCGCTCCTCTACAATAACAAAATGATTACTTAACTTGCTTTAACCATTTATCGTCGTTAAACCACTTATCGTAAATGCGATCGTAAGTTCCATCGCCCTTAATTTGACGTAAATAGTTGTTTAAGAAGTTAAGCGTATCTGGATTTCCTTGCGGCACAGCCCAACCCAAAGGCTCGTAAGTAAACGGTTTAGCCAAGTGCATTAACTGCCCTTTGTTTTCCGCCACATAAATAGAGTTGTAAGGAAAGTCATAAACAAACGCATCTACCTTTCCGTTGGCAACCTCAAGTACCGCTTCAGACTGAGTTTCGTATAGATTTATCTTAGCTTTCGGAAGGTATCGTTTTACCGCTTGCTCACCCGTTGTCCCAAGCTTAGTTGCAACAACATATTCTGGACTATTGAGATCGCGGTAACTAGACACTTTACCTTCATGTTTGAGATCTACGAGAATGGATTGACCAATAACCACATAGGGATCAGCGAAATTCACCTGAGTATTTCGCATAGGTGTGATAGTCATCCCGCCCATAATCATGTGACACTTACCAGTCAACAGTGTTGGGATAATGCCATCCCATGAAGTGTTTACCGGCACAAACTTAACATCCATGGCACGCGCCATTTGCTTACCCAAATCGATATCAAACCCGATGTACTGCCCATTTTTTGCTGTCATTTCAAAAGGCATATACCCAGAATCAAAACAGACTTTTAGCTCCCCTGTACTTTTGATGTCGTCTAAAATTGGGTCTGCATTAACCGTCGTCGAAACAGCTAACCCCAGTGCAGCAAAACACAATAACTTTTTCATGGATATTCCTTTATCATTTGTTGTAAAGTTTTTTTATACACGACAATAGAATAAAAAACCACAAATAATGACTTTTTAATCACTAGAATTTGTAGAATCGTCACTAAGACGGAAGATCTGAATGAAAATCTATACCAAGCCATTGCAATTGAATTGCATGCATTAAGTGATTGAGCTGTAGGCAGGTCACTATAACGACAAGAAACATACGCTTTGACTGAATAGTCAGCGTTTCCGAGAGTGGTTTAATTATTAACGAAACCATACAGATATTCGCTTTTCCACATTGACCGTAATGTCAAAAGTGCTTGAGTTTTATTGTTGACAATTCTTCCATAGTCAATGGTCACAAATGTGATGTACAGCACATTTCTATAGTGGCACTATCACCTTTGTCGAGAGATATTAACAAGGATTCGTTGGACATCTTGACTTTGTAATACAAATAAAAAGGTGACTATATGAAAAAACTAATGACGCTCTCATCACTATTATTATTCAGTTTATCTGCTACTGCTGGTATTCATGTCGAACACTCTACAAACAAAGTTGTTCTCAATGACTTTACGACAAAAGATGCCGCTTATAGCTCTGCGTTTGATCTTGTCGATGAATACCAAACGCTATCAAAACATGAACTTAGAAATCGTCTAAACATCATTGGAAGCGGTTTCCCTCGTGATATTGCAATCGATGATAGTAAGGTGAGAGTTGAAGAATACGCACTTAACCGTGATGAAGTTAAATATCGTGCAATCATAAACTTCGATTATCACTTCAGAACAAGTGACGGCGGTAAAAACTAAAAAATCATCTGCACCTTTACTTTCTTAGAGTCCTTCCTATTTTAAGAAAGTAAAGGTGTCTAATCATATTGAAACGACTGCTTTTCATAAATCGCTCTCTCCTTACATAAACAGTATCAATCCCTACCTCTATCGTTTACATAAAAATAATTTTTCCAATCTTCATTGAGATACATTTCGTCGTTTGGCGCTTTATCATTCACTTGGTTCGCCATATGGATTCCACATCACTTAAATGAAAAAGACCCTTGAAATTGAGTTCACTTTTTTATGACGATTAACTCAACCTAAGATTGACAATTTTCGTTATATTTTTCTCGTTTATAGCAATATATAAAAAAACTCTTTTTGTTTTAATTAACCATAAGACGTAAAAAAAGGCAACAAGATACTTCTTGTTGCCAAAGAAAAAATCATCATTCAAAAAATATGAAAATGAAAACTAGCAGTGGACTAGCTAACAAAACAATTATATTCAAAACACTTAAACAAGTAACGATCAATATAATCCATTATATATGGACGAAAGTCAGCACTTATGAACTTACACCGATAAATAAAAAAGCCTGAAAATAGTTTCAGGCTTTTTAGCTTTATTAATTTTTTTAGAATGAATATCTCGCAGCTATTGCAAGAATATCGTCTTCATTGTCTACATCTGTAATTCTGTATTCTGCTAGTGCTTTAAAATTAGAAGTCAAATCGTACTCTGCACCTAGTGAGTAGTAATCGACGACATCTTCATCATCACGCTCTAGATTGTTATAGCCAACTAGTGCCCAAAGCTTATCTGTTACTTCATAAGTGGCAACTGCTTCAATACCGGTGTAATCAATATTACTTTCAGAACCATCTTTAGCCCAGTTTTCACCATCACTGTATAAAACAGAGGCATAAAACTTGTCGTATTCAAATGCAATAGCACCCGTTAGCAGCTCTGCATCTTCTGCACCCGATTGCCCTTCACCTTCGTTGTAACCAAGCGCAACTTTGAAGCCATATGGCAACTTGTAGTCCGCCGCCGCACCATAAGAGGCTGCATCTGTTGACACTTCATCGTTTTCAGCCTGATAGCTAACATGAATATTCAAACCTTCATAGCTTGTCGTTAGCTTAAATACTGAATCGGAGCGACCGGTACCATATAGATCCGCACTTACGCCAGCAGCTTCATTACCAAACTCCGGGAAAATATCCGTGTAGTCAGATACTAAAGTGACCGCACCGTATTGACGTCCATAACTTACTGTTCCGTAATCTGCACCAACTCCTACATAGCCTTTTCGGATATCAAATTCATCATCTTCAATCCCATCAGCATCTCTGCGATTAGACTTAAATTCCAACTCATATAAGCCGAAGGCATAAAGATCTTCATTTATTTTAGACTCACCTGAAAGTCCTACACGAATGTAGCTATTATCTCCGTCTGCATTTTTATCATCAGAGAAATAATACATCCCTTGCGCTCGGCCATGAATATTTAATACTGATTCTTGATCTTCATAAACTACGGCTGAATTTGCAGCACTTGCAGAAAAAAGTGCTGCGATTGCGATCGACGTTCTTGTCATTTTCATTTAATTACCACTACTTGTGTTGTTTGAATCGAGTGAAATTATGAACAGTGGCAATTATTTTTAAAGTGCAAATTCAACCATATTCTATGGATAAATATAAACAAGCCCTCAATCTAAAACATTATGTCCTAGTACTCATATTAGTTGAGATAATCCATCCAAACAGGAGGCGTCCCTATTATTTTTTGAACAGTATCAATGAACAGTTTGGCTAATGGTTGTTGATTTCGGTGAGTATACATTGCATATATTTCCCCTATCGCGGGAAGATTATAATCAGGAAGCAACTGTACAAGATCTTGTTTACTCAAACTCTCCTGAAGAAAGAACTGCCCTATTAAAGCATACCCTAGATCAGATTTTACGGCATCGAGCATTAACTCAGTTTCATTCACGAAGTACTGCCCATTGATATTATACGTTCTAACGTCGCTTGATGACTGGCTTGGCGCTATACGTAGCTTATCTGCCTTAAAGTTAGCATTAGAGTATATTACTGCTGGCATTTTTATAAGCTCTTCTGGAGAGCTCGGGGTTCCATACTTGTCAATAAAACTCTTCGATGCAACCAGTGCCATATTATTGCTTGCCAACTTACGTACTATCATATTGGACTCTCGGATTGGTCCGATACGAAACACAACGTCAAAACCTTCGTGGATAACATCGACTCGATTATCATCGAGCAGCAGCTCTACAGTAATGTTTGGGTACTGTTTTATAAACTCTTTAACTGCCTGATTTAAGTAAGCTCTGCCAAAGAAAGTGGAGCTTGATATTTTCAGGTTACCCTTCGGTTCATCCTGAAATGTAGCAGCAATACTACGAGTTTCAGTTAGAACCTCTCTTACTTTCTTAGCTTGCGCCACCATCTCAACACCAGCATTGGTCAGGGATAGCGAACGCGTGGAACGGTTTAACAGCCGTAAGCCCAATTCATCCTCTAGCTTTTTGATCTGTTTTGACAAAGCTGAACGATCTATATGATTTCTGTCAGCAGCTTTAGCAAAAGTTCCGTATTCAGAGACATCCAGTAGTAATTCAAGTTGGCTTGCGAGATCCACTGCACAATTCCTTATTTAGTTTTTATTCTTTATGTGATGGGAAATGGATTTTACAAAATTAATTTCAATTTTTTATGGTTCAAATTGCATCAGTGAATTGCAAATAATGCACGAATTAAAAACGCTTTAATTTTCGTCGCTATCTTTAGCTTCTGTTTAGTTATTCCCATCTATTATGGCTTATTACATTTAACAATACTCCACGTCTTTAAAACCCTAAACTGACCTTTTTCAAACCAAAATGCGAGCATTTTGACCAATATTTAATCGTGCATTTTTATCACTACTCTATGTTCGCTGAGGGCCTATTTACCCATAGGTACAATGAATACAATGCCGTTCCTTTTAGTATGAACAGAATCATTTAGGGCGCGACAAATGTTAAAGAAAGTTTTCGGCATTGGCCTTTTATCCGTTTTAGCTGCTTGTGCAGACGAAGAGATAACCAAACAACCTAATACTCCCTTACCTACGATAGACGTTTCCAAAGTCATCTATGAGCCGGTTCAATCGTGGTTCACCTTTACAACAAGGCTTCAAGCCCCAGAGAAAGTTTCTTTAATGCCACGCGTTTCCGGAGTTATTGAAACGGTAGAATTCAAAGACGGACAGAGTGTCAACAAAGGTGACTTACTCGTCACTCTTGATGATCGAACCTTCAAAGCTCAGGTCTCACGACTTGAAGCGCAAGTTAAGAGTGCTCGAGCTGCGCTAGAGCAAGCAGCAAACGAACAAAAGAGAGCCGCCCAACTGGTTAAGCGAAAAGCCATCTCAGCGGAACAAGCAGAGGCCCGAGATACCGCAGTAAAACAACGCTCTGCAGAACTAATGGCTTTGCGTGCTCAGTTAGAATCCGCAAAGTTAGATCTTGAGTTTACGAAGATATATGCCCCTATTAGCGGCACTATTTCAAGAGCATTCATTACTAAAGGAAACAATGTAAACGCAAATCAAAGCGTTATATCAAACATTGTCTCTAACGATCAGGTATATGCATACTTTGATGTCGATGAGCGAACTTGGAACCGTTACTTCTCGACAATCAATGCCGACTCTAACTTACCTACTCGTCTTGAACTATCTGGACAAAATGGGCAGGTGTTTTTTGGACGCGTTGACTTTGTCGACAACTCCATCAACGAAAACACCGGTACTTTGCAGGTTCGAGCGGTATTCGATGCAACAAAATCAAACTTAAAAGTGGGATCGTTTGGCCGAGTTCAGATATCAACAACCAAACCAGTTGAACGAGTTCTCGTTCCAGAGCGTTCTATTGGCACAGATCTAGAAAACCGCTTTGTATTAACACTCAATGAAGAGAATACGTTGCAATACAGCATCGTAACCTTAGGCGAACGTTACGGAACATTTCGTGCTATCGAGAATGGCTTGAACGCCGACTCAATTATTGCGGTAAATGGCCCAGCAAAAGTTGGCCCAAATAGCAAAGTCAAACCAAAAAATGTCACGCTAGATATTAGCAATACTTCATTGATTATGGCTTCAAACTCAACATCGTTGCCAAACAAACGTTTAGCTCAAGACTAAGAAGACAACCGAATGAAATTTGCACACTTTTTTATTCAAAGACCCATATTTGCCTCTATGTTATCGCTATTGATATTAATAGTAGGCGCAATTTCACTTTTACAGTTGCCTGTGAGTGAATATCCAGAGGTTGTCCCTCCTACAGTAGTAGTTACAGCAAACTATCCTGGTGCGAACCCAAAAGTAATCGCAGAAACAGTTGCTACGCCTCTGGAGCAAGAAATTAATGGTACAGAAAACATGTTATATATGTTTTCGCAGGCAACCAGTGACGGCAGAATGACATTGACCGTAACCTTTGCTTTGGGTACGGACTTGGACAAAGCTCAGGTTCAAATTCAAAACCGCGTCACTACAGCTTTGCCCCGATTACCAGAAGCCGTCCAACGGTTAGGAGTTGTTGCCGAAAAAGCCTCTCCTGATCTCACCATGGTTGTGCATATATATTCTCCAGATTCTAGCCGTGAAGTCAGTTATTTAGCTAACTACGCTAATTTAAACTTGAAAGATGAGATAGCTCGGCTCGGAGGCGTTGGTGATGTGCGCCTTTTCGGTGGTGACGAGTACTCAATGCGCTTGTGGTTAAATCCAGATGAGCTCGCTTCTAGAAATCTAACCGTAATGGACGTTGTCTCCGCCGTCCGATCTCAAAACCAACAGGTGGCAGCAGGCTCATTAGGTGCGCAACCAGCCGCTAATGAAAACCAATTCCAAGTTTTGTTGAACGTAAAAGGCCGCTTGGAGAATATTGATGAATTCAACGACATTGTAGTAAAAGTTGACGAAACAGGGGCTTTGACACGTCTTAAAGACGTTGCACGCGTAGAGCTAGGTCAAAACTCTTATGCACTGCGCGCCTTGTTAAATGGTAAACCAGCGGTGGCGATGCCCGTATTCCAGCGCCCTGGTGCTAATGCTATTGAGCTATCTAATCAGGTTCGTTCAACCATGGACCGTTTACAAGCAGCCTTTCCAGCTGGAGTTTCATATGAAATAGCCTACGACCCGACCGTCTTTGTTCGTGGATCGATAGACGCGGTGGTTCATACTCTGCTAGAGGCAATTGTACTTGTTGTTGTCGTAGTCATTTTGTTTTTGCAAACATGGCGCGCGTCTATCATCCCTATCATTGCGGTGCCTGTTTCATTAATCGGTACGTTCGCCGTAATGCAAATGCTTGGAGTATCGATTAACACGCTTTCGTTGTTTGGGCTTGTTCTCGCCATAGGCATCGTCGTCGATGACGCCATTGTCGTCGTCGAAAACGTGGAACGGAACATCCATAATGGTCTTGCACCACTAGAAGCAACGAAACAAGCAATGACCGAAGTTACCGGGCCAATTATTGCAATTGCTTTAGTGTTATGTGCGGTGTTCATCCCGACGACCTTTATTACAGGGTTATCCGGTCAGTTTTATAAGCAGTTCGCACTAACAATTACGATCTCGACGATTATTTCAGCAATTAACTCGTTGACGTTATCGCCTGCTTTATCAGCACTGCTATTACAAGATAAGAACGCAAAACCCGATCGGCTAACCAAGCTATTGGATGCGGTTTTTGGTAAGTATGTTTTTGCGCCATTCAATAGAATTTTTGAGTACAGCTCGAACCAATATCAAGCTCTGGTCAAGAAGCTGATTCGCTTTAGCCTTGTTGTTGTGGTGGTATACATTGCGTTACTCGGGGGAACGGTTTCTCTATTCAAAGCGGTTCCTGGAGGATTCATTCCTCAACAAGATAAGCAGTATTTAGTTGCGATCGCCCAACTTCCAGATGCAGCAAGTTTAGATAGAACAGAGTCCGTTATTAAAGAAATGGAAAACCTCGCGCTGGCAACACCTGGCGTAGCACAAACCATTTCTTTCCCAGGCTTATCGGTCAATGGTTTTACTAACAGTCCGAATAGTGGCATCGTTTTTGTTACGCTTGAGGACTTCGATAAACGAAATGATCCAACTCTCGGCGCAAATGCGATTGTTGCATCTTTAAATAAGAGCTTTTCAATTATTGATGAAGCCTTCGTTGCGATTTTTCCACCACCACCAATCCAAGGACTTGGATCTACTGGCGGCTTTAAGCTTCAAATCGAAGACCGTGCGAACAAGGGGTTTGATGAGCTCTTCAAGCAATTGAACTTGGTAATAAGTGAGGCATCAACAAGACCCGAGCTGATGGGATTATATTCTACATTTCGCATACAAGTGCCGCAGATGGACATCCAAATAGATCGTGAACAAGCGATGCTGCAAGGTGTTCCTCTAGAGCAGGTTTTTGATGCGCTTCAAGTTTATTTAGGATCATTATACGTCAATGACTTCAATATGTTTGGTAGAACATACAAAGTGAATGCCCAGGCAGACATGAACTATCGTCTCGAACCTGACCAAATACTTAACTACAAAGTAAGAAATGCTGCCGGACAAATGGTTCCTCTCGGCGCTGTACTGGAGATCATACCCACGATTGGGCCTGACCGCGTGATGCACTATAACGGCTACCCTAGTGCAGAACTAAACGGCAGTCCTGCTTTTGGTTACAGCTCTGACCAAGCCCAAACGGCTATTGAGGAAGTACTGGATCAAAACCTAGCAGAGGGAATGGTTTATGAATGGACTGATGTAACCTACCAGCAGATTTTGGCTGGTAACACGATGGTGTATATATTCCCACTTGTTGTTTTGTTAGTTTTCATGGTGCTAGCTTCGCAGTACGAGAGTTTAAAACTGCCATTCGCTATCATTTTGATCGTTCCTATGACCATTTTTTCTGCACTAGCAGGTGTTTGGTTCATTGGTGGTGACAACAATATATTCACACAAATTGCTTTGATTGTCCTTGTGGCTCTAGCGTGTAAAAATGCCATCTTGATGGTGGAGTTCGCTAAAGAACTTAAAGACAATGGCCAAGATACCTTATCAGCGATTTTGGAAGCATGTCGTTTACGTCTTCGACCGATTCTAATGACATCAATTGCATTTACCGCTGGTGTTATTCCATTAATGATTGGTACAGGGGCCGGAGCGGAAATGCGACAAGCAATGGGTATTGCCGTATTCTCGGGTATGGTAGGCGTAACGGTATTTGGATTACTACTCACACCTGTTTTTTACATGTTAGTGAGTCGAAACAAAAAACGTCAAACACTATAACCATAATATAAATACTCATTTAAATTCATACTAAAGGGAGCTATTGCTCCCTTTTCTTTTGGTTATTAAGTATATTAATAATTTCTAGACAGAGCAGCAGTTATACATGAAACTAATACGCTAATATCTAACTTGGATAAACATTGTGGATTTAGCAAATAAACTACACCTGCTTTTAGAAGTCTCTAAAGCTGGATCTTTTGCAAAAGCAGCAGATGGGATGAATATCGACCGCTCTGTTTTATCTAAACACATCAAGCAGTTAGAAGAGCACTTAGGCGTTAGGCTATTAAACAGAACAACTCGCTCTCTTTCATTAACACAAGTCGGCAAGCAAATAGTTGAAAAAGCAGACCAAATATCTCAACTCCTTGATGATACTCAACAAATAGCGGAGAACTTTCAGACTGAGCCTTCAGGGAAAGTACGAATTTCAAGCTCAACATTATTTGGAAAACTCTATCTACAACCTTCGATAGAGAAGTTTTTACATAAGTACCCAAAAGCAAGTGTTGAACTAATGCTAGATGATCTTCATGTAGACGTGATTAGAAGTAATTTTGATATTGCTTTTCGAATCGGACCTATGAGGGATTCATCAATGGTAGCAAGAAAATTAGCAAAAAATACGACTGCAATCATTGCTTCTCGAAATTTAATTGAAAAACATGGTAACCCAGAAACGCCTGATGAGTTAGTTAAGCTACCTTTTATTATTTATTCAAATGGTAATTTTATTGTCGATAAACTTAAATTCTACGACAAAGCAAAATCAGATGGTTTAGATACATACCCAATATCAGGGTCATACATGGTAAATGAAGCTGAGCTAATAATTGAAAGCGTAAAGTCAGGTCTGGGCGCTGCACTTATAGGTCAATTTATGCTTCCTAACAACCTAGAGTCTTCTAATTTAGTTCAACTTTTACCAGAATATGAAACTCAAGATTTTGGTGATATTTATGCCATGTACTCACACCGTCAGCAATCACCATTGGTTAGGGCATTCATTGATATCGTTCAAGAAGAAGTTGGCATACCACCAATATGGGAAAAGCATTTCAATAAAAGCTAGTTGATTCTATTTAATCAAAATTAACAGAAAATCAAATAAAATCAATAATTTAAAACAGAAATGTTTAAGATCCATCGAAGTTTAATGTTAGGTGAATTAAGTTCCATTCTAAATGGCGCTTAATTCACTAAATATAAAAAATTCTTGATTTATAATACTAACAAATCCATCACCTATACAAGTTACGATGTATATTAAAGAAAAACACACCTCGGTCACTAGTTTGTTAGTATATAAAATATCTTATCTTATTTTTTTGGTTATTTATACGTTAGCAACGATTTATTTTAGCGTAAAAATGGACAAAAGCACATCGGAGAACTCTCTTATAGAAATGACTCAAATAGCATTTGTGCTTTTTTCATCGTTAATGTGTTTGTATAAATCTAAGGAATATCTTGAACTCAAACACATATTAGTAATAATGTCTTCATTTTTTATGGTTATATTCGTTAGAGAAATGGACTACCACATAGAGCAGTATTTCCCTCACGGTTCATGGAAGTACCCTGCTTGGATTATAATAGTCTCGGTCTGTTATTTTTGTTTTAATAACATAGTTAACATAAAAAATGAGGTCAAACTTTTCATTTCTCATTCTAGCTTCACGACATTAACGATTGGCTTTTTTATTGTTTTCTTATTCTCACGATTTGCAGGGTATGGTGATTTTTGGGTCGAGTTCATGGGGAACTCATACAATAGAGACGTGAAAAACTTGGTCGAAGAAAGCTTAGAGTTACTAGGTTACGCGATACTTTTAAACGGTGTTTTACTTATTAAAGTAGAAAACCACTAAGTATAAACAAAAGTTCAGAGCTTGTAGTTCAAGCTTTGAACTTTTTTGGGTTAAAAAAAAGCAGCAAATATAATTTTCTGCAAATGATGAAAAAAACAATATGCGTAAGTTAACTTCCTAGCAATGGATGCGTTAACGAGTTAATAATAACGAACCGTAACAATTAAGTCTCGTTGAAAATAATCCATAAAGAATGGCATTTATTACACTGTTAATTATGTAACCTTATCTAATCTAGTTATCACACGCCGTCGTTTTGATATCTTATCTCTTTCCGTCAATAAATAGCTCTTCACATCAGATCCCATTTATCATCCCACAACAGTCGGATTCACAAAAAAGCAAAAAAAATCAATAAATTAGAAGTGGTCACTTAAAAAATAAAAAGGAGTAAAAACGAAACTATGTCAGATAGAACATATTAAAGATCACCGACTCTGAGTAGAAAACCGTTCATACTCGTTACGCATACAATCAATAAAGACTTCCATCGCCGGCGTCACACACTTCCCAGCATGATAAGCGCAGAGTGGCTTGATCATCTGTGAAAATTCGGTGAACTCAAGCTCTTGTAAACTGCCCTCTTGCAACTCTTTTTCAACCGTAAAACGAGGTAAGTAAGAGATACCAATATTACTCTCAACGCAATTTTTGATCGTATTAATACTGCTAAGTTCGATCATGTTGTCGATGCTAATATCACGCTCTTGAATAATGCTCTCAAACATCTGTCGAAAAAGGCACTTAGGGCCATTGCTTATAAACCCTAAATCAATATGTTGCTCTCTCTTCTTTAAATCTAGCCCTTTTAAAAGCGGTGAAGCAACCAATACCAGTGGCTCCTGCTCAAACTCGTGGACCTTGAGCGTATCGTCATTACCTACTCGATAAAACACACCTAAATCAGCTTTATCCGCTATCAACTCATCTCGAATCTGATAGCAATTTTGTGATTGCAGAGAGAGTCGGACATTGGGCGCTCTGATCCTGAACTCTTTTAAAACATTAGCCATCTTATAAGCAAGTTGAGTCTCAGCAATCAGCACTTTCAATTCACCGGTCGGCTCCGAGTTTTCTTGCTGTGCTGTTCCCTCAATATTTTCCATCACTCGCGCCAGTTCATAGACGTAAGGCAGTATCTTTTCTCCTGCTTGAGTCAAAACCATCTTACGCCCTATTTTTTCGAACAGCTGCAAAGACAGATCTTGTTCCAACTGCTTGATTTGAAAGGTGACGGTTGATTGCGTGCAATAAAGCTTCTGTGACGCTTTTAGAAACGATCCTTCTTCAACAATAGCTTTAAAAGTAAGAAAGCGTTTTAGATTCATGACTAGACTCCACAACCAACAGTTCAATAAATTAAAAGTCTAAGTTTTAATTTATTCAATTTTTTAATCAATTGTAGCGAAGTATAGTGCAGTAAAAACAGGAGAGATAGAGATGACCGCCATCTACACCGCATTTTTTACTTACGTAATCATTACTTCAATTACACCAGGGCCAAACAACATTTTATCGCTCAGCATCGCGACGCAATATGGACTAAAACGCTCAACAAAAGTGATTTCGGGGATGTTTTGTGGCTATGTTGTTTTGATGCTACTTTGTGGCGCTTTCACGTATAACATGATCAGCCTCTTGCCCGTGATTACACCTTGGCTAACATGGATTGGAGCAGCTTATATTGTTTGGTTGGCTTGGGGGCTTGCTACGAGTGAGATCAAAACTTCACCGGATAATTCTAAAGGTATCAGTTTCTTAACAGGTTTCGGTTTGCAGTTCGTTAATGTGAAAATCATTCTTTATGGAATTACCTCTATTTCTACGTTCGTACTGCCCCACACTCAGAATATCTACTGGATCTTAGCGACTAGCCTCATTCTTGCTTTGATCGCACTTCTTAGCAACGTAGTTTGGGCCGTTGCAGGAAAGCTACTTCAATCGCAATTCCAGAGATATGGTAAAGTCATCAATATGAGCTTAGCAGCAGCTCTGATCTATTGTGCGACACAGTTATTTACTTAAGTATATAGTTGATCATCAAGAACAATATTGCTCTTCAACTTAGACGACTACGTTTATGTGAAGAGCAAATTCTGCTCCACAAATCGCTGCGGTTTCTCGTGCCCTTACTCGCTCCTCCCACTCCTTCATACGGCAGTTTTTGAAGAAGTAGATTCAACGTCACTTAATCAACCTAAAGATACGAAATCTTGTTTAGTTATACAGACACGGCCTTGGCGACCTCGGCAATAACTAAGCATTACTTAGTATACACAAATCAGAAAAACTAAGATAATCTTAGTCATCCTAGTCCTTCGTATGAACTTTAAGTGTTGTTTAATAACCCACTCCCAGCCCGCCTTAAGCATGCGCGTAAACAAGCGAATCTGTCCCAAAAAGCACTGGGCATCCGTATCGGCATGGATGATAGTTCTGCAAGTGCAAGGATGAATCAATACGAAAGGGAGCGCCATACTCCCGACGTAAAAACGCTCAAACTTATCGCAGATGAGCTAAACGTGCCTCTAAACTATTTTTTTTGTGAAGATGAAATCACCGCTGAACTTGCTGTGAATCTCCACAAGCTGTCAAATGATGACAAGCAAAGAGTGCTTGAGAGCACAGCCCAGCTGATTGCAGACGCAATCGCCACGAAGTCGAGTACGTAATTGGGATTAAACGCCTAAGAATACGTATCAATACCAAAGAATCAAAGAGCATAACTAAGGGTTCAACATGGCTACAACAAAAGCACTTGTGGTTTTTTCCGGTGGGCAGGACTCTACGACCTGCTTAATCGATGCATTAAATACATATGATGAAGTTCATGCTATAACGTTTGATTATGGCCAGCGTCATTCAGATGAAATAGATATCGCTATCGAATTAGGTAAGCAACTTAACATCAAAAGCCACAAAGTCCTGGATGTAAAATCAATTAATGAGTTAGCGATAAGCTCGCTGACAAGAGACAACATTCCGGTATCTAATGACTTAAGCGACGCTAACGTACCCAATACATTCGTTCCAGGGAGAAACATTCTCTTTCTTACTTACGCATGTATCCATGCTTACCAGCTTGGCATTCAAGACATCATTACGGGAGTTTGCGAAACAGACTTTAGTGGTTACCCTGACTGCCGAGACAACTTTATTCGCTCTCTAAATCTCTCTTGCAATTTAGGTATGGATAAAGCCTTCAATATTAAGACTCCTTTAATGTGGCTTACTAAAGCCGAGACCTGGGCTCTAGCTGATAAGCATAATATGTTGGAGTTTGTCCAAAACAATACTTTAACATGTTACAACGGAATCGTTGGTAAAGGCTGTGGTGAATGCCCAGCGTGCCTACTGCGACAAAGCGGCTTAGAAGAATACTTAGCGAGCAAATAGTCTTTGTTAGCGGTAATAGCGGTGGATAAAACCTTTTGCGTTAGCTTCTAAACGTTTTATCTCAGCGTGAAACTCCAGCCAACAGAGCTTCATTTTGATGCCGCCAGATTGGTGGCATCAATTAAATGCGAAACGATTGTCGAACCAAAGATAGCACCACACCACAACAGCCAACACTGCTTGGCTTTTACAACGCTATAAATTGTTTAGATATATCGACAATGTTTCGATAGCAAAGCTACCAACGGCATTACTCGCGAAACCGGAATTAGATAGCAAAGCTACCTCGAATGATGACGAGTCTCTCGTCTAAGCAATACTCAAATATTTATGAGTTTGAACAGACAAACGCCAATTGCGGGCAATGCACGTATCAATACACAATTGCGTAGCACGAGGCTTCTGGCTAATTGGTTGTAGTGCAATGATAGTCTCAGCCGCTACGTTCGCATTTGCTAAAAGGTCATCAAGGTGGTCGATGTCTTTCTGGGTGCCGACTGGATGCTTAATCTCATTTGCCCGCTCTAACGCACTATTAAGCACTGGCAGTTTACCTTTCATTGCTACTTTTGGTGACACTGTCACCCACGTATTTTCTGAAGTAATCACTTCTGATGTGCCACTGGTTTCAATTTGGCATTGGCACCCCATATCTTCAAACGCCTTTGTTAAAGGGCGCAGATCATAAATACAAGGCTCTCCACCAGTAATCACGATATGCTTAGCATTAAAGCCTTGCTGTTGATATTGCTCTACGATGTTCTCGGCAGATGCAACACACCACGTCGGAGAATCTTCCGTTTTCACCAGAATATCGCCTATTTGACGTTGATCATTCTCATCTGCATACCACGTTTGTTTGGTATCGCACCATGAGCAACCAACCGGACACTCTTGAAGCCGAACAAAAACAGCAGGGACTCCAGTAAAAACCCCTTCCCCTTGGATGGTTTCAAACATCTCATTTAGCTTATACAACGCAGAACTCACTCAACTCATAACATTTCGAGGCGAAGACCATAATGGACACGCGTGTCTAGGTCAATTTAAACCAAAAATTAATTGTTAAAATAGACCATTTTGTAGTTTCATAGCGTAATGAATATAGGTTTCTGGTTAACGTTAAACCAAGCCTTATTCACTGACAGCTCCCAAAAAACTTTAAGGTAAGAAATGATGTATAAACTGATCGCACTAGATATGGATGGCACGCTACTCAATAGTGATAAAGCCATTTCTGAAGAAAACAAACAAGCGATCGCAAAAGCTCGAGAAGCAGGCGTTACTGTCGTTCTCGCTTCTGGTCGCCCATTAGAAGGAATGCAAGACAAGCTCGACGAACTGAATATCCATTCCGATCGAGATTTTGTTCTTTACTACAACGGTTCGATGGTCAAGAACGTAGGCACAAACGACATCATCCACCAGCAAATCATAGATGGTAAAGCTGCAAAATTGGTGGCGCGAAAAGCCGAAGAGCTAGGTGCGTACGTCCATGCTTTTAGTCAAGTTCATGGTTTAATCACCAACGAACACAACCCTTACACCGATATTGAAGCAAAGATAAATGGCTTAAATGTCACCGAGATGAACTTCGAATCACTAGAAGACGATCATCCAATCATCAAAGCTATGATGGTTGCAGAGCCAAGCAAACTAACAGAAGTTATAGCAGCACTGCCAGCTGAAATGCGCGAAGCGTTTACGGTTGTTCAAAGCGCTCCGTTTTTCCTTGAGTTTCTTAACCCTGCGAGCAACAAAGGTATTGGTGTTGCCGCAATTGCCGAGTATCTGGGAATTAAACCGGAAGAAGTTATCTGTATGGGTGACGCAGAAAATGACCACCACATGCTGAAATACGCTGGCCTTGGTATCGCGATGGCAAATGCAATGGAAGAAACCAAGCAAATCGCTGACTACATTACGGCAAGTAATGATGAGCACGGTGTCGCTAAAGCTATAGAAAAGTTCGTGCTCAATGCATAGCCCTTTCCGCCATGTCTGTTGCGTTAAGCTTCTTACGTTTAACACCCCTAGCCGTCCAAGATAGGCAAGCGGCGTTGTTCGTGGACTAAACGTGTAAAAGCCTTGCTGTAATGCAAGGCTTTGTTTTTACTCAAATACTAATAGATAACAAATACAGCCATCAATCTAGCAACGTTTTGCTCGGTTGGTTTTCACAAGTCAGCTTCCTTGCAAGCAGCATAAATAACAACATTAATAATGGATAATGTAACGTCGACAAGACTAATGACCACAAACCGCTAAACGATACGATATTAGCCGAGTACAAATAGAGTTGATCAACAAGCAACAATGCCAGCGTCACAAAGATCATCTGCCGAGTATCTAAATGTGCTTTCGACTCTTTAAATGTCATGACCAACGCTGATGCAGTGATTAAAATTGCTAGCCAGCGACCAAACACAGGTAATGGCCAGATGACGGAGATGACCGCTGTTGCCGCAGTCATAATTAACCAGACGCCTTTTGAGCTTAGAACTTGATCAACGTTCACATCTTGATTTGTTTCCAGTCGAAGAACATGCCAAGCCACCAAGCTGCCTAACAGCGCGCCAAATAACATATCTAAAATAAAGGCACTGCCGAGGAAAAACTTACCTAACACCACAGTAAGAGTGATGAACACGAAGACTGCCGTTGTTCCATTCAAACCAAAATACTGGGTTCTATGAAACAAGAACGTCAGCACACAAAACCACACAGCGATAGGCAAGCTAGGAAAACTAAAGCCAAAGCTGTGCGTTAACTCCATCATTGGTATATAGACATGTGGGCGCGGTAGCGAAAAGCCTTGTTGAGCGACAAGCACCATAAGCGACGTTGTACTAATTGCGAAAAAGAGTCGGTACACAAACCGGCTACCAAAGCGCATCATGGCAAAAGGAAATAGAAAGAGTAGTACCGTCGGTTCTATCAGATCTATAACGAGTTTCGAGATCTGGCTAGCTACCTCGTAACTCGTTTCTGACAACGCCCCTACCCAACTCTGTAAATCTATCAGCCACGCCAATTCAACCTGACGAAATGAAGGCGCGGATTCGATCAGCTGAGTAACATAAGATACTGATTGCTTGGTAGCTTGATCAAAAAACTGAGTGACTTGTGGCCATTGCTCAGGATAACGATACAAAGATGATGGTAATTCAGATGGGCTAAGCAGCATCGCTGACGCAACTTCTACTCCATAATGAGGGGCAAACCAAATAGGCAGTTCATTTCCACCTAAAGAATTATTCATAGAAAAAGCGATAATGTCAGAGTCTGATATACAGTCGTAAAAAACTGCAGTGTCCGTTCTGCCAAGCTCCTCTCCAACCGTAACCACTATACCGGTTTCTTCCCACGTTTCTCGTTGAGCAGCAACTTGTGGAGACTCACCATCAATGATGGTTCCGCCAGGTAGAGAAATCTTATCCGTTAATACTTCATGAACTAGCACTAACTTGTCATCAGCGCGAACAATACAGAGCGCTCCTTTAACTTCGCTCGCAGTGGCTTTAGCCGTAGAGATCGGTGAAACAGGTAACAAAATAAAACAAAGGATGAGTAATAACAGCTGTCTCAACACAAAATATGACCTTAAATAAACATAATGATAACCAATGAATCATGGCAGTTAATCTTATCTTTTTCGACAAAAATTAAGTAACGAGTTATGCCAAACTGAGTTGATCGCGTAAAACACGATCTCAACGCTCACTGGAGAATAATTTAATGCAAACCTGACAAAGATCAGACAAAACATAAAATGTTGATCGCAATTCTGCCAGTTATATAAAGATAACGTCAGGACAAAGTCATACACATTTTGTGGGTTCTCATAGTTGACACAATAAAAAAGGGCTTATTATTCGCAAACAATAAACCCCAGTTATAATAACTATGTACTGATCGTTGAAACCAAGAATGAATCTTATCTCATGGTCAACGAATCAAATTCACTGGCCCGATAGTTAGTTAGACTTGCAATTCGCATCGCCTACTTTTTGCCAAACACCCCAAGGCCCTGAGTCTGCTGGATTATCACCTTGAGTCCACCACTGCGCTTGCCAAACTTTACCATTCCAAGTGACCGTATCTCCTTTGAGATACACTAAGCTGGCTTGCCATACAGTTGTACAGCTATCTGTGGGAGGCGTTGTCACCGTTTTCGCTTGAGCAGATACTAACGCTTGGTATTGTGTGCTGGTCTTATCAACGTTGAAGTTCAAAGCCACTCTTGCTTCTCCGCTCTGAGTAGCACCAAATTCAACATCAACACGACAACTTGCATTCATTGCTAACGTCGCCTGAGAGCACTGATCATTGGCAATAACAGCTGCATCAGTAACACCCGAAGCAAACGCGCGAACATTTTCCACAGTGAACGTGGTGTTCCCTGAATTCTGGATAACAAAGCTATGTTGCTGTAACTCCCCAACATTAAATGATGCCAGTGTCTGTTCGGTGGTGTATCCAACAGAAACATTTTCTTTTGGTGGTGTTGCTGTTCCGATAACACCATCGACAAAATTGCGCATAGCAGCGATATCGCTATAAACCCCATACATACCAGGACGAGCACAACCTATTCCCCAACTGACCACACCAAGTTGAGTAATTACACCACTGCGATTAATGACGATTGGACCACCACTATCTCCCTGACAAGAATCTATCCCACCTTGAGGAATACCCGCACAGAATGACACTTCTCCAACCGTTGTGTAGTTGCCACCGGCTTGACGGCAAGTCATATCCGACACAAGTGGGACGTCAACCTCTTGCAATCGAGACGGAGAGCTTCCTCCTTCAGAAGTTCGCCCTAAGCCAGCAACACTAAGCCAATCTCCGATGCTCGCGTATTGCGTTAGACTGCCATTCGCAATCTCAACTGAAGAAACACCTTGAGGCACAGAGTCGAGCTTCAATACCGCGAGGTCATGAGAAAGCGTCGTGCGGCGATATGCCGGGTGCATATGGATCTCACTGACGTTTGCACGAACACCGTCACTACCGTTATAAACAACGCCACCGATTTTAACCGCTATCTGATTCGGAGAATCACCCTCAACACAATGCGCAGCAGTCAGGACGTAACCATTCCCGATATAACTGGCCCCACAATATGATCGGTTACCATAACGACTAACAATTTGGGTGTAGAATTTCCAGTCACGTGGGTCGGCAGTTACTCCGCCTACGATCTGGGGTTGGATAGTATGATTTTGCGTCTGTGACAAATCATCAGCACTTGCGAACATTGGCAAAACGGCTAAAGCAAGTAACGATTTTGTTAGTTTCAAAATATTGTCCTCTTGTTTTTGTAAGCACGATCCTCGTGCTACTAATAAACAAGCAGACAAAAACGCCGATACCAATGTGGGTGCATATCAATTTGTTAACATTGCGAGCAACTTATAGAGAAAAGTCTATTGACGAACTGAATGATTTCAATTCGATAGAACCTAAATCACAATATTAAAGTTAAATACGATTATTCGTTCAGCGGTTTTCTTAAATAGTGGATATGATGTGCAAATCCTTGTTTTTCATACAAAGATATTGCGCCCTGGTTAAAATGCCATACTTCAACAAACATCTGTTTTGCACCGTAATCAGAGAACGTTGACTCAATTTTATTAATCAATGCCTGCGCCGTACCTTGTTTTCGATATTCAGGCAGCACATAGAGCTCATCCACACTTCCCATCATAACTGGCTGGCTGACGGTAGAAATAAGTTCACAGAAGTGACCAGAGATAAAGCCAATAATTTCATCTCCTTGTTTTGCTACGTAAACAAGGCACTCAGGGTCATCAATATATCGAGCAATGCTTTTTTCTTGTTCTATCTCCTCTGCCGTTTTGAAAAGCTCAGGAGATTGAAGATGATGCTCATCATGAAGCTCGAACATAAGATCGTTGAGCAACTCTAGGTCGCTAAAACACGCAGGTTTAATCGCAAACGTGGTCATACAAAGGGTCACTAAAAATTGAATGGCTGTAGTTTGTGAGGAAAACGTCGTATTGGCAAGTCACAAATGCTTTCACGATACGTTTGTACTGTTTGAACAACAAAAAGGCCCCTGCACTTAATAAACGTACAGAGGCAGAACCAACCAACAGAGTTCGAGGATCAGGGGTTAGTTAGAATTGAGTTTTTCTCAGCGTCGTAGCACTCGCTCAATTTCGTTCAAGCTACTTGGGTCATCAATCGTTGACGGAACGGTGTATTTTTCACCATCAGCTATTTGACGTATAGTTCGACGCAAAATTTTACCTGAACGTGTTTTCGGTAAACGGTCTACAACCAACGCATGCTTGAAGCAAGCAACTGCACCTATCTCACTACGCACTTTGCCAACAAGCTCACCTTCAAGGTCTAGCTCATCCACTTTGACGCCGTCTTTCAGTACAACAAAACCAAGTGGAAGCTGACCTTTTAGATCATCGTGGATACCAACCACCGCACATTCTGCAATCGCTGGGTGGCCTCCTACTATTTCTTCCATTTCACCTGTCGACAATCGATGTCCCGCGACATTAATCACGTCATCAATACGTCCCATAATAAACAGGTAACCGTCTTCATCCAGATAGCCACCATCACCTGACACGTAGTAGCCTGGGAATTGGCTAAGATAACCAGTTTCAAAACGGTCATGATTACGCCAAACCGTTGGCAGACAGCTTGGTGGTAGCGGACGTTTTAATGCGACAAAGCCTTGTAGGTTAGGCCCGACAGCCTCTCCAAGTTCATTCAGAATCTCGACCTGATAACCCGGAATGGGCTTCGTCGAAGAACCAGCTTTAACTGGCATCATTTCGACACCTGTCGGGTTGCCCGCGATGGCCCAGCCCGTCTCGGTTTGCCACCAGTGGTCAATAACGGGCTTGTCCGCTTTGCTCTGAACCCACTCCAGTGTCGGAGGGTCAAGGCGTTCTCCCGCCATAAAGATGGTTTTCAGATTCGACAAGTCGTACCGTTTTAAGTGCTCGCCTTCCGGGTCCTCTTTCTTAATCGCACGAAACGCCGTTGGTGCAGAGAACAACGCATCTACTTTATATTCATCACACACTCGCCAAAATGCGCCAGGATCCGGTGTTCGAACAGGCTTGCCTTCGAATAGGATAGTAGTGCAACCGTGAATCAGTGGAGCGTAAACAATGTAAGAGTGCCCTACTACCCAGCCCACATCAGATGCCGCCCAAAAGACGCCATCTTGAGGAATGTTATAGATTGCGCTCATGGAGTACTTCATCGCGACAGCATGGCCACCGTTATCACGCACAACGCCTTTCGGCTTACCTGTCGTACCCGATGTATAAAGTATGTAGAGCGGATCGGTTGCTAACACCGGAACACAACCATGTGGCAGCGCTTGTTTGTACTCTCGCTGCCAATCTAAGTCTCTTTCTTGGTTTAGCTCAGCGTCGCACTCTGGACGTTGGAAAACAAACACTTTCTCAGGCTTCCAACGGCTGTCCATAATGGCTTTGTCTACCATTGGTTTGTATGGAATGACTTTGTTGATCTCAATCCCGCACGACGCCGTCATGATCACTTTCGGCTCTGCATCTTCAATTCGTACAGCAAGCTCATTAGGTGCAAAACCACCGAATACTACGGAATGAATCGCCCCCAAACGCGCGCAGGCAAGCATCGCCATTGCGGCTTCTGGGATCATCGGCATATAAATAACGACTCGGTCGCCTTTTTCAACACCTTGAGCAGACAGCATGCCAGCAATTTTTGCTACTTGGTCACGTAGGTCGCTATAGGTGTACGTGGCTTTACGACCTGTCACTGGCGAGTCATAAATGAGTGCAGTATTATCACCGCGTCCTTGCTCGCAATGGTAATCTAATGCTAACCAGCACGTATTCATTACACCATCTGGAAACCAACGTTCTATGCCGTTTTCATCAGATTTCAAGATAGTTTTAGGAGATTCAAACCAATCGAGATTCTCCGCTTGAGCGCGCCAAAAACTCTCCGGTTCATTCTTCGCCCATAAGTATTCTTTTTCGTATGAAGACATATTGCTTCCTCCAGTATGTCCTGACATTGCTCTCGTTCTACTCAAAGATCGCTCTTTTAATCCAAAGATCGTCTCTTTTAATCGAAGACATAGAAGGGTACACGCACAAATCCCTCCATCAGTATTCTCGCACTTCGGCTCATAATGGCTTTTTGCACCACCCAGCCCTGCTCAGTTTGCTTCGCTTGTGCCCCAACTTTTAACGTTCCTGACGGGTGACCAAAAGTCACGGACTCTTTTTCACCGCCACCAGCGGCTAAATTCACTAACGTTCCGGGCACACACGCAGCAGAAGCAATAGCAACGGCTGCTGTTCCCATCATTGCATGATGTAGCTTGCCCATCGACAGCGCGCGAACGAGCACATCAATATCCGACTCATTAACGGCTTTACCACTTGAAGACAGGTAACTTTTCGGTTTAGAAACAAACGCTATTTTCGGCGTATGTTGGCGTGTTTGAGCTTCTTCTAAATCAGAAATCAGGCCCATTTTTAACGCGCCATATGCACGGATGGATTCGAACATCGCTAATGCTGTGTCATCGTTGTTGATATCGTCTTGCAGCTCGGTGCCCTGATATCCTATCGATTCAGCATCAATAAAAATGGTTGGTATGCCCGCGTTAATAAAGGTCGCGTTAAACGTACCTACGTCCGGTACCACTAAATCATCGACTAAGTTGCCTGTTGGGAACATGCTGCCTTCGCCATCAGAAGGGTCAACGAAATCGACTTGAATCTCAGCGGCTGGAAACGTCACGCCATCAAGCTCAAACTCGCCGGTTTCCTGGACAAAACCATTAACAATTGGAACGTGAATCAAGATGGTTTTGCTGATGTTCACCTGCCAAACACGCACCGTCACAATGCCATTTTCTGGAATGCGATCTTGTGGAATCAGCCCAGCATGAATGGCGAAGGGACCAACTGCCGCAGACAAGTTGCCGCAGTTACCACTCCAATCGACGAATGGTTTGTCGATCGACACTTGACCAAATAAGTAGTCAACATCGTGATCGGCTCTGCTGCTGCGCGAAACAATCACTGTTTTACTGGTGCTTGACGTCGCGCCCCCCATGCCATCAATTTGCTTCGAGTAAGGATCCGGGCTGCCGATAACTCGCAACAACAGTTTGTCACGCGCTGCACCTGCGACTTGTGCCTCTGGTGGCAAATCTTCAAGGCTGAAAAAAACACCTTTACTTGTGCCGCCACGCATGTACGTCGCAGGCACTTTGATTTGGCTCATTTTGCTAGGAGTACTGTTTTCCATAATTACTCCCTATTGCGCCAGGAAATCTTGAGCAAAGCGTTGTAAAACACCACCTGCGTTATACACATGCACTTCGTCAGCGGTATCTAAGCGACAGGTGACCGGAACATCGACTTTCTCACCGTTGCTACGTGTAATAACCAAGGCTAAATCTGCACCCGGCTTGATTTCACCAACCACGTCATACAGTTCAGTACCATCCAGTTCTAATGTATTGCGATTAACACCCGGCTTAAATTGCAGTGGTAACACGCCCATGCCAACCAAGTTAGTTCGGTGAATACGCTCAAAGCCTTCTGCAACGATTGCTTCTACACCAGCCAATCGAACGCCTTTTGCTGCCCAGTCACGAGATGAACCCTGACCGTAATCCGCGCCAGCCACCACGATCAGTGGCTGTTTACGATTCATGTAGGTTTCAATCGCTTCCCACATGCGTACAACCTGCCCTTCTGGCTCTACACGCGCCAGAGATCCCTGCACGACTTCGCCGTTTTCCTTCACCATTTCATTGAACAACTTTGGATTAGCGAAGGTCGCGCGTTGCGCCGTTAAGTGGTCACCACGGTGAGTCGCGTAAGAGTTGAAATCTTCTTCTGGCACACCCATTTTCGCTAAGTATTCACCTGCTGCGCTGCTTCCAAGAATCGCGTTGGATGGTGATAAGTGATCAGTGGTGATGTTGTCGCCCAGAATCGCCAATGGACGCATACCAGACAATGTTCTTTCTCCCGCTAGCGCACCTTCCCAGTACGGTGGTCGGCGGATATAGGTACTCATCGGACGCCAGTCGTACAGCGGGTTGGGATTTTGCTCTTGATCATTCAGCTTAAACATCTGAATGTAAACTTGCTTAAACTGCTCAGGTTTAACATGAGTACCGACAACTGCATCGATCTCTTCATCGCTTGGCCACAAATCATTTAAGTAAATTGGTTTGCCGTTTTGGTCCGTGCCAAGCGCATCGCGCTCGATATCAAAACGAATGGTACCGGCTAGCGCATAAGCGACAACCAATGGTGGTGAAGCCAAGAAAGCTTGTTTGGCGTACGGATGGATTCGACCATCAAAGTTACGGTTACCAGAAAGCACCGCTGTCGCATATAAATCACGGTCCATGATCTCTTGTTGGATTTTTGGATCCAGCGCACCACTCATACCGTTACAAGTTGTACATGCGTAACCAACAATGCCAAAGCCAAGCTTCTCTAGCTCTGGTAACAAGCCCGCTTCTTCCAGATACAAGCGTGCAACTTTAGAACCCGGAGCAAAAGACGATTTCACCCAAGGTTTACGTACAAGACCAAGTTCGTTGGCTTTCTTCGCGACAAGGCCAGCAGCAACCACGTTTCTTGGGTTACTGGTATTCGTACATGAGGTAATAGCAGCGATGATCACTGCACCATCTGGCAACTCGCCTTCTTTCTCTTCCCACGCTCCAGAAATGCCGCGCTGTGCCAACTCAGAAGTTGGTAAACGACGATGAGGGTTTGACGGACCAGCCAAGTTACGGCTAACTGATGATAAATCGAACTCAAGTACGCGCTCGTAAACTGCGCTATCAAGATCGTCTGCCCAAAGACCGGTTTGTTTTGCGTAATTTTCTACTAAAGCAACTTGTTCTTCATCTCGACCAGTTAGTTTCAAGTAATTGATGGTCTGCTCATCAATATAAAACATGCCAGCTGTTGCGCCGTATTCTGGTGTCATGTTTGAAATCGTTGCGCGGTCTCCGATCGTTAGATCACGTGCGCCTTCTCCGAAGAATTCAAGATATGAAGATACCACACGCTCATTACGCAGAAACTCAGTAATCGCGAGGACAATATCCGTTGCGGTAATGCCCGGTTGACGTTTACCCGTCAGTTTGACACCGACAATATCTGGTAGACGCATCATTGATGGTCGGCCAAGCATGACGGTTTCTGCTTCCAGACCACCGACACCTATCGCAATAACACCAAGAGCGTCTACGTGAGGCGTGTGACTGTCCGTACCCACACAGGTGTCTGGGTAGGCAATGCCCTGCTTTGCTTGTACCACAGGAGACATTTTTTCCAAGTTGATTTGGTGCATGATGCCATTCCCAGCTGGAATCACGCTGACGTTTTCAAACGCTGTTTTACACCACTCAATAAAGTGGAATCGGTCTTCATTACGGCGCTCTTCAATCGCGCGGTTTTTGTCGAAGGCATCAGGGTCAAAGCCCGCATGTTCAACCGCTAAAGAGTGGTCAACGATCAATTGTGTCTCAACCACTGGGTTCACTTTTGCAGGATCACCGCCCTGATCTGAAATGGCATCGCGCAGACCCGCTAAATCGACTAGAGCGGTCTGACCAAGAATGTCATGACAAACAACGCGTGCTGGATACCAAGGAAAATCAAGATCGCGTTTGCGTTCAATTAACTGTTTCAGGCTATCTGTCAATGTGTTCGGGTCACAGCGGCGGACCAGTTGCTCAGCTAGCACGCGAGAGGTATAAGGGAGTGTTTCATAGGCTCCAGGAGAAATGGCATTGACGGCTTCGCGTGCATCAAAATAATCCAGTTGAGTTCCCGGAAGCGGCTTACGATATTGAGTATTAATATTTGTGTTCATGGTTTGCTTCCATTCAGTCTTTACATCTTGCCTTCATCAAGGTTTTCCATTGCTCCAGAAACACAGTGATGAGAGGATCTCCTTCCTCTGTTAGAGAGAATGACAAAGGAAGGAGGTGGTCAACCAAAGCATATAATGCCCTCGTTGACCTTCGCGCTAGCGATTCTCGATAGGCACCCATTCTTGATGATCTGGGCCCGTATAATCGGCACTTGGGCGAATAATACGGTTATTGGCACGCTGTTCATAAACGTGTGCAGCCCAGCCCGTTAAACGACTCATCACAAAGATTGGGGTAAATAGTTTGGTTGGAATGTCCATGAAGTGGTAAGCCGATGCATGGAAGAAGTCCGCATTACAGAACAGACCTTTCTCTCGCTTCATCACTGATTCAACACGCTCAGAAACCGCATATAGATGAGTATCACCAACTTGTTTCGATAGCTCTTTGGACCATCGTTTTATTAAGGCGTTGCGAGGGTCACTTTCACGATAAATCGCATGACCGAAGCCCATGATCTTGTCTTTATTGGCTAGCATTTTCATGATGTTCGCTTCCGCCTCGTCGGGCGTTTGCCAATCTTCAATCATTTCCATCGCCGCTTCGTTCGCACCGCCGTGAAGTGGTCCACGAAGCGTACCGATTGCTGACGTGATACAAGAATGGATGTCTGACAACGTTGATGCACAAACGCGTGCTGCGAATGTAGAAGCATTAAACTCATGTTCAGCATAAAGAATGAGCGAGCAATGCATCACTTGTTTGTGCAGCGCAGATGGCGCTTTGTCTGTAAGTAATCGCAAAAAGTAACCACCGATGCAATCTTCAGTCTGATCCTCGGTGTTGATACGCACGCCATCATGACTAAAGCGGTACCAGTAACAGATGATGGCAGGGAACAAGGCGAGCATACGTTCGGTTGCTTTCAGTTGCTCCTCGAAGCTCATTTCCTGCTCTAGGTTACCCAATACAGAACAACCCGTGCGCATTACGTCCATTGGGTGTGCGCTTGCAGGAATTAACTCTAAAGCTTGTTTTAGCTCGGCTGGCAAACCTCTAAGGCTGAGTAGGTGTGTCTTGTATGCATCGAGTTCTTGTTGATTCGGCAAGTGACCGCGTAACAGAAGGTGAGCCACTTCTTCAAACTGTGCGTTGTTCGCAAGATCAGTAATATCGTATCCACGATAAGTTAGACCAGTTCCCGTTTTTCCGACAGTACATAAAGCTGTGCTTCCTGCGCTTTGACCACGAAGGCCTGCGCCACCTAATTCTGCTTTCTTTTCTGCAGTTTGAGACATTGTTTGAACTCCTTTTCTGTCTGACTTTTCCCTCTCTGGGGTGTTTTTAGCCAAACGAATTTCACGTTATTAGATGAGATAAATTCCGATTATCTTTTTCTTGGGCTTCCGTTTATTTTTGCTTTTCCCCGCTATTTCCCTTCAGAGAATAACTGGTCAAGTTTGTCTTCGTAGTCGTGGTAATTCAGGTGCTGATACAACTCTTTACGTGTTTGCATCGAATCAACCAGTGCTTCCTGATTACCCACTTCTAGCAAATGTTTGTAGACCGTTTCAGCAGCTTTGTTCATAGCACGGAACGCACTTAATGGATAAAGCACCATGTCCACTTTTGCTTTCGCTAGCTCATCGCAGCCATACAGCGGTGTCGCGCCAAATTCTGTAATATTCGCCAGAATAGGAACGTGCTTTCCGGTCGCTTGCTCAAGCGCATTTGAAAACTGAAGGTACTGGTCCAGCTTGTTCATCGCTTCGGGGAAGATCATGTCTGCGCCAGCTTCCACACACGCAATCGCACGCTCAATTGCGCTGTCCATGCCTTCAACAGCTAACGCGTCAGTACGAGCCATAATCACGAAACTTTCATCATTGCGTGCATCAACCGCGGCTTTTACACGATCAACCATCTCTTGCTGGCTGACTATTGCTTTGTTCGGACGATGACCACAACGTTTCTGTGCGACTTGGTCTTCCATGTGCACCGCTGCCGCGCCCGCTTTTTCCATCGCTTTGATCGTGCGAGCAATGTTAAATGCACCGCCAAAGCCCGTGTCGATATCAACCAAAAGAGGCAAATCACATGCGTTAGTAATACGGTCAACATCAACCAAAACGTCATTTAATGTTGTGATACCGAGATCCGGCAATCCGTATGACGCATTTGCGATACCGCCACCAGACAAGTAAATCGCTTGGTGACCCAAGTTTTTTGCCATCATGGCGCAATACGGGTTTATAGTGCCGACAATTTGTAGTGGATTATTTTGTTCAATGGCGAGTCTGAATTTCGCTCCCGGTGTTAAGCTCATGACGAATTCCTTCTAGTCTTTGTCTAAACTTTCTGTATGTATAATTTGAGATTGGATGAGCTTTCGACTTCCTGATATGTGTCTTCTCATCAACATTTCTGCAAGCTCTTCATCGCGATTGCGAATGGCTTCCAAAATGAATTTGTGTTCGGTGAGCGCCTCATTCGGGCGAGATTGTGCACGTGGCGACTGGTAACGATACATCCGTAATAAGTGATAGAGTTCATCACACAGCAGAGATATTAACTTACTGTTTCTGCTCGCTTGGATGATGCGATAGTGAAAATCAAAGTCACCATGTTGATGGAAGTAAGACGCGCCTTCCATTTGGTCTATATGCTTGGAGTGTGTCGACAATAGCATTTCCAAGCTTAAGAGCTCTTCTTGCGTAATGTGTCGCGCAGCTAACCTTGCCGCCATGCCTTCCAATGCTTCTCGAACGGCATAAAGTTCTATCAGCTTTTCCGGAGAAAAAGTGGTCACTCTAGCCCCAACATGAGGAATTCGCTCGATGAGCCCTAGCCCCTCTAAGCGCATCAATGCTTCACGCAAAGGCCCACGACTGACCTGATATTTCTTTGCTAGCTCAGGCTCTGATATCTTATGGCCAGGCTTCACATCGCCATTAACAATGACTTCAATCAGTGTTTCGGTCAGCGTTTCGGATTTGGTGTGTTCTTTCTCAGAACCCAGCACTTTATAACGAGCTTTCAACTCAGAGTTCATATTCAGATACTCTTGTTACCGACATCGAAATGTCTACAATTTCTTAACCTGAATATAAAGTAGTCGATCAAAGTGTCGACAATCAAGTAAATTGTCGACAATTTAGACTAAGGTCGTAATTTAAATGGGCCTAAAATGCCTATTAAGTGCCGTTTTTAGCAGGAATAAAGAATGGGGAACTCATATTGTCGACAACTTATAAACTTTTAAGCTTATGATCTAAAAACTAAAAGCTCAGCTGTCGAACAATAATCGGATAAAAAACTATTCTTTAGGTACAAATTGATCAAAGACTTGTTGCGAAGTCATCTTTTGTGAAGCGGAATTGAGGTCATAATAAGCTGGCTTTTCATCGGTAAAAATCTCTAAAGTGAGTTTGAAATCTGGGTTATCGAACAAACCAGCGGAAAGAATGTACTCACCTGTCGGCAACAAATGGTAGAAAAGGTTTGTCCCACACTCACCGCAAAACCCCCTCACACCCCAGTCTGACGACTGATAACGTTTAGGTTCGCCACCTTTAAACGTCACGTTAGGCCCACAATGCACCGCATGAAGTGCGCCACTCGACCATTTTCGACACATAGAGCAATGGCACAGGCTAACCTCATTTTTAACCTCAGCGATGACTTCAATTGCGCCGCACAAACACGTCCCTTTCATTCTCTTTTCCTCGTTCATTTTCCGTCATTTTATTATGGCCTACCAAAGCGTAAAGCCGCGTGACCTAACACCAACTTCTCGCCGTGAACTTTATGAACAAAATAACCGAAATGCTCAATATTCTCTTTATATCTCTTTTACAGACAGATATTTAACACTTAATTAACCTTTACACCAAGTTCAGCTTTAACGCTTACAAGGCATGACAACTGAGCAAAAACAATAAGGCTCAACTAAATAGAGTCGCTAACATAAGGAACGTGAACATGTTAAAGGTACTCAAACCAACGCTCGCAGCTTCAATCATCGCAGCTTCATTTTCATTCAACGCTCTTGCTGCAGATATTGAAAAAATGCACTTTCTTATCCCTGGAGGTGCCGGTGGCGGTTGGGACATGACCGCCCGAGGTACTGGTGATGTATTAATAAAATCAGACATCGTCGAAACCGTATCATTTCAAAACCTATCTGGTGGTGGCGGTGGCAAAGCAATCGCACATTTGATTGAAACGGCTGATCGTCAAGAAGATACACTCATGGTGAACTCAACACCGATCGTCGTTCGCTCGCTCAGTGGGATCTTCCCACAATCTTTCCGCGACTTGACTCCTGTTGCCGCAACGGTTGCCGATTATGGCGCCATTGTTACATCAGCCGATTCTCCTTATAGCTCTTGGGAAGATGTCGTTAAAGCTTTTAAAGAAAACCCACGTAAGGTGAAGGTTGCTGGTGGCTCTGCTCGTGGTTCTATGGATCATTTGGTTATAGCAGCAGCTTTCAAAGGTGAAGGTTTTGATGCGCGTAAAGTTCGTTACATTGCCTATGATGCAGGTGGAAAAGCCATGGCAGCCCTACTTTCAGGCGAAACACAACTGCTCTCTACAGGGCTAGGTGAAGTACTCGAAATGTCTAAGTCTGGGCAAGTGAAAGTGTTAGCGATTACAGCACCAAAACGTTTAGAAGCTGCGCCTAACATTCCAACTCTCACCGAATATGGTAATGAAACTGTCTTTGCTAACTGGCGTGGATTCTTTGCAGCACCAGGCACAAGCCAAGAAAAGCTAGATGAATGGAATGCCGCATTTACTAAAATGTATAACACCGACGAATGGCAAGTCGTTCGAGACCGCAATGGTTGGATCGACAACTATAAAGCGGATAAAGCATTCTTCGCGTTTCTTGAAGATCAAGAGCAACAGATGGGTGACTTAATGCGCGAGTTAGGCTTCCTGAAGTAACAATCGAATTGGGGTCCCTCAGATACCAACCTCAATGAATAACGTAGGTTGGTATTTCCCCATTGTATTTGCACTCTAAGTTTCACCGCATATGGACATTGTCGACAATCGACATGCACACTCCTTTGTTTATATACCCAAAGCGGCTCGACTAGCAGCGAAATGCTTAATTGTTAATGGTTTAGTTTATTCATTGACGTCCATATGCGGTCTTTTTTACTTTTGTTAGGAGTTGAATATGCCTCGTTCAACCAACTTTTTCACCAAAGAGTATTTGCTCTGTCGTGACCGCGTCGGCGCAATGATCTTTCTACTTTTCTGTCTTTGCTACGGTTATCAAACCTCACAAATTCCATTGTTTCCAGGTGATGAGTATGAACCATTCACCGCACGTACTCTGCCAACCATCCTGACTTACGTTGGTGTCGGCCTTTCTTTGCTATTGCTGGTGACAGGACAACCAGATAAACAAAGTGGCGCAGTGCTGACCTTCAATTGGAAGTTACTGATTGCCTTTTTAATTTTAATGGCACTCTACGGCGTGGGCCTGACTTATCTAGGTTTTGTGATAGCTACTGGCTTCTTTTTATTGGCTGGCTTTTATCTGCTCGGGGAAAGACGTAAACCCGTTCTGTTTGGCGCGTCGTTTCCATTCGTGATCGCGTTCTACTTATTACTCACTCAAGGTTTGGACATCTATCTCGAACCGGGTTTGATTTTCACCATCTGGTAGTCAAAGAAAGGACTGAAATATGTTAGATGGAATTCTACAAGGTTTATCCACCGCAGTAATGCCAATGAACATTATGATGGTGATCGTGGGCTGCTTCGTCGGTACATTTATCGGCATGTTACCTGGACTTGGGCCGATCTCAGCCATTGCTTTGATGATCCCAATTACTTATGGCCTAGAGCCCTCCTCTGGCCTTATTTTAATGGCGGGTGTTTATTACGGTGCGGTATTTGGTGGTTCTACATCGTCGATTTTGATCAACGCGCCGGGTTGTTCTTCAACCGTGGTGACAGCATTCGACGGCTACCCAATGGCCCAAAAAGGCCAAGCAGGTAAAGCATTAGCTTTGGCAGCTTATTCATCTTTCACTGGCGGAACGTTATCTGCCATTATGTTGCTTGTTGCCGCACCAGCATTGGCTAGCGTCTCCCTTAGCTTCCAATCGTCGGACTATTTTGCGTTGATGCTACTTGGGTTATCAGCAGTCGCGGCTTTTGCGGGGAAAGGTCAGGTAATCAAAGCGTGGATGATGACCATTCTTGGTTTGATGCTATCTACAGTTGGAATCGATAAAGGCGTAGGCGTTGAACGCTTTACCTTCGGTTTAACGGATTTAATGGATGGCTTTAGCTTCTTGTTGCTTGCAATGGCGACATTCGCACTGGGTGAAACATTGATGGGCATTCTTAAACCATCAAAAGACACCAGCGATGAAGAACAAGAAAAGCTGAGCAACATTGGCTCAATGAAAGTGACCAAGGAAGAAATCAAAGATGTTGCGCCTGTTTCAATTCGCTCTTCAATATTAGGTTTCTTCACTGGCGTTCTTCCTGGCGCAGGGGCAACTATTGCTGCTTTTTTAAGCTATGGTATGGAGCGCAACCTCGCACCTAAAGAGAAAAAGGATGAGTTCGGTAAAGGCAGTATCCGTGGCTTGGTTGCGCCAGAGTCAGCAAACAACGCAGCGTCTAGTGGTTCATTTGTTCCACTGCTAACGCTTGGTATTCCGGGTTCTGGTACAACAGCAATAATGCTCGGCGCTCTGATCGCTTATGGTATTCAACCTGGCCCTCGCCTGTTTGTTGAACACCCAGATGTGTTCTGGTCAGTGATCATTTCCATGTACTTCGGCAACATCGTACTTGTGATCCTGAACTTACCGTTGATTCCGTATATTTCAAAGCTTTTGGCGGTTCCAAGAACGGTGCTTCTACCGATGATTTTATTCTTCTCAATCACCGGGGTTTATTTGGTCTCCTTTAACACTATGGATGTGTTCGTGATGCTGATTGTTGCTATGGCTGCCATTGCACTTCGGCTCGCTAACTTCCCGCTCGCACCTTTATTGCTGGGCTTCATCCTTGGAGGATTAATGGAAGAGAACTTACGCCGCGCATTAATGATTTCAGATGGAGAACTGAGTTTCCTATGGGAGCGTCCTATTACCCTTACCTTTACTGTTTTAGCTGTATTGGTATTGGCAAGTCCACTAATCGTAAAGCTGATTCAAAAGTTTAAAGCACAGCCAGTCAGCGTTGAGCAGTAATCGCTGTCTCTTTCAACCTAGATAAAGCCATCCATCGTGATGGCTTTATCTTCCGCCCTCCAAATCGTTCGCTTATTGTGCAGATGGTATTGACAAATCACTGTCGTTATATGAAGGTGATTGTATGAACACACACTTAGCGCAACTTAACCAACGAATTATCATCATTCCATAGGAATGGTGGGATTTTTTGATGCGCTCAGTATTTATCGAACCCACCCATAGCGGTGGGTTTTCTGTCTCTACCGTATGGGAAAAGCTCTCTTGGAGGCGGTCACTATGCAAAAAATAGCAGTTTTTGGTAAACCCGGTAGTGGAAAATCGACGGTAAGTAAAGTAATCTCGTCGGCTACCGGTCTTCCTCTTCATCAATTAGATTCAATAGTATATAAACCAAACGGTGATCCCGTTGAGCGTAGCGTTTTTGATGAAGCCCATAGCAATATACTAAGCTCAGATCGTTGGATTATAGATGGCCTTGGACCGATCAGCTCTTTCAACGCTCGTTTAGATGCAGCCGATACTCTCATTTATATTGATCTACCATACTCAGTAAGCTATTGGTTTGTGACGAAACGTCTCCTTAAAGGACTATTCATTAAACCTGAAGGTTGGCCTGATGGTAGTTCGGTACTGAAAGGAACGTTACAAAGCTACAAAGTTCTTCAGCAATGCCCCGCATTCTGGAATGATGACTTTATGTCTCGCCTCGAAGGGTACTCTCAAAGTAAAGCCGTTCATGTCATCAAAAACGTTACAGAACTGAACAATTTTGTTTTAGAGCGGGTAAAGTAAACCTCATATCAGAACATTAGAGCATGTAGGTTAGATCATCTGAAGCTCTAACAATAAAAAAGAACATAACATGGATTGTTTATGCTTTTAGAACTCTCACTTTTATTCATTGCTGGCGTAATTGGTGGGATCATTAACTCCATAGCGGGAGGCGGAAGCTTTATTACTTTTCCGGCTCTATTGGCAGTTGGTGTTCCTCCTATTATGGCTAACGCAACAAACACATATGCTTCATGTGCGGGTTACATTAGTGGAGCCGTCGGGTTCAGAGAAGAGATCATGAAGAACAAGCATGAACTGCTGTTCACAGTCTCATTCAGTTTAGTCGGCGGCGCTGTCGGAGCATATCTGTTGCTCAACACGCCAGAATCGCTATTTATGGAAGCCATCCCTTGGTTACTCTTATTTGCCACCGTGCTTTTTCTCACCGGTTCTCGTTTAACAATGCTAATCAAAACTGTCGCGAAAGAGCACAAACATGCTGGCATACTCGGAGCAATCGCGTTGGGTTTACTACTTGTTGGTGTCTCTGCTTACGGTGGTTTTTTCAACGCAGGTTTAGGGGTTATTGTTCTGAGCTATCTGGTAGTAGCTGGCCACCAAGACATTAATTTAATGAACGGTTTGAAATTGCTCGTATCTACGTGTGTTTCACTCATTGCTATCGTGATTTTTGTTGCCAATGGCTCCATTGACTGGCACACAGGTAGTGTTGTTTTGGTCGGTACGTTGGTAGGTGGGTATCTTGCAGCTCGTGTATCTCGTCAACTGAATCCCAATCATGTTAAAGGGTTTGTTGCTCTTTCTTCTATTCTCATCACTATCTACTTTTTCATTGATGTTTATGTTTAAGCAAAACTTGTACAAGTGGATAACACTCCTACAAAAACACCAGCGCGAAAGATTAATGCAGATAGCTTAACGATTTTTTGTGTCACTCCAGCGAGGTTAGGAATCTAATAGCACTACACTGAGCGGCTAATGAAACCATTTTGATCACAAAGTGCTCGGATGGAAGATCCTGTATCACGCTCCTTCGTCGCTGTACAGGATGACGAGAGATAGAAATATGCCACTCGCAGTTAAACGAGTGGCATTGATCGAGAAAGATGGCGTTTTACATCAATAATAAGAGAGGGTAACGCTTACTTAATCAGCCCTACTTCTTTGTAGTATTTGAGCGCACCTGGGTGAAGAGGCGCAGATAAACCGTCTTTTACCATTTCCTCTTTCTTCAAGTTTGCAAACGCTGGGTGGAGACGGCGGAAATCATCGAAGTTTTCAAATACCGCTTTAACCACGTTATAAACCACATCTTCTGGTACCGCAGTAGAAGAAACAAACGTCGCGCCCACACCAAAGGTTTGAACATCACTATCTGTGCCACGATACATACCACCTGGGACATTTGCGACACGATAGAAGCTGTTGTCTGCAACCAGTTTTTCTACATTAGGTCCAGCTACCGTTACGATATTACTATCACACGACGTAGTGGCTTCTTTAATCGCTCCACTTGGGTGACCAACGGTATAAATCATCGCATCAATTTTGTTATCACAAAGTGCTTTTGATTGCTCTGCTGCTTTTAACTCAGAGACAAGCTTAAAGTCGTCGTTACTCCAACCATACTGGTTCATTAGCACTTCCATAGTACCTCGCTGACCAGAACCAGGATTACCAATGTTAACGCGCTTACCTTTCAAATCATCAAAAGTTTTGATGTTCGCGTCTTTACGTGCAACGACAGTAAACGGTTCTGGATGAACGGAGAAGACGGCGCGTAGCTCTTTAAAAGGCCCGCTTTCTTCAAACTTACTGGTTCCTTTGTAAGCATGATACTGCCAGTCTGATTGCGCGATACCGAGGTCCAATTCACCAGCACGAATAGTGTTGATGTTATAAATCGATCCCCCAGTACTTTCTACCGAACAACGGATACCGTGCTCTTCTCGCGATTTGTTAACCAAGCGACAAATAGCGCCACCAGTCGGATAATAAACCCCTGTTACGCCACCGGTACCAATCGTGACAAACGTTTCCTCCGCAGACGCAGAAAAGCCTGTTGTGAGTGCAGCCAAAGAAGCCGCAAGTGCGATTTGCTTAAACTTAAACATTGAACATCCCTTTTACTTGTGTTGATGACCGTTTAAGTATAGCAATCGTTAACAATTTGATAACGTTTAAGTTCTCATCCTTGGAGGTTGATTTATAGATATACTTTTTTATCAACTTAACCTACTGATAAATAGCATTTAGACTTGAATCCCATAAAAAAAGCGTTGTATAAACAACGCTTTGTAGTTAGTGAAACGGATGGTTACACCGTTGGGACTGATGCTCGCCACGCTTGGTTCTGGCTATCTGAGATAGATCGGAACAAGTCACGTAGCTCTTTCAATAAGCCTTCTTGGAAACCAATGTTTTCATCGGCTTTCTGTTTGGCTGCTTGTGCGCGAGTCGCTTGTACTTCATCATCTTTGCTGCGCGCTTGCGCTTTGGTTTGCTCTACATTCGATGCTGAGTTTGCCATCTGGCCCAAAGCTTGAAGAATAGCGTTCTTCGCTTGGTTTGAGCTCATCAACTTATCGAACTTACGGCCACCACTTGTCAGCTGCGCTGTCGTGTCTGCGATATTGTCTTTCGCTAGTGAGTGCGCACGCTTAACCTGATCTTGCTGCGTTTTAGACAAGCTATTGTTATTTAATAACTCTTCTGCTTGATCGAAGCCAGCTTTTTGCGTTTTCAGTACATTATTGCTCGCCATTTCATTCTTGATTTCTTTCCCTGCTTTGAAAGAACCAAGGGCACCAATAATTGCGGTAGCACCCGCTAATACACCCGAAACGACTGCCATCGCGATCATTGCGCTTGCCGAGTTGTTGAGTTCTGCCGCTTGGCTTTCTAAACTCGCGACGTTTGCTTCAACAGCAATTTCACGTTGTAGCACTTGCTGCTCACGGCTCAGCTTTGATACTTGATACAACAATGTTAATAGCGTCAACGATTGTGATACCGCATCTGATGGTGACTTGATCACCTCCTCACCGTTAAGCGCTTTCATCGTTGTGCTCATTAATGAGCTCACCGTCGGTGCAAGAGCGCTCATTAGGTTTGCAACAACTTGAGCTTGGTTACTCACTGTAGGAGCTTTAGGTGTCTCTAACTGGTAGCGTGCTGCACCAGAAACACCTGACTCACTTTGGCTTTTAACGGCGCCCGCTTCAAGCTTTGTTTCCGGCGCTTTTTCTGCTTTGTTGGTTTTTATGGTATCGCCTAAACCGTATAGTTCACCACGACCCATTCCGCCTACTTTATCTAGCATAATAAACTCCTTATACCGTTGCAGGACGGCTTAACACCGTTTGCATAGTTTCACTTTTCGCTTGAATCATTTGCATGATGAGGCTCATCAACTCTTGGAAGTCTTCCATCAACTTACCAATCTCTTCTTTGAGCTTATCAATGACAGCCTGGCTTAACGTCATTTTGGCTCGAAGGTCTGTGATATCAGCCTGAATCTCTGTCACGTGAGCATTGTTAGCAGCATGGACACTGTCCGTTGCGCCTTTACCCACGTTGACGGCGAGATCAACGGTTTCTGCGCCATAACGAATCGCTTTCGCTGTTGTTGTCGCAGCTTTTGTGCCCATATCCGCCACTTTCGCCATGTTTGCAGCGGCTTTCGTAGCGATTTCCGTGACCTTTTGAGCTACCTTACCAGCACCTTTCGCTGCAAGTTTCGCGATACCGCCAGCTGCTGCACCACCAAACGTCACAACAGCTCCGATAACCGCGACGGCGATTTCTAATGCCATTACGACTTTGTTTAACACATCGACATTTACGCCCGCTTCTTTTAGCGCATCTTGAACGGCTGGCTCTTGCAACGCCATGCTCACTGCTCCCATGACGCCACCAGCGATCATAAGTGCACCGGCTGCTGCACCGACACCCGTTGCCACCATTACGGCACCAACAACAATAGAAACCACCGCACTGATCCAACCAAAGATCTTCGCTGCTAAGCCTGATTTTTGGGCTTCTTTTGCAGCGGCTTCCGATTCTTTGATTTTGTCTTGGTTTTCCACCATCTCTTTTTCGTGCTTAGCTTTTGCGACCTTCACTTCCTGAATTTTCAGCTCGTTTTGAGCACTTTTCAGTTTATCCGTGATAGCAGCAAGCTCTACTTCAAAATCATCAGCAGATCCTGCGATGATTTTGACGGCAATCGAACCTGTTTGGTCTGCAACTGCATGGAGAGATTTTGCAATGGTATCGACGATCTTTTGCAGCTGTGCCATGGCTTTTAGCGTCAAATCATTCACTTTGTCACTAACAGCTGCGTTAGGTGCATCTAACTGAACTTTTACTTTTCCGGTGTTCAGTACATCTGCATCTTTACTCTTCACGTTTTCTACCGTCACAGAAGGCGTCGCTGTAGACGCCGTTTTCTGCACGTTATCTAACGTGGCTTGGCCAGATTCAGGGCTATAAACCTGTGTCTGGATGCGGTCAAGTGCAATAGAACTCATAGTCTAATTACTCCTTTTTATTTCTCACCGCTTCTAACATGATGCCTGCACGCTCATGCAAATCTGCATATTGTGATTTTCCGGCAGACATCTCCTTCGCGCTGTAAAACCCACTCTCTGCTTCTGTCAGTTGTTCCAGTTTAAGGTGACATTCAGCAGAGTGAAAAGGTGGGCGTGGATCATTTACGTCCACTAGCGCTGCGTAGCTGTAGGCGTCTATTGCCTGCAGATACTCACCCAACTCCTGACGAGCCGCGCCAAGGCCAATGAAAAATCGCGCCTGATAATGATCAAGCATGCTGAGTAATTGAAATACTTTCGCTGCTTGCTCAATCTTTCCCGATTGGAAAAAGTTGTAACCTACGGCATAAATATGTTCGATGGTGTCCTGAGACACATCGTGCAACATTTTTAGCGTGCCTCCCTCTTCCAGAAAAGACAGCAGCTCTTCTGCTTGCATTTGGGATGGATCGGTCGCGTTTGTTTTAGTCATGGTTGGTTATCCTTAAATGGCTCGTAGGATTTCTTGTAAAATACTGTGGTACTTCTGAACAAACTTGTTCATCGCTTCAACGGTCGAGTTGTATTGAGAACTGGTGTCGTTCAGCTCAGTGGTTTTGATTTGCACTTCATCGTTAAGCAACTTGGATTTAGCACTGACAGAACTAGAAAAATTAGACAGTTTTTTCGACTTCTCTTCGTCTTGGTACGACGCACCATCACCGATAGTAATACCTTGTGTTTGAAGGAAGTCTCGATGGTTTGTTATCTTATTATCCGTCAAATACTTGTACTCAGGTGAAGCTTCAAAATCCGTTTGATTGCTGTAGTTAAAGTCACTCGCTTTGAAGTTACTTTCTGGATATCCCGGTTTATAAACCCCATCAACACTTTGCGTAGAGTGAATTTTTGATTGCACAACACCAAAAACTTTAAGCTGTATTGTGAGATCCTCTAATGCCTCTTTCTGGTCATTACGTTTCTCTAAACGGTTAACACGACGCTCATTTAGTGCAAGCAGCACTTGCTCATCAAAACGGTCTCCAATGCTGGACTCAACAACGGCCAACAAATCACGAGCCGTTAGAGAGTGCTCTGCTCTCACCTCGCGATCCGCTTTCTCTTTATCGGTGATATTGAGTAGACGCTCTTTCAATGCCCCTAAGTTCTTGCGCAATGCCTCGTATCGCTCAGTAAATGAAGCCCCGGTAGATTCACCTTTTACTATTTTTTCAAACTGTAATCGGATATCTCGTTCGGTGTTTTCTTTGATCAAATTAACTTGAGCTGCCGTTATTTGTGTCTTTTGGACATCGGCTATCGCGCTGTCCTGGTAAAAGTCGTCGATTTCTATATTTGTTAAACTCACCGCGAAGTTGGCGAACAGACTAGAAAGGGTCAAAGGCTCAGTTCCACCAATGACAGTATTAAGTGCTGCTTTTAGATTGTTCGTTCCACTCGCCTCGCCATAAGCTGCGCTATATTGGCCTTTCACTTGAGCGGCCATTTCATCTAACGCTTCTTTAAGCTGCTGTTTAGAAATACCAGGAGTCCAGGTAATTCTGCTAGCTAGCGAACTTGCGTCATCGGTGCTTAAAGTAATACCGATGCCTTGAAAACTACTTTTTAATTGAGCTGAGACTTGAAGAGCGAAACTCTCTTTAGTCAACAGAAAATCCGAGCTCTTCAGCTGCGCGAGATTAACGGAACCTAGGCTACTAAAGGCATTGCGAAGAAAAGAAATAGAAGCATCTCTCACTTCACGGGAGCCCATTTGATTAGCAAGCACTGCAACAAAAAGAGAAATTTCTTTGGTGGCGTTAGCCAGACCTGTCTCGGAGAGGTTGGCGATCTGCTCCGCTTGGTTACCCTGAGTGCCCAGATTAAATTGACTAACAAACTCAGTAGATAACGAGCTATCTACGTTTTCCGTCAGTAACTTACTAAACCAAGCCTGAAACTGATTTGATAGCGTTTGGTTTGTTTGAGCATTAAACTCGGCTGCGGTTAATTCGCCATCTGAGTTAGCACTTTGTAGCGACTTTATCCAAACAGATGCGGTGTCGGTCAATGATATATCAGCAAACGCGTTATTTTTCGCTTTTAGGTTTTCAAGTGTATCAACATAAAGCGCGATGCTTTGTGATTCCGTTTGTCCCGAGATAGTTGGCAATGAAGAGATTAGAGAGGCAAGTTGCTGAGTCTCTGCTTCACCCAGTACAGGGGTAAATGCCTCTATCAAGTTTTGTTGGAAAGTGGGTAATGGTGCACTACTCGCAGCTGTGTCTGTTGCTCCTGTCGTAGAGCCAGTCGTTTTCATATTCTTCATTTCCAAACCTCTAAATCATCATGCCGCGCATCACTGTGGGACGCTTTCTGCGTTTACCTGACGTACCTTGTAGCTGATTTTGTTGTTGCCGGCGGCGCTGGACTTCGTCTATTAGCTCTTGCTCTGCACGTTTCATGGTATTTACTGGCGCTTTTATGCCGCCAAGTAAAACATCACCCGCAACAGGACCAACACCTAAGCCTTCCAATAGCTCGTTAAAAATATCGGTTCTGTCTTCAGCTTTTCTAATGGCAAGCTCAGCGTTCTCAATCGCATCGGTAAACGGTTGCTTCATCTTGATTCCTATCTTAAAGCGGGTCATCTCATCGGTGCTGTCAGTAACAGTCGTGAGTTTTTACTTTTTCAACTTTTTCAAAGGTCTATAATCTGCTAGGCGTAAACAGTACCAGTCGTCTAGCTCATCATGGCTTGCACCGCATGCTTTTAGATAGAACTGTGCCAATCGCTGGCTGCTCATGTTGCTACCACGTAACACATCGACGTTGCCGCGAATGACCCAATCGGAGGGATAAAGTTGAATGGCATGTTCAGCCAAGAGAAATAAGCCGGCAAAGGGGTTACTCAACCCCAATTTTGGACGAACGCGTTTCAGAAGAACGATGATGATTTCACCGTCCTCCACCCGAAAAACGAGCTCTAAGCCTTCAACTTCAATTCGATAACCAAGTTGAATTTCACTTTGTTGCCAAAAGTATGGCGTCACTTCGATCCCCGCTTGCGCCAGCGAGAGTATTAGTTTTGTTTTCATTACATCCCCACCCTTCCAAGTGGCTGAATATTGATTTGCTGGGTTAGTTCTTGAAATGACAAAACGGGCAGATCGTAGTATTCCGATTCAATAAGCTTTCGCACATATCGGCGTACATCCATAGACACAACTAGCACAGGTTTATTCGGCATGCGGCTTAAGTCACCAATGGTCTGTTTCACATCACTGACAAATTGTTGCGTTACTGACGGGTCTAACGCCAAGTAACTCCCTGCTGAGGTTTGACGAATACCGCTGCGTATTGTGTCTTCGAGATTTTGATCCAATAAGTAAGCGGGCAACATGTTTTGTCCGCTTGCGTATTTGTAGCAAATGTAACGTTTTAAGCTGGAACGAATGTACTCCGTCAGCTGTACAACATCTTTCTCTTTTTGGCCCCACTCAACCATCGCTTCCAAGATCACGCGAAGGTTTCGGATAGAAATGTCTTCAGAAACCAAGCGTTGCAAGATTTCCGTCATTTTTTGCAACGGAACAATACGCTGGGCCTCTTTGACTAGCTCCGAATAACTGCCTTCCATCTGCTCCAACAGATAACGCGTCTCCTGAATACCAATAAAGTCTTGTGCGTACTCCTTGAGAACATGAGACAAGTGGTACGTTAAAATCCTGTCGGGTGTGAGAAAACCGACATGACTGGCTACGAGTTTTTGCTCATAACTCTGTGCCACCCAAATGCTAGAAATACCAGGTAGAAAATCTTCATCTTGCTCATAAGGCACGCCTAATAAGTCGATCTGCTCATTCCCTTCTGTCACCAAGAGTTGGTCTTTTACAATTCGTCCTCGTGCAACCGGAACTTCTTGTAACTGAATTAAATATTCGCCATTTTGCATCCCCTCGTTAAAACACAGGTGGATACCCGGGAAAGGCACGCCGAGGTCGAGATATAGTGCGCGCCTCACCCTTGCTAGCTCTTCATTTAATGCGACCGCTTCCAAGCTTTCCTGAAGGCTCGCGTCAAGATCAATCAACAGCGGGACCGTCATGGCGAACTCTTCTTGCTCACCTAACTTACCTTTACTGTTTCTAGAAGGCGTAGGTTTGCTTGGCTTCGCTGCTGGCGAACCGGCCCCTTGCGAAACAAAGCTTGATAAGTCGGTGCTATCTGATTCCGCTTGTTTTTTCTGTTGATAGAAAAGGAAGAAACCACCACCACCAACCACGGCGGCCAAGACCAGAAAAGTGATTTTTGGAAACCCAGGGATGAGTGCGAACAGCACCAAAAGCACACCACCAATAAGAAGTGCTCGTGGCTGAGCAATCACCTGCCCACCAATATCCGATCCAAGATCAGAAGAGTCTTCATGAGAAACACGCGTCACGATAATACCGGCGGTAATCGCGATAAAGAGTGCCGGGATCTGCGACACCAAACCATCACCAACGGTCAAAATCGCAAATAACTCAAGTGCTTCAGAAGCACTCATGCCTTTTTGCGTTACCCCGATCGTGACGCCACCTAAGATGTTGACCACAATGATGACCAGACCAGCAATGGAGTCGCCTTTAACGAACTTCATCGCGCCATCCATCGAGCCATACATTTGGCTTTCTTTTTCAATCAGTGATCGTCGGTGCCTAGCTTCGTGTACGTCAATTACTCCAGCACGCATGTCACCGTCAATACTCATCTGCTTACCAGGCATCGCATCGAGTGAGAAGCGCGCACTAACTTCTGCTACCCTCTCTGAGCCTTTGGTGATCACCATAAACTGAACAATGGTAATGATCAGGAACACAACGATACCGACCACTAAGTTACCGCCCACAACGAAGTTACCGAATGTATAAACGATTTGACCAGCATCGCCTTGTAGCAAGATCAAGCGGGTTGTCGTGATAGATAAAGACAGACGAAACAATGTCGTGATCAATAGCACCGCAGGAAATGCAGAGAACTCAAGTGGCGTGGTGATGTAAATCGCTAACATAAGCAGCACCACCGCAATGCTCATGTTGGTGCCAATCAGCACATCCACCAGTGTGGTAGGAAGTGGCAATATCATCATAAAGACGATCGCGAGTAACATCACCGCAAGCATGATGTCTTTGCGTTGCCCTACTTTGTTTAGAATATCGATCAACTTATTCATGTGATTCACTATTTAAAGATTGCAGATAGCGTCGGTGCGCTTGGCGTGCCCCATCGACGTCATTTTGTTTCCAACGCGCTTGGCTTAAACAAAACCAGAGTCCTGCCGAGTCAGGATGAAGGTCGGATTTTAATAAGTGCTCACACACCTCAATCGTCCGGGTATATCGACCACTTTGTAAACACGCCACAGCAAGTGTTTGCATCGCCTCTTTGTGATGCGGTTCTATTTCTAGAACCGCATCGAGAATAGAAATGGCATGCTCTGGCTTTTGGTATTGAACTTGTAGCGCAGCGTGAACAAGTAAGAGTTCAATGTCTTTGGATCTCAACATGTTGGTTAGACCTGAATAAGGAGATTGAGCGCCATAGTGAGGTAACGCTGATCAAGTTGTGTACTTTGTAGCGTTTCGGATGCTTTGATAAAAGAAACGGAGCCTGAGTCCTGTGCAAGAACTTGCAGCTGAGCCAACGTTTCATCGAACTGTTGGCGGTACTTTTCTGGACGCAACAACTCTGAGTGCAGCAGCTTGGGCTTAGTTAACGCGATGAGATATTGGTCTGAAGGCCGGAGGTCATAGAGCTTCTCTAAATGTGTAGCGACCGCCTGCCCATCAGGAAGCAATTGAAATCGTTCTGGGAAATCGGCCTTAACTTCACTATGAGTAACATGCGTAAAGGCTTCGATGCCTACGTTTAAAGTGCTGACTCGAGTCATGAGCCTGCCACATCGTTATGCAGACGAGCCAAAAGCGTAAACGCTTGCTCTAAGGTCGGAAGTGTTACTTCTTCTCCTTTTAGCCTTGCTGAAAAAACCAGAGTTTGTTCATCTAACAAGCCGGTTTTAATTTCGAAAGGCCAGCCTTGATCGGCATGACACAAACACAGTGCACTTTGAATCATGTCACTAGTTTGATGCCAAGATAACGCTCGAGACAACATCAAGAATAACTGCTCACCCTGTCGCTCAATATACAGCGTACCACTTTGCTCAAAATCCAGCTGCACCCGTCCAGCTGATGAGAAATCGACGGCATCGAGCCCCATTCCTCGGCAAAATTCATCGACGGATGCATCAATCCAACTCATCTTCCCACGCTTCCTCTTCTTCTATATCAATGGCTTCGTCTAGCGCCTTTTGTACCGCTTGGATTAAATTCTGTCGTTGTTCTTCATCGGCGAATACGTCAATTGGGATTGCGCGAACTAACTTATGGAACTCTCGAAAAAAATCGATTTTTTGTTCTACCGCCGTCAATTCCATTGCGTTGGCCACTTTCCATATCTCATCACTGCTTACCCATCGCTGCTCTACCAACGCAATCACATCAGCCATCAAATTAGAAACTTGATAAGCCATAATTCGTCCTTTCCGGTTTAAACATTTGGAACAGTTGACTCACACGATCTTGCAACGTATTTAGAGTTTTGAGTTTTTGCATATCGGACATCAACCACTGCAACTTAACCGAATCGATACTGCTACCTTGAACACTAAGATCTGCACTCATGCCTTGCAGCATAAAGTCAACAGCGGTCGATACCTCCTGCTCACCAAAGCGCGCCACCACATCTTGATAAGCAGCGCCGAGCCCTTGATAACTATGAACGGTATCGCGGTAGAAGCCGCGCAGCTGATGCAAAGAGCTAAACTCTTGCTCTTGGCTGTATTCATCAGCAAAATTTGAGACACGGATTTCCGTATCAATTTGAGACCATGTATCTGGGTTTTGCTCGATTCTTAGAAGTGCTTGGTCAATCAGCGCTAGTAGGTGTTTACTTTCTGGACTCGCACTCAAAAACTTTTTCACGGCTTTTAACGCAAGGTATTGATGGCTTTTCTCCTCGGAAAACCCATTCAAGTAGACTTGCAATTGAGCGATGGTCGAGATATTCCCTCCCGCCATTTTTGTAGCCAAATCTTTGATCTTTTGGTTCTTTTCAAGATCAGGGACTTTTCGCAGATAGTCAGAAACGAGTTCGTGCGCTTCATTAACTCGAAGACCACTGTCTTTCACTTTGCGCTTGGTCAGATCTTTCTCTGCTTTTTCGGAACCGAGTGAAGTGAGTTCTTCCATCGCATCAAAAAGTGATTGTGTGGCATTGTGAACACGGACGGTTTCACCGCGATAATTGCCTTTTTGTGAAACGTCGGGACGAGACGATTCCAACCCGTTTTGGATAGACGCATCAAACTTTGGATTTGTTGCGATATGATTGTTGATAATACTCATTCACTTGCACTCCTTCCGCACAATACAGGCGAATTATAGGAAGTGCGCTTTGTTGAAGCTGTCAAAATCAGACGTGTTTTTTTAGTGCGCTTTCAGTTTTCTAAAAACTCCCGACTGATATTCACTATAAATTGATTCTTATACTTTCTATCCTCTCAGCATCAATCATTGCGCATATTTTTACCTTGAACGATTTCTCATACATCACTGATATCCAACAATCTGCGATTAAACAAACGCGTTTGATCCAAATTCGCGGGCGCGTGACACAAGTCACCGGCACCATTATCAAAGCTGTCGTCCCTGGCGTTCGTGTAGGTGAACTGTGTGAGTTGCGTAATCCCGATCAAACTCTGTCTTTGTTAGCGGAAGTGGTTGGCTTCCAGCAGCATCACGCTTTGCTCACTCCGTTAGGAAATATGTTTGGGATTTCCTCAAATACAGAAGTAAGCCCAATGGGTAAAATGCACGAAGTGGGTGTTGGCGACCACCTGTTAGGTACAACGCTTGACGGGCTTGGACGTCCTTTCGATGGTACGCAAAGTCAAGAACCAAGCGCTTGGTATCCTGTTTATCGCGATGCACCACCACCAATGCAACGTAAACTGATTGAAAAGCCAATCTCTCTTGGCGTTCGATCCATTGATGGGCTACTGACCTGTGGTGAAGGTCAGCGCATGGGTATTTTTGCAGCGGCTGGCGGGGGTAAAAGTACCCTACTGGCAAAACTGATTCGCTCCGCAGAAGTTGACGTGACCGTTCTCGCTTTGATTGGTGAACGTGGACGCGAAGTGCGCGAGTTTATTGAGCATGACCTAGGCGAAGAAGGAATGGCCAAATCGGTTTTAGTGGTCGCTACCTCTGATCGCCCAGCAATGGAGCGCGCCAAAGCCGCCTTTGTTGCCACTTCTATCGCAGAATATTTTCGTGACCAAGGTAAACGCGTGCTACTGCTGATGGATTCTGTAACGCGTTTCGCCCGCGCACAGAGGGAGATTGGACTAGCCGCAGGCGAGCCACCAACACGACGTGGCTATCCGCCTTCTGTTTTTGCCGCTTTGCCAAAGCTGATGGAACGAGCTGGACAATCAGACAAAGGATCAATTACAGCACTGTACACCGTGTTGGTGGAAGGTGACGACATGACGGAGCCTGTCGCGGATGAAACTCGCTCAATTTTAGACGGGCACATCATTCTCTCGCGCAAACTTGCGGCAATGAACCATTATCCCGCCATTGATGTACTTCGCTCAGCAAGCCGAGTGATGAATCAAATCGTTGAGTCCGATCATCAGGCGTCTGCTGCTCATATTCGCGAAATGTTAGCTAAGTATGAAGAAGTTGAACTGCTAATCAAAATTGGCGAATACCAACATGGCGCAGATAGCCGAGCGGATATGGCCATTGCACAAAGTGATGATATACGCGCCTTTTTACGCCAAGGCACTCATGAACCAAGCGATCTTGATGGCGCTATCGCTCAACTTAAAGGGATGGCGAAACAATGATAGAACGCTTATTAGAAATCAAAAAAATTCGCGCTGACCGTGCGGATAAAGCCGTCAAGCGTCAAGAATACCGAGTGTCAAACGCCGCAGCACAGGTTCAAAAGGCCGAACGTTCTGTCGCGGACTATCACGTTTGGCGCCAGGAAGAAGAAGAGCGACGTTTTGCTAAAGCAAAACAACAAACGCTCGTTCTCAAAGAGCTAGAAACATTAAGACAAGAAGTCGCGTTGTTAAGAGAGAGAGAAGCCGAACTTAAACAACGTGTGGCCGAGTCAAAACAAGCGCTTGAAATCGAACGCTCGGCACTTAAAGAAAAGCAAAAAGAGGCGCGACAAGCCCATAAAACCAAAGAAAAATTCGTTCAGTTGCAGCAACAAGAAGTCGCGGAAAAATCGCGAGAAAGGCAATACCAAGAAGAACTCGAACAGGAAGAGTTTCGCACTGTCGACATTATCTAAAGGTTCACTATGCGCATTACCCCAACAACTGAAACATCGAATACGCTGCACAAATCAACGCCGGAACAAGCGCCTCTCGAGAAGGAGGCCGAGCTTCAATCACAATTCGAGCATGCAATGACGAAGAAGCCTAGCAAGGGAAAGGAGTCTATCGTTGGGAATCCCCAAAAAAATCATACTGGCGAAGAAGACATACCGCTAAGGCATAAGACATCTCAAGGTCTAGATAAGAAACTTAACCTATCGAACCAAGAAGCCAACGCTGACAAAAACATCTCCACTTTAAAAGGTCAAAGTGACGTCGTCAGTAAGAGAGATATAGAGAAATCGCAAGACGACGCAGCAAATAGCGAAGAAATAATTAGCAAAAACAATAAATTGCTTAAACATGATGGAAAAAGCGATGGCGACACAGTTCTAAGCTCCCCTTCTACCGAGCGTGTTGATCCTCACTTTCAAGCTCATTTGAAAGATGATAAACCGACGCCGATGGATAAACATACCTCGCCGGAGTATCTCTCTACGCTTGAATCTGGCTTGCTCCCCCAAAATGCGACAGCGACAGAGCTCGCTCAAGATGGGATTAACATTGTTGGCTTAACGAAAAAGCAAACTGAAACAGCGCACAATAAGCGTGCAACTCCGCCGCTACAGAATACAGGCAAACGATCAGACCAAACTGATGGCCTGCCTGAAACCAAGCCCCTTGAAAAAATCGAGACGAAAAGCGCACTAGTCGCCGTGAAAACGGATGAAGAAAAAGTACCTTCTCAACCCTTTGCAAGTGCGGTAACACAAGGCGATGTCATCCTAAAAAGTGTTGCTTCGCAGGCTCAACCAAGCCCAACGCGAGACGTAAACCAATTACTCCAGCAATTGGTGGACAAAATCTATGTTGCTCTGCCAACCGCATCGGACAACAAAGAGGTTCGGCTGTTTCTAAGTGAAGGACAATTAAAAGGTGGCGAAATCCACATCAAGTTGGACGCTCAAGGGTATAGCGTGACGATTCGACAAGAGCATGCCCTTTCCATTATTAGCCAGCAAGCTAGACAAGATCTTGCTGAACGGCTAAACCGATTCTGCGGTGAGCAGCCACTTCGCTTAGCGATCAGCGAACAAACTCAACAGCTCGATCAACAACAACATGAACAACAACACTCACGCCAACAACGCAGCGTGTATGAAGAATGGCAAGCGGAGAATGACCTATGACGCCGTTAATAATACCCAAAGTGGATGCAGAAAGTATCGCGCTCAGCAATCAACTTTGTGCAAAACAGTGCCACTTCCAAGGGACTGATGGTCAGAGCGTATCGATTACTGTTGCTCAAATCCCTTCATTTGAAGGGTTCCGTTTAACCACGTTGATCGGAGGGCAAACCCTACAAGTAGACTTTTCTCGCGCGCAGCTCCAACATTGGCTGAAATCGACCTTAAATGCTACTGCGTTTGAGTCCCTACCTAACTCCCTCCAGTTAGCACTTTTGAGCTCACAGATAGAACCGCATAGTGAGGCAATCAAAGCGCTATTTGGTCAGTTACCCATTCTTAGTCAACTACAGCCGTTAGAGGCGAGCCTGGCCCAAGAGCATACTTTAATGTTAACCCTCAATAAGCCTAACGGCTCTCTTTGTTTGTGGGTTAGCGAAGGATCAGACGTGTTGTTGGATGCGCTACCAAACAGCGCTGCTCTACAAGCTCGACACCTCGCTTTACCTGTGTGGTTAAGTCTTGGAAGGACCCATTTAACGTTAAGCGAATTTAATTCGCTCGAGCTGGGAGATGTCATCTTTTTTGACGATGGTTACATCGCCAAGCAACAAGCCATTTTTCAAGTATCTAACCAGAATCTCTGGCGCTGCCAGCTAGATGACCAAACTCTTCACATTATTGAAAAAGAAACCAATATGAATGACGTAAACACTTCAGAAATGTTAACCGACCACCAGCAACTGCCTGTGGAACTCACGTTTGATATCGGCCATCAAACCATCACGCTAGAGCAGCTTAACCAGCTTCAGCCAGGGTACGTATTCGAGCTAAACCAGCCTGTATCTAAGCCGGTAACATTGCGTGCCAACGGCAAAATCATTGGTGAGTGTGAACTGGTTAATGTTAACGAACATTTAGGTGTGCGCGTAGTGGAGCTGTTCGGTGGCACGCAGGAGCCAGCATGATCCAATTACCCGACGAGCTCAATCTCATTGTCAGCTTAGCACTGCTGGCACTGATCCCATTTATCGCCATGATGGCGACGTCGTTTGTGAAACTCGCCGTTGTATTCTCACTGTTGCGTAACGCTCTCGGTGTACAGCAAATTCCGCCGAATATGGCGCTTTACGGATTGGCTATTATTTTGTCAATTTTCATCATGGCTCCCGTCGGGTTTGAAACCTACGACTACGTAAAGCAGCATGATATCTCCCTTGAAGATTCTGCAAGTGTAGAAGGCCTCATTGAAAGCGGTTTACAGCCTTATCGAGAATTTTTGAAAAAGCATATTCGGGAAACCGAAGCCATATTCTTCACTGATGCTGCACGCACATTGTGGCCACAGAAGTACGTAGACCGTTTAGAGTCGGACAGCTTATTGCTCTTACTGCCCGCATTTACCGTCAGCGAGCTTACTCGCGCTTTTGAAATTGGCTTTCTGTTGTACTTACCGTTCATCGCTATTGACCTAATTGTGTCGAATATCCTACTCGCGATGGGGATGATGATGGTATCGCCAATGACGATTTCCCTCCCCTTCAAATTGTTGCTTTTTGTCTTGCTTGATGGCTGGACAAAGCTCACCCACGGCTTAGTGTTGAGTTACGGTTAATCACGGAGAAAGTATGCATTCTGCTGAAATCATTCATTTCACGACTCAAGCATTAACCCTAGTGTTGTACTTGTCATTACCGCCGATTTTAGTCGCAGCATTGGTTGGTACATTGGTGTCGCTTATTCAGGCGTTAACTCAGGTCCAAGAACAAACGTTAGGCTTTGTGGTCAAGCTTATCGCGGTCATTATTACGCTGTTCGTCACAACGCAATGGCTAGGGGCAGAGCTCCACGCCTTCGCCTCGCTTGCCATGGATAAAATTCCTCAAATACGATGAGTTATCACGACTTACACCAGGCTTTATTTTTGTACAGCCTGACGTTACCTCGGTTAATGGCATGCTTCATCTTTTTGCCTATTTTGAGCAAGCAAATGCTAGGCGGCACCATGGTGAGAAATGGTGTGCTTTGCTCACTCGCGCTGTTTATATTTCCGATGATTAATCAGCAAAGCTTGCCCGCAGAAACCGACGGCATTTGGCTGATAGTGATTTTGGGTAAGGAGGTATTAATTGGGCTATTGATCGGGTTTGTTGCTGCTATCCCCTTTTGGGCGATAGAAGCGGCCGGTTTTCTGGTCGACAACCAACGTGGTGCTGCCATGGCAAGTATGTTTAATCCAACGCTAGGCTCACAATCCACACCAACAGCGGTATTGCTGACCCAAACGTTGATTACCCTGTTCTTCTCTGGCGGGGGCTTTGTCACTTTTATCTATGCGTTATTCAAAAGCTATACATCTTGGCCGATCGTGGACTTTTTCCCAACCGTTAGCGACGCATGGGTGAGCTTCTTCTACGCGCAATTTGAACAGCTTATGTGGCTTGGTGTGTTGATGTCCGCTCCACTAGTGTTGGCAATGTTTCTTGCTGAGTTTGGTCTGGCGCTTATCAGTCGTTTTGCACCGCAATTGAATGTTTTTTTCCTTGCCATGCCAATAAAAAGTGCCATCGCGAGTGTTTTACTGATCGTGTATCTCGGAATAATGATGGATCACTTTGAAGTACAGTTTTACGGCATTACCCGATTCGCAGAACAACTCAATACCATTTGGCAATAACGCTTAGGATTCTTTATGAGTGCAGAAAAAACAGAGCAACCCACCGCAAAAAAGTTACGCGATGCTCGGCAGAAAGGTCAGGTTGCCAAAAGCCAAGAAATCGTATCGTCTGCATTAATTTTGGCGCTCATAATTGTACTGTTTGCGTTCGCCGATTATTACATGTCGCACATCTCAGCGCTTATTCTCCTACCAAGTAAGCTTGCTTATCAGGGTTTCCAAGATGCGCTAGTCGATGTCGCTATCGCCATCGCAAAAGAAATTGCCTATCTACTCGCTCCGATTATTCTGGTTGCTGCACTCGTCGCCATCTTTTCCAATATGGGGCAGTTCGGGTTCCTATTTAGTGGTGAATCCGTTAAACCCGACATCAAAAAGATCAATCCCGTCGAAGGGGCCAAACGCATTTTTTCTCTTAAGAGTGTGATTGAGTTTATCAAGTCGATCCTTAAAGTCTCTCTTCTTTCCTGCATTATCTGGGTGACATTACGCGGTAACATCAACGCTTTAATGCAAATTCCAACTTGTGGGCTAGAATGTGTCCCGACCATTACTGGCGTCATGATTAAACAATTAATGATTATCTCTTCGGTAGGCTTCATCGTCATCGCTGCCGCAGATTTTGCGTACCAGAAATTTGATCACACGAAAAAGCTCAAAATGAGCAAGGACGAAGTGAAGCGCGAATACAAAGAGATGGAAGGCAGTCCAGAAATAAAAAGCAAACGTCGTCAGTTGCACCAAGAGCTACAAGCCTCCAATCAGCGCGAAAACGTTAAACGTTCTAATGTATTAGTTACAAACCCAACACATATCGCGGTTGGCCTTTATTACAAGAAAGGCGAAACGCCCCTGCCCGTCATCACTTTGATGGAAACCGATGCGGTAGCCAAACGTATGGTCGCAATCGCTAAAGAAGAAGGCGTTCCTGTGATGCAAAAAGTCCCTCTTGCTCGTGCACTATACGCCGACGGCAACGTCGACCAGTACATCCCAAGCGATCTTATTGAAGCAACTGCGGAAGTGCTTCGTTGGTTGGCCTCGTTAGAGTCCGAGGCGGACTGACAAACCACATCCCATTCAAGATCTGGGCTTACAACTGCCCAGCTTTCAACCTCGATACTTTCAACGCTATAATGCGGTATCCTTTAACTGTATGTTGTTTTTATGAAATCTAGCTTAAGCATTCGCTCCTACACGAAACGTATGAGCCGACATACTCATAGTGATTATCATCAACTGGTGCTTCCTCTCCAGGGCAACATACATATTGATATGGATAGCTATGTCGGAAAGGTGGCGGTTGGCGACTGCATAGTCATCCCCAAAAGTTGTGCTCACGGGTTTAATGCCGAAGAGTCATCACGCTTTATTGTTGCGGATATGACCACTTTGCCCACTCATTTGATGGATAATAGTGTGGCTGTGTTTTCGATTAGCCCGCCTCTACTGAGCTTTATCCAGTTTGTCGAAAAGCAACTTGAGTATCAGGTTAATGATGAAATTGAAAACTCAATGGTTGCAACCTTCTATCTGTTGCTGGAGCAGCAAAAGCGGTCTCGCTCCGTGGATTTGCGTATTCGAGATGTACAGGTTGTGATCGCGGAGCAGCTTGATCAGCCACTCACCATTGCCTCATTAGCGAATGCCGCTTGCTTGAGTCCGACGCAGTTTAAAAAGCTTTTTAAAGAGCAGCTAAAAGTGAGCGTCCATAAGTACATTACACTACAACGTATGGAAAAAGCCAAAGCACTACTGACTCATACAGACCTTCCAGTTCAGTTGATAGCTGAACGAGTTGGTTATAGTGACCTTTCCGCGTTTAGTCGACGGTTTTCAATGCATTTTGGTATGTCTCCTAGAGAGTTTTCCCGATAGTCACTAAAATAGTCTTCTGGAACAAGTATTCCGTCTTTTCAGCACAAAAATCTCTATCGCTTTCTTTTATTCTTTCTACCCTAAAACAGCCATTCACTAGGTAGAAATTACAGTGTTAAAAAAACATTTCACCGACTATCAATTAGGAACTTTATCCATACTTTTTGCTTCAACCCTGTGGGGAACGACGGGCACCGCTGCCAGCTTGGCACCGGATGTCAGTGCTCTCGCCATTGGCGCATTTTCTATGGGTATTGGTGGGTTTATGCAAGCATGTCTATCTGCGAAGTCACTGAAGAGAGATTTTCGAAAAGTCGTACATAAGAAGAAAACGTTACTGATTAGTATTATCGCCTTAGCCACCTACCCACTGGCTTTTTATTCATCAATGCGATTCGCTGGTGTGGCTATTGGTACGGTTATTTCTATCTCCACTGCTCCTTTCTTTTCTGCTTTGTTAGAGTGTCTCTTTAGCCGAAATCAGACCATAACCAAGCGCTGGATGATGAGTTTCGCAATCGGGGTCATTGGCATTACCTTGTTGCTGGCTTCTGAGTCATCCGCAAATAGCTTATTTGATCAGGATATGAAGCATTGGGGTGTATTACTTGGCCTATTGGCAGGTTTGACGTACGCCATTTACTCATGGGGAGTAAAGGCTATGATTGACCACGGCATTGAATCGCAAACGGCCATGGGAAGTGTTTTTGGTATTGGTGGAGTTTTGCTTCTACCAACACTTTTCATCACGGGTGATAATCTATTTGCATCGTCAACTAATACGGCGGTCATGCTCTACATGGCCTTGATTCCAATGGGGTTAGGTTACGTCGCTTTTGGGTTTGGGCTACGGTTTGTTACAGCCAGTGGAGCTAGCATACTCACGCTATTTGAACCTGTTATCGCAGCAGCACTAGCAGTTGCGATTGTTGGGGAAGAAATTTCTTTCATTGGTTGGGTTGGTATAACGTTGACACTTGTGTGTTTGTTTCTTCAGTCGAAAAGTTAAATTAAACCGATATTAGCCAGCCCCAAAAAGGAACGCTGACGGTAGATAAAGTAAGGAGCAGCACCTACTCCCTACTTTACCATTTGAAATTACACCCAGCCTTCTGCCAAGTACATCAATCGCAATTGACTTGGTGAGCCTAGTTTTTCTAGCGCATCTAATTGGACGTCACTCAGGTTTGGGCATTTATCAAGATAAACTCGTCCGTTTGCTGCATCTAGGGGGAGCTTGTAGGTTAGCTTTTCGTTTATTTTACTTGCTTCCCCTTTATCAATCGCTCGAACAGCTGGCATGAGCCAATCCCAATCTTCTCCTAACAGTTTTTTAAACGCCCCGTTAGCAATAGACTCGGTTTTACTTGGTGCATCCTCTGGGCTTAGCTTCAAGATAGAATCTACGTCAGGAACCAAGTGCTCACTTGGCTCTGAACCCAACATCTTTTTCAGTGTTAATCGAGCGGCTTCCATCTCTTGTGCCTCTTTAGGCGCTTGAGGAGAAGTCATTGCAGTATCCTCCTTAGGGCCAAGGTACGCCATTAATGCGCGGACAGAAGCCGGATCTTGCATACTGAAGGTAAAGTCTCCTTTTGCATTGGAAACTTCAAGTCTAGGTAAAACACCAGACATTTCGCCTTGCATAAGTTGCTCTTTTACTTCCGTATTTAACCCGTATGCCCCAGCTTGGTTCGCCACAAAGCCACCGCCGCTCATGATAGCAGTCGTTGCCGCAGAACCGATTGCCTCTTTTGCTATCGGTGTGACGCCCACCGTTGCTACAGAGCTAACACCGAACGTGCCCAGGCTCCCCGTCGCCATACCTAACGTAGCTCCAATGCCACCTTCAGCCGACAGTATCGCATGACCTTGAGCCAAGGTTTGCTGCATCGGCATAGAAAGACGTTGATCTCGCCCTGGCAGCTGTGAAATTTGTTCTAACTGATGATGGTAAGCCTCAGCATCACCATTTACGGCCGCTTTGTGCAGCTCTCGACCTGTAGAAATCAATAAGCCAACACCAGGTAATGCCAAGTTAATAACGGCGTTCACACCAGAACCTTTTAGCTTTTCTTTGCCCATCTGTAACAGTTCAGCAGCGAAGCCATCCATTTTTCCTGGATACTGGGCTTCTAAACTCACCTGCATACGCGGATCTTTGCTGATCGCATCAAACGTATTTTTAAGCTGCTGGTACGCATCGCTGCTCACTTTTATTTCATCCAATAGGCTGACAACTTCTAAGATTTTACGCTCAGTAAGTGGCTCACCGCGATAGCCTGAAGGACTCACTAGGGAGTATGCCAACAGCGCAACCTCAGGTTTTTCTTGCTTAAGTAGCGCCTGCTTTAAATCAAGGTGAGTTTTGATGTTTTCTTGGAAAAACTTAGTGTATTTGCTTCTCAATACGCCTTCGTGAATAGAAGCAAACTTATGACCTTTGTGGAATGTGGAAGGTTCTTTTACTTCACCTCTTTTACTGATCACTCGGTCATCTTTTTGTGCAGCAACTGCACGAAACTGTTCTAGATCAGGTACTGGGCTTTGGCTGATTTTTTGTGTTGTATTAACCATTTTTCTCTCCTACACACGAAGTGATTGAACATGAGCTTGTTCATGATTAGAGGTGGTTGGAATCGCTTGATCCAACATTGCGAAACGCGCTTGCCACAGCTCGGCCTGTTCAATAACTTCGTGAAACCAAGCGGTAAGGTTCGTCGTATTTAGATGCTCAACGGGTTTACGTCCTGCTAAGACAAGCTGTCGACCGTTTGGAGCCAAAGCAAGTGCGAGGCTGCCACTACCTATTCCTTGATAGTTAGCATGAGCAAGAAGCTCTAAACCTTTTAGTCGTTGTTCACCGGATTTTTCTAACCCTCCGAACGTTACAGACAACATCAAATCATCCGTATCTGTCGCGATGAAATACAACATGTAGCGATCATCGACCAGTAGCTGACAACGTTCATTTTCTTCAAAATTCAGTTCGGGCAACTCATTGAGTTGGCAAAACTCCAAGAGCAGTTGTTGAATCGTGTTCATAACTTTTTCCTTTTGTTTCAATAACTCTATTGAACAACGATTGCAGATTGAACGATGTCGGTAATGGCTTTATTTTTGTCACTTTTTCGCCTTCATTGTGAGGTTTTCCGCAGAAACCTCGCTCTAAAATCGAGTTGCCAGAGTAATAAAAAAGAGCAGCTCAGAGCTGCTCTTTCAATAAAGGTTAGATGCTTAGCATGATGTATTTGCTCACTTCTTTTGCAGAGTGACTAACCCAGTTTATGGCTATCAAAAATGACTTCTGTTGGCGGGAACATATTCGAAACAGGTGGTCGTTGTGCATCTCCAAACATTGGTGCACCGAATGCAGATGTCGCCCACGGGTCAACAATTTTCACATCCTTACTCCACGTTGATGGATCTTTTATGTCGCTCTCCTCTTGTCGACCAACCAGTACATAAAGGTGTGTACCTGAATGACCCTTTTTAAACGCAACCACTTCTACTTTGGGTTCACTTTCAGGTGTTCCTGACATGCCTTGAATCATCTCAGCGGCGGCAGCAAAGGCAAATGTAGTACAGCAGCCGGCTTTCGCGGTTTGTACTGCCTTAGCAATGTTCTGTAGAGTGCTTAATTGCGGTGCGGTTCCTCTTTGTGCTGCAGCTTGAACTCCGTTTGCGGACATCGTCGCTCTGTGATCTTGCATGATTCGCGCTTGATCCGCGTGAAGCTCTTTTAGTCGTGGCTTTCCTTTTGTTTCATAAAACTGTGACCCCTTAACACCGAACGTATTTAAGTCCGTACAGGCAAAATCACCAAGCTTTTGAAGGTTGGCTTTATGTTCGTTGATAAGCGCGGCACTCGATGAAGCTTTATTGGTTTTGGAAGATGAGGCTGCCGTTTGTGCAGTGGGCCAATTTGAGCTAGAACCAGACGACAATCTCTCAAGATTTTTCAGGCTCCCAAGCGTTAACTTGTTTTCACCGTTCAACACATTTTTCAGCATGAGCTTCGCAACATCTTTAGGAATACCCTGCTTAGTAAGCAGGTTCACTACAATATCTTTCGCTTTATTCTGGTGGCTAATACGCGCGCTGATACTTTTATTTTTTGGTGCGCCCTCTTTAACAAAAATATCTTTACCGTTGTGTGCTCGAACCTCTTTGTCGTCAGCTTGATTTTGTGTCGCCAAATGTGACGTTAACTGACTCAACGAGTGCATGTGCGATGTATTAATATTGACCATGTGTGATGCCTTAAACTTGAATAAATGCGTGTACGTCTGTTTGGCTAAAATCTACAACCGTGTTGTTTTGAAATAACTGTACCCAAGTATCAACTAATTCATTCAACTGAATGATTAAGTTAGCAATGTTGGTGAGTTCACTTCCAGCCGCGATAGCAACTTGAAGAACAACGTCTTTGCGTGTTGGATTCACACAAAACTGCACACCACCTGTTTCTCGATACAAGAAGTTGTATTCAAGTAAAACTTGAAGTTTATCTAGCGCAATATCATCTTGTTCTATAAGCAGTTTTTTGGAAATCAATAACTCGCCTTTTTCCTCTACGAGCAGAACATCGACACTGTTGTTTTCAGCAAAATGCAGTGACCACATTTGATCGTCATACGCTGTCACGCGCTCAAGGTTCAGCACTTCTCCTAGCTCAGAGAGAAGCATATTAATCTTTCCTGTATCCATGTTGTGTCCTGTCTAATTTATTATAACTAAGTGACATCGATATATTTATTGCAGCGAAGCCACTTGGGTATAACGGCTCATTTAAATAAGCGAATAAGGATAAAAGAGATTTTATGGCGAGATAGAAACCGACACTTTATTTCAACGTCTCATTTTTATTGCTATTAGCCGTTTTATTGAGAAGAAAAATTAAGGTTAAGCTGGAAAATAAAAGAGCGGCAATCGCCGCTCCGAAAATTAAATAGAAGTAGAAAATCACTTAATACCGTGAAGGCTATTTTCTGCATCCATAGCTAAAGGATTGAACGAGTCGTTACGAAGTTCTGCTATCGCGTATAGCATGCGACCCATGCGACCATTTCCATCGGTAAAGCCATGGTACCCGATAACTCCGGCGAACAAATGTTTACCTAAGTCTTTATCTTCTACAGGGTTCTCTTTCAAAAAGCCTTCAATGTGCTGCTTTAACATGCCCTCACCGCCAATACTTGAAGGCAAAGTGCCACCCGAAATATTTGGCCCTCGGTAATCACGCTCAACATTAGGCACCAATCGAGTGTGCAGCTCTTTTAAGTTTTCCATATTCAATAAATCTTTACCATTAGACGCGTATTCTTTCAGTAAAGACGTAATATTTTCGGCATCGTTTCCTTTAGAGTTAGAAGCATTAATGATCCACGCCGTAGCTCTTTCAACATTATTGGTTACGCCACTTTTGTTAAACGCGTCCTCTGCCAGTCCTTCAGCGTATACACCTTGGCTTAGATCGGTGCTTGCTAGACCTTCGATATGACGTTGCGCCGATTTAAGATGCATCACCTCCATATCAAACACCGCTTGCATTTGATTAATGCTACCTGCCGGGTTTTTCTGCGCTGCAGATACACCACCGCCGTAGTCTTTTACTACACGTCCAGCAAGCGACTTCGCTGCACTTTCGCCAATCAGTGATGTGAGGTTTTTACCAGAATCGGTTTCTAACATTGCCTCTGTCATCGCTCGCTCTGCTAACTGGTTTAGCTCAGCAGAGTTCGACTGAACTGATTTACTGTCTAACTTCGCAAAGGCATTTAAGACATCTGATGCGGTTTTTATGCTTCCATCTTTGAAGAACATTTGTCCATGCTCAACAGAAGAAGCAGCTTGTAAACGCTGAGCTTGTCCTTGCTCATTATCAAATACGGCTTTTGTAAGGGCTTTCGCTACCGATTGTGGGCTACCTTCGCGAAACAGTTTTCCTGTCGCTTCAAAAAATCGCGCTACTGCACCATTCGTAGGATTGGCGCGAGTAAATTCTTGGGTCGCTGCGTTAATTTGGTATTCTTTGCCACCAATACTCAGCTTACCTTCGTTAAGTATCTCGTTACGAGCTTGCGGCATGGCAGCCTGCAACGCGCTAACACTTCCAAAACTGATCATGTTTTAAACCCTTAATGTGGAAAAATGAGTGGTATTCGTTTCCGGTACTTCGGTTGTTTTATTGGTTACTTCTTGTGTATTCGCACTTTTTAACCACTCGATGAAATTCGCAAATGACTCATCGAAAAAAGATGCAGTTAGCAGTTGCTGAGGCAGGTGTATGAAACCGATATATCCGGTCTCTTCCTCCCAGCATACCGCTGGAGAGCCTTGCGTTAAGGCATCTTTCATATGTTGATGCAAAATATCAGCACTCGGTTTATTACCTGAAATCAGCCCGATAAGCGTCACACGATCTTCTTGTGCACGAATTGTGATTGCTGTGTTTTGCTCAACGAGTAGATGGCAACAATCATCCTCATCAAAAACCAACGGCTCCAATTGGCAGCGGCTGGCAAAATCTGTCAGTAAAGAAGTTATAAATCCATTAGCCATTCGACTAAATAATCCTATTTTTGTTGTTTTAGAGGCGCTGCTTGGTTGCAACACTTATCAACTAAGCAGCTTTCTTAGATGTATTCTTAAGGATTTATGGCAGTGAATATTTTAGAAATGGTCGGATTTTTTTTGTTTAAAGGCATTAAAATGAAAAAACTCAGCAAGTGCTGAGTTTTTGAGGTTTATTCATGAATCGTAATTTTACGCTCGCTGAGCTGCTTCACCATGGCTTGCTTTAATGCATGCAGCTGTCCATCAATACTGGCGTCGATGATCCCAACTTCTGTTTCCAAAATGCAGCCTCCATTTTTCAAGCGCGCATCTGCTACCACGTCAACGTAACCGACTTCAGGGAAATCACTTAATACACCAGCCACCTTTTCCCTCACCTCAACAACCTGCTCTGGGTGGACATGTAAAATGACCTGCTTTTGGTTGCTCACCAGTTGCAACGCTTCTCGAACTACACTCACCGTGGTATCGACATCATCGAAGGTATCGATGATCTTACGTACTGCTTCTAACACCACACCTGTCATTTTTTCTTCGACTTGCTGATAGTAGTCATTACAACGTGCTAAGGTTTCAACCATCGTTTGCGCATTTTCAATCTTGGCTTGTGCAAGGCCATCTTGATAACCACGTTGTTTTTCGGTTTCGTAGGCTTGTTGGGCATTAGCAATGATGCTTTCAGCTTTGGAGTTCGCGGCTTCAACTAAGTGTTGCGAATCCAGATAACTGGCATAATCTTTCGCTTTCAGCACCTTTAAGCCAGGTGCCAGCTGCAAATTGTCTGTTTTTATTTCAACAAATGAAACCATTGAGGAATAACCTGTTTTGCGATTTTTTTTGTGAGTCGATACGCCAGATCTCGTTGATCCGCTTCCAACCAGTTAGCTGTTTCCGCGTTTTCGCTAAGTTGCTTTTCCAATTTGAATTGCCAACGAAGAACAACATCTTCCGGTGAGTTAATCAAAATAAACCTCATCCAAAAATATCCCAGCGCCCTCATGCTTGCTTCAACAGACCTTTCATCCAGTAGTTCTGGTAACGAACGCTGCCAGCCTTGCGGCCAGCTGGATAACAGCATCGGCCCGTTTTGAATTAAGAACCGAGCGCCTTCCAAACCAAATACGTTGTTCAGAACCTGTTTAGGATGTTTTAAAACAACGCATCGCATCGCAACGCAATGCAAAGCTCCACCCACCATCAATACGAGTTGATTCAACGCGTCTGTCGGGAGCAATGCCAAACTATGACAAGGTCTGTTAAAAGCCGTCTCAGGAACGGGAGATAACGCCCACTCATTGATACACCATTGGTTGAACATGGGGTTATCTCTCCAGCCTTCGATATTTAGTAACCAAGGCTGCTTTTGCTCTATCCAACTTCTATGGATGTACTGGCAAGGCGCATAGTTAAACTGGTGTTGTACCTGCGCGAGTGGTGTTTCTGGTTTAACCACGCTTCGTGTTCCTACGACACCATGTAAAAGTAGCGATATTCGAGCCGATGAGTGCCGCTACCAAGAACACCAAAATGGCGATAAGATTATTCGCCGTCTCTTTGGTGACCTGAACCGACAAAATGCTTTTAAATTGATTGTTTTGAGTAGCAACTCGAACCTCTGATGAGGGTACCATCACTACGCTGATTCGATCGTAGTTCAGCCCCTCAATGCTATTGTTCACTAATAATTTGATCTGCGGAACATATGAATCAAGCGCAATATCTGCCGCGTGTTTAATAAATACGGAGGCAGAAGCTGGAGTTGGACGCTCTCCTGGACGCAGATCTTGATCTTCCAAAACAACATGAACACGTGCCACCAGCACACCATCAATCTGAGATAAGGTTGAGGAGAGCTCTTGAGACTTCGCGTATACCAAACGTGCTCGTTCTGCTAATGGTGACGAGATCAAATCGTCTTTAGGAAACACCTCTTTCAGTGTAGAAAACTGCTCTCTTGGATAGCCTTTTCGCTTTAGCGCGTCTACCGCGAAGGCGATTTGAGAACTGTCTACCATTAACTTGACGGTGTTGTCTTTGTCAGGTTCTTTTGTTGCAACGACACCTTCGGATAGTAAGATCGACAACATCTCATTACCCTCTTTCTGAGTAACGTTGGTGTATAACTCGGTCTGACAACCTACCAGAAACAACGTGAGCATGATGAAAACTGCTCTCATTTTATTCATCATCACTATTGTGCCTTCAATAAGGTTTCTACGTTTTGTGTGGTTTTACCCACGGTTTTCGCGATCAGCTCTTCTTGAAAAGTAATGCGTGTCAGCGCCCACTGCATTTGCAGTAATTGCGCCGGATCATCACCCACCATCTTCATGTTGTCTTGCAGGTTACTTTTCGCGTTATCGATAGTGTTTTTCAACTCGCTGATGTTTTCTAGCAAACCTCCCTCCAGGCCATTACTTGCCTCGGGAACCGACATGGCTTGCTCAAAACGTTCGCTTAAACCGTCTTCGACTTGCGCATCCTGCAACTTATCAATGTTGGTTTGCATCACCTCGCTGTACTGCGTGTTTATCATATGTACTCCTAAGATAAATCTAACTTGTGACTGTGAGTCATGATGTTTTTCACCATCGCATTTTTTTGGATCATGAAGCTAAGTTCATCACGAACCATGTCCAGTGTTGATGTCATATCAGGTAACGACTTCAACTCTGCCCAGCAATGCCATAAGGCTTGTTCTTTCTGGGCACCCAGTGGAAAATGCTGCGCTAGCATTGCTTTTAGTGCTGTTTTATCAGCAGGTGGTTCGGCAATAAGCTGTCCCGAAAAATTCCCTAGTAACTCCTGCTTCAACACCTTTAACAAATCAGATTGTGGCTGCTCGTTGCCTTTTGCACTCTTCGCCTCATGAAAGGCGTACCACATTGCCTCTCGTTTAACTTGAGGGTCGGAAAACGCTTCATTTAACGATGATAAGACACTTTGTTTACTGACAACCTCTGCGTCTTTTAATGATTCGTACCACGCTTTAATCTCCGCCAGTTTGGCTTCTGTTTTCTCTAGCGTCTCTTTTGGAGAAACATGTGAAACTTGCTCTTGCTTGTCACTTCGCTCCATGAGTGCTTTAATCTTGTCTTCATCGCTCCGCTCATAATGGCGCGACTCCGACTGACGCAAAGATTGGTGTTGAAGACTTAGGTTGCTTGAATCAATGATCATCCAAGATTCCTAATGTCCTGAGAAAAGCTCGCAGCAAATGCTTGGCTTTCTTCGCTTCCTTGTGACGCAAGTTCTACCCAGCTTTCCGCTTTGCTCAGTAAACCGGCTTTGGCAGAAGCAAGAGCCGCTAAGCTGATCAGATCTGGATAGGCGTTACAAAGTGGTTCGAGTAATTGATGAGCCTCTTCATACAAGCCTTTATTCATGAGGCTCATTGCACGAATCATCGCAACGGTCTCTTCAGAACCTGAGCTTGCTTCAAGGCCATCTGCAATCGTGTTGGCTTCTTGATGACGATGCATACCTGTTGCCATCAGCGCGATTTCAGCCAGCAGTTGGCGCGTTTCTCGTTCCATGCTTTACACCTTCTGGAGAATCGACTGCATCACATCTTTAATCGCACGAGTCGTGGTCGCATTGATATTGTAAACAACAGACCATTTGTTGATCGCGTGCTGAAGCTCGGCAAGCTTTGATGGATCATCGGCATTGGTTTCTAGGTTCTTGATGGCTGCCGTCACTTCTGTGTTAGCATCTTTCGCTTGTTGTTCTAACTTAGCTTTAACATCATCAAGGTTTACACTGTTACTAGCATCGTAAAATGACATAAGACTTCCTCGTATTTTTTAGTTAGCTTCGTATGATTCAACGACCGCATAGGCGGCTGTGTAAGCTTCATACTGTTTGAGTAGCAATTGGTACTGCTGTGGTGAGCACCCTAAATCCAACTGACGTTTCACCACCGCTTGTGCTTCTAAGAGCTTGCTCTTAATCTTGTGCACTTCCGCACCGTTTGTGTCGTTATTTAAAATTTGTTCAAGATTTGTCATTGTTCGTCTCGCCTTCATATCCGAGTTCTATTGTTATCACCCGCCCGCCTTTAACCAACTCAATACCAGCAGGTGTAACACTGGATATTCGGTAGCCCTGAGGCGTTCTTGCACCGACCATATAGCGAACGTTATCGGTCAGAATCACATATGGAACCTGGCCAAAGTTAACGCTACGAAACGGGAAATCGATGTTGGTGCCTTTACTCACCTTAGGTATGGATTTCAAAACTAAGTACGGTTTCTCACCATATTGTTCCCGGAAGTCTCGGGTCACACCGTAAAATCGAGTCGTTTCGATATCATCAAGCTCACCACGAACTTCGATGCGATCACCGCTGGTGACCAACTGGACTTTCTTCAGTAACTCCGCATCCGTCAATAACGCTTTTAGCGTATCCATGTAGGCACCCGCTCGCTGCAGTTCAACCTTCCACGCAATAAGACCCGGCACGTCTCGCTCCAGGATTTGTTCAACTTGGTTCCAGCGGCTTGCATCATCGATATAGCCCGTCAGCAGCAGTGTGCCGGTCTCATCGCCATTTTCGACTTTCACTTGGTGATAGCCGAGGTTGCGCAAAATAAATCGAACCCCGCGACGGATTTCTTCCATCGTTCTTAAGTCACTTTTGTAATTGATGCCCAATACATCAATTCGACCAAGCAGATCGAGTTTCTGTGTTCGGTCTTCAACATAGCCCTCTAAGACTGCTTGGCGTGCGGCGGCATTCCATTCCACACGAACGTCGCTAAGTTTGAGCTCGCCTAAGATGTTACGTACCAAAACAATGGGTTCTGCTTCTGTAACAATTTCATTGTTGCTTCCGTTAGCTTGGCTGTACCACATACCAGCAAAAATGACACTCGGGACAAAACTACAAAGCAAAGCGATGAGCGTTGTTTTTTTCCAGCTAGAGCGTTGCACAGCAACCACAGGTGTATTCTGTTGGCTAGATTCGTCGCTGACGTTACTCACAATTAACGCATCTTCCGCGTATCCCAGAGCGAACTTCACAACGCCGACCGAGACAACAGCATGGCGTGACAACTCGATACCATCACCTGCAACAGCGATGTCTTCACTGTTAATATTTGCCTCTTCGCAGCCTCGTAAAATGACCGAGTCTTGCCGGCAAACGAGGGTGAAATGGTTCGCTTCGACCCCAGCATCAGACAGTACAAGATCAGCAATAAAGTCGTCACTGCCAAGCACGAGAGCACCTTCAGGTAAGGTGACTTCTACTCCGGTATGCACGCCTGATAAAATACGAATTTTCCATTGCTGCATCGCGGTTAAGACTCCTCTGAAGGGCGCACACACTCACTTTGTGAGTCATCACATTCCAATACTTTCACCCGCCAACCCTTTTGCCCTGTTGGTAATTGGCACTGCGTTAATTGAGACGACTTTTTCTGTGACAATAAGTCTTGTTGATAGCGCTCGGCCTGAACCCTCGATGTGCAGCTATATACTTCCACTACCGATTTAAATTCAGCGCTATTGTTGGAGATGTTGTTAAGCCTGCCTATACTTGGTCGCAAGTCATATTCGTTGCCAATCAACACACTATCGCCAATACCATCCACAACAATTCGAGGTTCTAAAATAAACATTCGTACTGTGCGGCGCTTAGTATTGGTATTACTTCTAAACAGCGCGCCTAAATATGGGATGTCTCCTAGCAATGGCACTTTACGTAACTGATGGCTCACTTCATCTCGGTACACACCACCGATAAGTAAGCTTTGCCCTTGTTTAACCGTCGCTAAGGTGCTGATTTCAGTTTTACGAACGGAAGGAAGATCATCGACACCACCATCAGCGATCTTTGCACCGTCTTCGAGATGAAGGCTCAGGTTAATTTCAGGTCGTGCAGCAAATCTATCACCAACGATACGTGGGACAATTCTCAGTAACGTGCCATACGTGACCTCTTCCAGCGCTGCGGTTTCTTTACCAACCAACTTGACGTAAAACGTGCTGCTGTTGTTCAGTACCGCTTCGACATTTTCCTGAGTTAACAATGTTGGTCTTGAAACCACTTGAGCACTGCCTTTGGATTCCAATAAACGAATTTGAGCCAGCAAGTAATTTAGGTTGGTTGAATCAAGCAAGGACTTAAAGTTCTGTCCACTGCCGAGCGTCACATCCCCCGAATTCACATCACCTGTTGTTTTGATATCGACAATGCGGTTGTTTCCGACAGACACTCCCGCTCGCCAATCCACGCCTAACTGACTTAAATCGTTGGCACTGATATCGACAATCGATAGCGCGACTTCAATTCTTGATTGCGGCTGGTCTAATTGCGCGACCAGTTTACGATAGAGCGGTAATCGTGCTTGAGTATCACGAACGATAATCGCATTAAGACCCGGCTCTGCTTCAACTGTTGCGCCACCATGAACTGAGGCGGTTTTATTACTTTTTACAGGCTTATCTGAACTGGTAACTTCTTTGCTAGACGCACTCGTCACTTGAGTTTGAACACCAGACACGACCCGTTTTAACACCGATGCGATGCCAGGGACCGTAATTGTCTGATCGCGATATGCAATTTCTCTATCCGTTGCAGAAGCGTACTTCAAAGGAATTATCTCAACGAATAATTCGTCGGTTGAATTCGATTTCTGCAGCAAGCGCGTTTCCAATGCCTCCGCCGTTTGTACCACTAAGTCGACATAACGTGGAGGACCCGCAAGATAGACTAACCCTTTGCTCTCAGCAGCTCTCCAACCATAACGAGAATCCCAAACGCCGGTGGAAATTAACGTACTGCGTAGCTCTCTAGCCGTAAGTAATTCCAATTGAAGTAAACGTGAGCGAGTTTCTGTCGCCTTATAGACATGTAAGACGGCTCCATCGAAATACCACATCAAGTTGTACACTTGCGATAAGTAATCGAGGAATTCCGCCGGATCTTCAGGGGTAAAACGCCCATTCACTCGATCGTTGACTTTGTCACTAACAGAAACCGAGACACGATAATTTGCACCGAAGTTATTCAACAACTCTTTTAATGAGTCATTATCTGCATAGTAGCGGAACGGTTGTTCGGGCCAGTGTAAGTCTGTTGCTTGCGCGTATCCCAAAGGAACAACACTCACTGCGCATAACAATGCCTTTGTTGCAGCACGCCTAATGTTGGGAAAGATTTTTAGCATCATGGTAACCACACTGTATGGTTGATTGTGTGGTTCACGCGTTCTTGTTCCAATAATGCAATGTAACGCTCACATAGATTGACGTGCTTAGAAAGCAAAGCAGAGAACCGTTCCACCGAACAGTCCTCAACCCTTACTTTACTTTGCAAAATCAATTGCTGATCATCATTGGTTGTCAGTACGCCGCCATCCTCACGAATGGTTTTTAATGAGAGCTGCATGCAACGTTGTAACGCTTGTTCTTGTTGATAATCTAGATGCTCTTTAAACTGGAAGGGTAACGTCGCTTCCCATAAAATCCATGACGCATGTTGCTTGATGGTCAGTGATAACTGGTCAACCTCGATGTTGTAAGAACCATTTTCTGAGGCAATAAAATCCCCTACCTTTAGCGCTTCCGCTAAAGATTTCATCATCTTATCTAACATTTAACGCCCTATTTAGATCTGGCTGAGGTGATTGCAAGCCTGGCCGCACTGACCACTTTGAGTATCAAAATAGTAGTGATCGATATCACCAACAGTTTGCATGTTCTTGAACCATTGCCATACTTTCGCAACCGCATTTTGGTCGTTGTAAACCACATCGCATGCATCCCAAACTTCGTTCAGCTCGGGGGCTTCAAGTCGCACTTCCGAACACCAATTTTTCCACTCAGAAATAAATTGTTCGGTTGTAGAGGTGTACTCCGCGAACCCTTTCAGCTCGTCTAAAGACGGTTGCCACTTCTCAATTAACAAACGATGACATTCAATCACTTGCAACTGTTGTTCGCTTAACGTCCCAAGTTGCTTTTTAAGTTGATGCTGCTGGCTCTTAATAAGATCGAGTTGCTGTTGAACAAAGACGGCACTGGTGTCTTCCCCTGATAGCTTCGACCAATATTCCTTCTGAATATCGAGTTGATTGATAAGTTGTTCAACTTTAATCGAAGCATGAAGAGCACTTTGATCGACTTGTCGGTTAATCCACTCGTTGAGTGATAAATGGAAACAAAGCATCAACGTTTTTGGGACAGCCAAATTAAAGCGAAAGCCCAGACGAGAGTTGATGTAGTCCAGCCTTTGTTCGAACGTTGTGATTGTGCTGCTATCACTGAGCTGCGATCCAATCTCCAAAAATAAACGCATGGCAAACCGGTCTATCGAAGCACCAAGTTTTTGATACGTTTTAACTAACTGGCTAGCGCATAGGCTATCGACGACATTTCTATCCAACAAGCGTTGAAGTAAAGATAACTGCTCATAATTTATGACGCCTTCACTCAACAATTGTCGGTGATTGACGTGCACAACATTGAGATCCTGCGTAGGTTTCGAGGCGCTTTCATAACGAGCTCCTCTTTGTAAAACAGTCACTTTCCGCTGTGTCACTATGCTGTCTGGAAAAAGCGAACGGCGTCGCCAATGCTGCTTTTTCATTTATGTTCGTCTCCGCACCCCTTTCGAACAATCCAGAAAGAAAGAGATGTAATAATTTTTAATCGTTCGTTGTTACACGATACATAATAGAATTTACACTGGTGAGTGACTTTCAAAATTAGTCAGAAAATTTTAGTCCCAAGTCATTTCATTTCGCGATAGCCACTTGATCGTCTCCCGAACGTACGCGGCTTGGGGTCGTTCCAAAACGACGACGGTAACTCTGCGTAAAGTAAGACTGACTGGAAAACCCTGCCTCCATCGCCACATCTACGATGCTCATCTTGCTCGTCAACAGCAGTTTATGAGCATGCAGTAGTCGACGCTCACTGATCCAAGCTCTTGGAGAAATGCCATAGTGCTCATTAAAAAGCTCTTTAAAAGTGGTTAAGCTGGCACCAAACTCCTGCGCGTAGTCTGTCAACTTCCATTCTTTTAAGTAATGCTGTTCCATAAATCGACGTAACCGTTCCGACGTACGGTTTGTTTGTTGTGACAGCAACGCATACAGTGATTCTCCTCCTTTGCTGTGTAGCAAGAGAATGAGTAGTTCTTCGTATTTTAGGCACATAATGGCATCAGGGTACGCTTGTTGCTCAAGCGTCTGCATGCTAGAAAGCACTTGTTCAACGAGTATGTTCAAACCAAAAGTAAACAAACCAGAACAAACTTTGTCTACCTTAGGCAGCATCATCAAGAGATCACTGTGTTTTTGCAGCAACTGACTAACGAGTTCATTGTCGTAAGCAATAATCGACGCTTTGTATGCCCCATCTAGCGGAGAGTACTCTAACAAGTAATCCCCTTGAGATAGAAATACCCCATTTTCTGCAGCAACATCGATTGTGCAATCACCTGTTTGAACTCGAAGCTGACCATTGTGAACGACAACAATGTGAGACTGGTCTGAGTGAAATACTTCGTCAGATTTTTCATAGCAGGAAAAACTACGAATTTTTCGTGAACTCGAGTCGACCCTTTCTGAGTTTAGTTGGCCTGACACATCCATTTTCTACCCTTCATTATTTTGAGTTTCTCAGTGCAAATGTTGAGAAACTTTCAAAGCACTACTTTGATCGTTGTTATTTCTAAGTACTGCTGTATGAATTAAAGAAGCAAAGAAAAGAGCATAGAAGTTCTATCACTTACCATACCCCCCGAATAATTAGCAAATAACCCAAGCATTACCTTTACCTGAAGGTAAAGGTTTGACTTAGTAAATTTCTGCTGTCCGTCTTTATTATTTTTATCAGATAGCGTTTATCATTAGCCAAAACTTAAATATCATTTCGTTATTTAAGTTTGGTTGTTTTGTTATACATTAGAATACAATTAAATAGATTTCGGCACCGTTTCGAGAACAAAATTAAATTTCCAAAATCATAAAAATGTATATTTTATAGCCTAAAACGCCAAGCCAACGTGTTCAAGGAGCGAGATATAATCATAAAAAATACTGTTTTTGCAACAAGTATGAGTCTAAAAAACAACTGACCCGATGACTTCAAAGTCATGTAATTAATGTTTATAAAAGACAACAAATCTTTCACAACAGGAAAGATATAGTCTTTATTTTTATAAATTAGAAAATTCTAATAAAAATGTAGTGCTTAAAATTTTATCTGTTTATTTTTGGAACAAGAATCAAGTTTTCTTGTTTATTTCCCTCTAAAAATAAATAGTTCTTTTCTTTTTCAGCAACGAGTTCACCGTTTGAATAAAGCTTTCCAATAATCTTCATTTTTCCTTCACCAGCTTGAATTGGTGCAATTAAAAACGAATACTGCACAGGCAACTGAACGCCTTGGTAGCTCTGAGATGCCGATTTAAGACATTGATTATCAATAACTTTACATATTTCCACTTCAAGAGAAGTAATCGAAGGTGGAAAGTAGCCGTCGACAGAAACCCAACCATAGACTGATGCCTGACTCTGTGTATCAAAGCCATCCACCCCATTGACGGACACAGTCTGACTGCACCCACTCAGTATGAATAACCCAATAAAACCAGCCCATATAGAATTGTTCATTATGACCCCATAAACGTATTTTATATAATCTAGCTCATTTGAAATTCACACAATTCTTTATGTAAAAATATAAAAGATCAACTTATATTTATACTACAAGCGGACAATAAATCGCATTTTTCAACAACACGTAGTTAACATGGACTGTAATTTCAAAAACAGTTTCTGCTCTCTTTCATTCCTTCCTTAATTGAAGTTCATTAGAGAAAAGTGATATTCATATATATCATTGCCATCGAGATATGCATCTGAACACTCTTACTTTTATCTTTCTATTTCTCTCAACACATTTAAAAGCCAAAATATAATAACAACCGACTAATATTGATAAACATGAAGAGATACATCTAATATTTTCCTTGATAAAATTTCAAAAGGGACTATTCCTATGTCAGCACGCCAAACTATCGATGAGATTTTGCTAAAGTTTGCTCATCAAATAGGCTTGCCTGCACTGCATCTAACGGAAAATGAAGTAAGCTTAGCCTTTGATGATAATCTAAGGGTGCATATCATCTTTCATCCTGAATCGACAACTCTGCAGCTCGAAGCTGAGATTGTTGGCCTTCAAATTGTAAATTCCGATCTCTATCGCTCTTTCTTGGCTTTTAATTATCACTGGCCTGAGCACCAGTTATTTTTTAGTTTAGATAACCACCGACATGTCCTATGTTTAAACCGACTCATTAACATTAGGCGACTGGATTACGAATATTTTGAAACAGCTTTAGCAGAATTGCTGACGCACAGCGAGTCGTGGGAAGCGTTATTGTCTTCGCATGTAACCATTGATGAGGCACCACCGATGCCACAAACTTTAGACTTGAGAGTTTAGGTGTCTTTATGTCCAATGACATCCAATCCACATACACCAATTCATCGGTTCATGACGTTCAACAAGCGCAGCAAAGTGATGCAGTGCCGCAAGGAACGTTTCATGGCCGTAAAGTCACCCTACTCTCCTCATCAGAAAGCAGTATGACGCGAACAAGCTCTAAAAGAGAGCTTGGTGAATGTTTAAATCAATTTGCCAGTCTCGAATCTTGCAATCGCGTTTTGGACTTTGATCCGCAACTCAATATTGACAAGCAAAACGCCGCCGTAGAAAAGCTTATGGAGCGAAAAGTGGCGATAATTCAACGTTCCTGATATCACAATATAAGCAGGTTAAACATCTAAGTTAACCTTCAGCCGACAAGCTCACGCTAATAAAAAACCCCGAAGATTCGGGGTTTTGATTCATACTGCTTTTTCTTTATTAATTACTTAGTTTCACTAGAAGAAGCCTAACGGGTCGATGCTGTAGCTAATCAGCAAGTTCTTAGTATTCTGGTAGTGGTCCAGCATCATCTTGTGCGTTTCACGCCCGATACCCGATTTTTTGTAACCACCGAACGCTGCGTGTGCAGGGTAAGCGTGGTAACAGTTAATCCAGATTCGACCAGCTTCAATATTACGGCCCATACGATATGCGACGTTCGCATCACGTGTCCAAACACCTGCGCCTAAGCCATATTCGGTGTCGTTTGCGATTTCCAACGCTTCTGCCTCATCTTTGAATTTGGTGATAGCGATCACTGGGCCAAAGATTTCTTCTTGGAAGATTCGCATCTTGTTGTGGCCTTCCAACATGGTTGGCTGAATGTAGTACCCCTGGTTGATAGACTCTGGCTGTTCTGACACTCCACCACCAAAGACCACTTTTGCGCCTTCTTCACGGCCGATTTCCAGGTAACTTAAAATCTTATCAAACTGTTCTTGAGAAGCCTGAGCACCAACTTGAGTATCGGTATCGAGCGGATTACCTTGTTTAATCAGCTGTGCACGTTCCGTCAGTTTCTCTACAAACTTGTCATAAATCGCTTCATGAACCAGTACGCGAGATGGACAAGTACAAACTTCACCTTGGTTGAAGAAACCAAGTAACGTACCTTCGATACACTTATCAAGATACTCATCTTCGTAATCGAAGATATCTGAGAAGTAGATGTTTGGAGATTTACCACCTAACTCAACTGTCGATGGGATCAAGTTGTCTGCTGCACATTTCAGAATGTGGTTGCCAACTTGCGTAGACCCGGTAAACGCGAGTTTCGCAATGCGGTTGCTGGTTGCTAATGCTTGACCCGCTTCAGAACCATATCCGTTTACAACGTTGATGACACCAGGAGGAAGAAGGTCACCGATTTTTTCCATCAGAACCAGAATGGATGTTGGGGTTTGCTCTGCTGGCTTCAATACCACACAGCAACCCGCCGCTAGTGCCGGTGCTAGTTTCCAAGCCGCCATCAACATTGGGAAGTTCCACGGAATAATTTGACCAACCACACCAATCGGTTCTGGGAAGTGGTAGCTTGCGGTGTGCTCATCCAGTTCTGCCGCACTGCCTTCTTGTGCGCGAATACAGCCAGCGAAGTAACGGAAGTGATCCACTACTAAAGGTAAATCTGCCGCCAAGGTTTCGCGAACTGGTTTGCCGTTTTCCCAAGTTTCTGCAACTGCAAGCTCTTCTAGATGCTGCTCAATACGGTCAGCAATTTTCAGCAAGATGTTCGAACGTTCTGTCACGCTGGTTTTGGCCCATTTTGCTCTGATGTTGTGCGCGGCATCCAGTGCTAAATTAATATCTTCCTCGCCAGAACGAGCAACTTTACAATACGCTTGTCCGTTGATTGGTGAGATATTGTCAAAGTACTCACCACCCGTTGGTTTTACCCATTCCCCACCGATAAAGTTATCGTAATGCGATTTAAAGTTAACAATGGCATTTTCACTACCTGGCTGTGCATAGATCATAACTCTTCCTTTTGTTTCTCGTTCAATGTGTTATTGCAGTGTCGTATCGCACTGTTCACAAAGAGCATTACGCAAGTCACACGCCAACTACGCCACACTTGTTGTTAATTAAATGTAAAACTATGATTACCAAGCGATAACAAACCAAGTGAGCGATGTTTGAGCGGATGTATGGTGTGAACACCAATGTTCAAGTGTTCCAAAATGGCACACCCTCACTGTGACAAAATGGTACAGTCATGGAACTTCAACATATTAGCGATAACAATTGGCTTTCAACTTCATGGGTCAGAAGTGAACAAGCGGGTTTAAAACAGCGTCGACGCCCTGAAGATATTCGAGTAACGCCAGCGACGCTCCAAGATAGGCGTCACCAACTCAATTTTTTGCTAGAGACAGTCACTCAATTTGCGCTCCCTTTGTTTAATCAGCTATTTGCTCATAGCGACAGTCGCTTAATTTTGACGGATTCAGATGGTGTCATCATCGGCAGTTGGGGACAGCCTAGATTTCGTGAAAAGTTAACGGAAATCTCGCTAAGCTCTGGTGCATGCTGGCAAGAAAAGGTCAAAGGCACCAACGCGATTGGTACAGCCTTGGTTGAAGCAAAGCCCGTTTCTGTTATTGGTGATCAGCACTTTATCCAACACCATCGTTTTATTAGCTGTTCGGCTAATCCTATTTTCGATCATCTTGGTAACCTCATTGGCGTATTAGATATTACGAGCGAGCAAAAGAGACATGACTTCTCAACGCAAGTACTAGTACAAAACATGGTCCAGCAAGTGGAGAATCAACTACTTAACTTGATTCCACAAGGGCATATTCGTGTGGATTTAGCGTGCGAAAAAGGTTTACTGAATAGTGGTTGGCAAGGAATTATCATTGCAAATGAAGACGGACAAGTTTTGGCTCACAATCAAGTAGCCTTTCAACTTTTTGCGCAAAAAAGTATCATTGGGCAATCCTTAGACGACATTCTATCCACTCGGGGAAATGAGCACCCTTTCGTTTTCAAAACAAAACCGCTTACCGATAAAGATAGCAAGGTCAAGTCTCGTGCTGTAGCGGCGTCCAATGATCTTCATTATGGCGACTCCGCTGTTGAGCACTGTTGGCAGCAAGCTAATCGCGTCATCGATAAAGACATCAGTTTGTTGATTCTCGGAGAGACTGGTGTTGGCAAAAACGAGTTTGTGAAAGCGCTTCATAAAAACAGCCAGAGAAAAACGGGACCGTTGGTTTCCGTTAACTGCGGAGCGCTACCAAAAGATCTGGTTGAATCTGAATTGTTTGGCTACGTAGCCGGTGCCTTTACTGGCGCAAACAGCAAAGGCTATCAGGGAAAAATTCGCCAAGCACACAAAGGGATTTTGTTTCTGGATGAAATCGCAGATTTACCCTTGGAAGCTCAAAGCCGCTTGCTCCATGTATTGCAAGATAAAACCGTGCTTCCCGTGGGTTCAAACCAAAGTATTCAAGTCGATACGCAAATCATTGCAGCCACGCATAAAGATCTGGAACATTTGGTCAGCGAAGGATTGTTCCGCCTAGATTTGTATTATCGCCTTAATGGCTTGATCATTGAGCTACCTCGCTTTGAGGAACGTGATGACAAACGACAACTGATTGAGAACATTCATCGGCGTCACGCCGAATCTGAACAACAGCTTTGCCCTCACCTACTTTCTCTGATGCTGTCTTACTCATGGCCAGGAAATTTGCGTGAACTCGATAGTTTAATCAAAGTATCCGCCTTAATGGCGCAAGGTGAAGAAATATTGGAACTCACACACGTCCCAGCCCACCTAAGTAAGAAACTCAGCCAAGCTCAAGAAGGAGCAGCATCCGCTGAACCAACTTCAGAACTGCGTGCAACCGTCGAAGATAAGTTGCTCAAAACATATCAAGCCAATCAGGGGAACATTAGCAAAACGTCTCGTATGCTTGGTGTGAGCCGAAATACCATTTACAGAAAGTTGAAAAGCCTTGGCATATTAAGTTAATTCTACGACCTCAGATACAAAAAGAGCACCGTTGCGGTGCTCTTTCTCTTTGAAACCTAGCTTACAGGCCGCCTTGTTGTTGTGCCTGTTTTACTAATGCCTGACGTTGAGTTTCCTTCTCAGAGATCACTTGATTGTCCTTGTGCATTTCCTGTTCCAATTCTGCTGGAATGAAAACAAAGTACTTGTTAAGAGTCATCTTAGAACCTCAATTTGCTGTGTTAATTACCTTCTTGGTCGACGTAAACAAAACCAGAAAAACATGTTTTACTGGATCCTTGTTGCTAGTTTCAAAAAATAAAGGATGTTCATATAATAAACATCCTCCATGTGGGCGCTAATTATAGGCGTAGTTTAGAGGCTTACCTAGCACTCTTTTTCACCTTTTGTGCAATCTGAGTTTCGATCGAAAAACAGATTTAATTGCCCGTAGTTACTAAGGTATTGTTAAACAGAGAAAAAAGCTTTTACTGTAACTGACGACAGGGATGAGCTTACGAGTGTAGGTTCACTTGCAATTGTGTATCGTAGAGTTCGAATACGATAATAATAGCGCTACATGCCCTTAATCTGCGTAGTTAAAAACTTTGAAGTGATAGACAACCGAAGTCATATCTGTGCAACTCAGTTTAACGATTTGTCTACCAGTTCAATATTTCACCTTTTTTGAGAAATCTTTAGCCACTTTTTTGTGTGAAACGTCCCAAAAGAGCAGACAATTAAAAGTGTGGCATATGACCACAATTGTCTATTCCCACTTAGCATCGGGAGGCGTTTATGAAAAGTAACAAACTTGGCCATGTGATGTCTTTCAGCAGGATGTTTTCCTTCATCGCATTCTTGACGGCCACATTCGCATGGATTCTCAGCATGTACGCCCTATTTACTGTTTCTTTAGTGGCTCTTGTGGTCAGTGCAATTCTCTACCTAAAAGACAGGTTTTATCAAAACAAGAAAACGACCACTGAAAAGAGCGCCTAGGCGCTCTTGAAGTTCCGTAAAAGCAAACACAAAAAAGGATGCCACTTGGGCACCCTTTTGCTTTGATCAGCTTACTGACCGCGAATTAAACGTCGTAAGTTGTAGACGCTGTGTCGCCGCCTGTACCAGTCCAGTTAGTGTGGAAGAATTCACCACGTGGACGGTCAATACGCTCATAAGTGTGAGCACCGAAGTAGTCACGTTGAGCTTGAAGCAGGTTCGCTGGTAGACGAGCAGTTGTGTAACCGTCTAGGAAAGATAGCGCAGAAATCGTACATGGCATTGGGATACCAGACTCTAGAGATTTCGCTGCTACTTTACGCCATGCTGCTAGGCTGCCTTGTAGGATGTTTTTGAAGTACTCATCAGAACCAAGGAATGCGATGTCTGGGTTCGCTTCGTACGCATCACGGATGTTGCCTAGGAACGCAGAGCGGATGATACAACCACCACGCCACATTAGTGCTACGTTACCGTAGTTTAGGTCCCAACCGTTTTCGTTCGATGCTTCGCGCATTAGCATGAAGCCTTGAGCGTAAGAGATGATCTTAGAAGCTAGTAGCGCTTGACGTAGTGCATCAACCCACTCTTGCTTGTCGCCTTCAACTGGAGTGATTGTCTTACCGAATAGAGATTCAGCTTCAACACGTTGGTCTTTCAGTGCAGATAGACAACGAGAGAATACAGACTCAGAGATAAGCGTTAGTGGAATACCTAGGTCTAGTGCGTTGATACCAGTCCATTTACCAGTACCTTTTTGGCCTGCTGTGTCTAGGATCTTTTCAACGAGAGGCTCACCGTCTTCATCTTTGTAGCCAAGAATGTCAGCCGTGATTTCAACAAGGTAGCTGTCTAGTTCAGTCTTGTTCCAATCAGCGAATACTGCTTGCATCTCGTCTGCAGACATACCAAGACCGTCTTTCATGAACTGGTAAGCTTCTGTGATAAGCTGCATGTCACCGTATTCGATACCGTTGTGTACCATCTTAACGAAGTGACCTGCACCGTCGTTACCAACCCAGTCACAACATGGTTCACCAGCGTCAGTTTTCGCAGCGATACCTTGGAAGATAGGCTTAACCGCTTCCCATGCTTCAGCAGCACCGCCAGGCATGATAGATGGACCGAAGCGCGCACCTTCTTCACCACCAGATACACCAGTACCGATGAAGTGGATACCTTTTTCACGTAGTGCAGCAACACGACGGTTTGTATCTGGGTAGTTAGTGTTACCACCGTCAATAATGATGTCGCCTTTGTCTAGCAGAGGTACTAGCGCTTCGATGAACTTGTCTACAACGTCACCAGCGCGAACCATCAACATTACTTTACGCGGCGTTTCTAGCTTCTCTACTAGTTCTTCTAGAGAGTATGCACCGATGATGTTCGTGCCTTTTGCTGGACCTTCCAGGAACTCGTCTACTTTAGCAGCAGTACGGTTGTGAGCAACCACTTTAAAGCCGTGATCGTTCATGTTTAGGATAAGGTTTTGACCCATTACTGCTAGGCCAATTACACCGATATCACCTTTCATTGTTTCTCTCCAATTTTATTTCATCGACGAGCAGCGTCTTAAGCAATTTTTGCTGCCGCGTCTAAATCTAAATACCATTCCGTTAGGCCCGATTTCGCTTGAATCTTAGCCGCTGGGTATGGCAGTGCGTGTGCTGGTGAACTGTTAATTTCTTCAACAATGTCCGCTTTTCCTGCACCAAGCACTAAGTAACTAATGCGTTTCGCTGCTTCTAATACGCGTGCGGTTTTCGACACACGAAGTTGGCCCGATTCAGGATGCGACGCCACAAGAGATAGGTTCGCATCATCATAATTCGTTTGGTCAGGGAACAGAGAAGCTGTATGACCATCTGCACCAACGCCTAATAAGATCCAGTCAAACACAGGTGTGCCGTTTTCATTCGGGATTACCTCTGCCATCTCTTTTGCAAAGCGCTCGGCTTCTGCTTTAGGCTCCTCTTCGCCACGGATGCGGTGAATGTTTTCTGCAGGAATATTTACTTGGCTAAACAACAACGTGTTCGCTTCACCGTAGTTGCTTTCTGCATCGTCAGGGGCAACACAACGTTCGTCACCCCACCAAAAGTGGAGGTTTTCCCATTGAATGGAGGTTGCGTAAGCCTCTGAAGCCAGTAGTTTAAACAGCATTTTAGGAGTGCTGCCGCCAGAAAGAGAGATGTGAACAGGTCTGCCCATTTCGCTAAACGCTTTCATATCGTTAGCTAGGCTTTCAACTACCTGTTCTGCTGTTTGGTAGATCTTATGGTTGATCATAGTTCACAGTAATCCGTATCTGTTAAGTTTTTACATGGGAAACGCCAAGCGCGGCCATCACGCTGTAACAAGTCATCTGACTCTTTAGGTCCCCAAGTGCCGCATGCGTACCCGAAGAGGGATTGTGGATCTTGCTTAAAATCTAAGATTGGCTGTACGTATTGCCAGCACGCTTCCACCGCATCACTACGTGCAAATAGCGTAGCATCACCATTCAAAGCATCAAGTAGAAGGCGCTCGTATGCCGTTAGCATTTGCGTTTCTTGCAAGTCAGCGTAATGGAAGTTCATTTTCACTTCCTTCGCTTCAAAGCCTGCGCCTGGCTCTTTCAAGCCAAAGCTCATTTGAATGCCTTCGTCTGGTTGAATACGAATGATCAGCTTGTTTTCTGGTGCGTTTTGACCAAACACAGGATGCGGTGTTTGTTTAAAGTGGATAACCACCTCAGTAACGCGTGTTGGAAGACGCTTACCAGTACGCACGTAAAATGGCACGCCATTCCAACGCCAGTTGTTGATGTACGCTTTCAAACCGATGTAAGTCTCTGTACGAGAATCGTCTGCAACTCCCGGCTCTTCACGGTAGCCGCGTAGGCTTTGCCCACGAACTTCAGACGCCGTGTATTGGCCTAACACTAGGTCGTTGCGCAGAGCGTTTTCGTCTAATGGCTTTAAGCATTGAAGCACTTTTACCACTTCATCACGCATCGAGTCTGCATTGATTTGCGCTGGTGGTTCCATACCTACCATTGCTAATACTTGTAGCAAGTGGTTTTGGAACATGTCGCGCACAGCGCCAGAGTTGTCGTAGTAACCACCACGCTCCTCTACGCCAAGGAATTCTGCGCCTGTGATTTCAACGTAATCAATGAAGTTACGGTTCCAAAGCGGCTCAAACATCGCATTAGAGAAACGAAGCACAAGTAGGTTTTGTACCGTTTCTTTACCTAAGTAATGGTCAATTCGGTAGATTTGATGCTCTTGGAAGTGCTCGTGAATTTCTTTGTCCAGAATACGCGCCGATTCAAGATCATAGCCGAATGGTTTCTCAATGATCAGGCGTTTCCAGCCATCCTCTTCAGTGTTAAGACCATGTGCTGCAAGACTTGCAGGGATCACACTGTATAAACTTGGTGGGGTTGCTAAGTAAAAAAGCGTATTGCGTTGCTCGAATTGATATTCGTCCGCAAGTTGGTCTAAGCGAGAAGATAGCTTACCGTAATCTTGTGTGTCAGAAGTATTAATTGCTTGGTAGTGCAGATGGTTAATAAATGCATCAAGCGTTTCTGGCTCAGTATTTTCCATTTCCTGAAGCGATTTTTTCAGCTTCGCGCGGTAAGACTCATCACTGTATTCAGTGCGACTTACACCCAGAATGGCAAAATTCTCTGGAAGCTGCTTGTTCGCGTAGAGGTGGTATAAAGCAGGAATGAGCTTACGGTACGTAAGGTCACCTGAAGCACCAAAAATAACGATGCTGCTGTTTTCTGGTATTACCATCATCTTTCCCTTAAAAACGAGGTACTTATTGTGTGCCCGGATACGGCTAGAGAATGAGCCAACCCTATCAATGGCACCTCAAAATAGAAAATTGGTCTTACCTATTACGTTGATAGGTAAAGTCTATGGGCCCAAAGAACCTTAAGAAGTTGCATTTCCGATTCTTGGAAACACGACGTATTGAGGTCATTTAAGTCACTTATGTCTCAAAAGTACACACTGTACTCGCTGGAGGAGAGTCCGACACGGGGCGATATTGTCTACGACTATTTGATTTACATCAACACTTGCCAGTGCAAACGTTTAAATAAGTTGCACAAAACGTCATAAGCGATTGTATTTTATTGATAAAAAAAGTTTCATCTGAACGCTCCAAAATTTAAGCAAAAACTCTAATATGGGTAAAAATTACTCATACTTGCAATCCATTACAGTTTTATCGTGATCTGTGTTACTTACTTTTTATTTCATCATCCTATTGATAATGATACTCAATTAAAGATAATGAAATCACTATTAATGTGAAAGTAGAACGCCATGAAATCAAGCGCCATTAACCCACATCCCATTAACCGAATACAATCGGTGCTTGACTACATTCACACCAACTTAGACAGCACTCTGAGCGTAGATGAAATATCAAAAGCAAGTTGTTGGTCGCGCTGGCAACTGCAACGCGTATTTCAACAACACACTGGCGTATCCGTCGCTCACTATATCAGAGAGCTTAAACTTAGCCTTGCGGCTGAGCGCTTAATCCATACTTCTGACCGCTCGTTAGATATAGCGATAGAAATGGGATTTACATCTGAACACGCATTTAGCCGAGCGTTCAGGAATATGTTTTCAAAAAGCCCCCGTGAATATCGAAAAACGCAACAACTCTCCGGGTTGAGACAACCTTTGACGCTGCGTAAGACACCAAAAGAAGAGAAAAAACATCAGCGCTTTATTGAAGTTCGAATAGAAACAAAACCGGCTTTTGAACTTGCTGGTTATCATGAACCTATTCACGGATTGTTTTCTGCTACGCCCGATTTCCAATCCAAAGTACCGTCACTTTGGTCACGTCTTTATTCATCTGAAAACCTTAATAATTCGGAAAGTACTTACTTTGGCGTGATTGATGTGACGCAAGCGTATTCAAACAACCAACAACTTGAGTACTGGGCAGGTTATGAGTGTAGTCCAACAGTAAACGCATCAAGATCAACGAACTCTTCCAACTCGGGGTTAGACCTCTTGGCTGTTCCTGAGCAAACCTACGCCGTCATTACACACATAGGCAAAGCATCAGAGCTCGCCTCAACGCTGGAATGGTTTATTTTACATTGGCTACCCTACTCTAATTATCATGCTATCGATGGTTATGAGTTAGAGCTTTATCCAGAAGGTTATGATGTTGATAGCGAACAAGCACAAATGCAGTATTGGATTCCTGTCGAGCCAAACGACGCGCTATCTTTAAAACCTAAGAACAGAAGAATACGTTCCAAAGATTAGTGTTTTGCACCAAATTGTTAACTTTTCCTATTTCTTTGAATATAGAATACAAATAACAATCATTATCAATAAATAGAAAAAGTAGTGGAATTTATAAATATGGAAAGTCCGATTCGATTTCATCGTTCAGCGGTTGCTATCGTCGTATCCGCATTGCTCGCTGGCCACGCCAATGCGACTGAGAGCGTATTCCAACACGAAACGATTACGGTGCTAGGAGAAACATACCGAAACACCGCAACTAAAACCGTTTTAGAACCGGAGGAAACACCGCAAGCGATCACGGTAATCACTAAAGATGACATGGACCTACGCGGCGTAAACTCGGTGAGCGAAGCATTGCGTTATGCGCCTGGCGTAAATACAGAATTGCGTGGTGGTGCCGTTTCCCGACTTGACCTATTCAATATTCGTGGTTTTATTAACTACACCAACTTTTATGATGGTCTTCCTTTGCTGTACAACGGTTGGAACCTTCAACCGCAGGTCGATTCCGTTGCTCTTGAGCAAATCGAGGTTTTTAAAGGGCCAACGTCTGTTCTTTACGGCAATATTCCACCAGGAGGTATGGTCAACATTATCGCCAAAGCGCCTCAGTCAACACCCTCGCACTCTGTCTCGATTAGTACAGGGACTAACAGCCTAAAAGAACTGACGTTCGACACCACAGGACAAATTGGTGATTCTAATGTGGATTACCGTATCGTCGGCCTGGCAAAACAGCGAGATGGTCAAGCCGATACGTCTGAAGATGAACGTTATGTACTCGCCCCATCTTTCAATTGGCAAGCGACAGAAAGCACATTAGTGAACGTGAATGTTTACTATCAAAATGATCCATCAGCAGGTATCTACACGACTGTGCCTGCGTCTGGCTCAGTGATTAAAAACCCACTTGGCTCGATGTCACCAAGCACTTATTTGGGGGATGAGGACTGGAACACTTACGAACGCGAAGTTCTGATGATGGGTTACAAAGTCCAACACGACTTTAACAACAATTGGCAATTTCTACAGAATGCCCGCTACATGACCGCCGATGCCTATCAGGAAAACACATATAACGGTGCACTTGAAGCGGATAACCGTACCGTTGGTCGAAATGCCTATTTAACCGATGAAAAGTCCAAATCCTTTGTGATTGACAACCAACTATCTGGCTACGTTAAAACAGGAAATTTTGAACATAACTTATTGTTCGGGCTTGATTATCAGTATCTAGATTCAGATGTAAAATACAAAGACACGCTTGGGTATTCGCTAACTCAGGACATTTTTAATCCTGACCACAACAGCATTGATCGTAATGCACTGAATTTCCAATACAAACAAAACTTAGATATCAAAACGAAGCAGATTGGCGTTTATTTCCAAGATCAAGTTCGTTACGACCAACTTGTAATGATTGCAGGTCTTCGTTGGGATAAATACGATTCAAATACAGACGCCGTTAGCGATTATCTAGGAGCAGTATCCAACAGCAAGGAAGAGTTAGACGATACCAACGTATCTTTCCGAGTCGGTGGTTTGTATGAGCTAGACTTTGGTCTCTCGCCATATCTTACTTACTCGGAAAGTTTTGAGCCAATTGCGGGTGCCGACTCTTCTGGTAAAGCATTTGAGCCATCAACCGGTCATCAATGGGAGTTAGGCTTTAAATACGCCCCATTATCTGGTGATATCTCAGGTAACTTAGCACTCTTCCATATTACGAAGAAAAACGCGATCTTGACCGATCCGAATAATCCATATGCACCAAACTATCAAGCGGGCGAAGTGGTATCACAAGGTATTGAACTTGAGGCAAAATGGCAAGCCACAGCACAAGCTGATTTCACTCTAGGCTATACATATACCGATATGGAGATTACCGAGGACAGTTATTACAACCAAGAAGGTAAAACGCCGGTTTGGGTACCTGAGCAAACGGCCTCTCTATGGGCCAATTACTTCTTTGAAGGAAATCTTTCAGGCCTTCGTACCAGTGCTGGCGTTCGCTATGTCGGGGAAGCACAAATTGATGCACAGAATAGTCAAAAAGTACCGGACTACACCTTGTTTGATTTAGCAGCAAGTTACGATTTCTCAACGGTATCTGAATCAATGAAAGGGGCTAGCGTCACGCTTTCTGCAAGCAATCTATTCGATAAAGAATACTATTCTTGTTACGACAAAAATAACTGTTGGTTTGGCGCTGAGCGCTCTATCGAAGCGAAGTTAGAATACAACTTCTAACCTCTTAGAACGGAACAGCAGTAATTTGTAAAGCGATGGTTTCTACAACAAGCCATCGCTTTTTATTTTGCATAGAGCATCAATATAAACGCTACCGTGTCACTTTTTTATAGCACCTTTCTGGCCTACCAACAGAGCCATAGTTTAAATCAGCCTCTAGTTCACCAGTGCTGATAAGATACTCCAAATAGCGCCTCGCCGTTGTTCGGCTCGCGCCGATCTTTTCGCCTGCCTCATCAGCGGTCAGCACACTGCCATTTGGGAACAACTCTCTGATCTTGTCTAGGGTTACACCATCAATCCCTTTTGGTAATCGGTTCGGCAAGTTGTCTTGATTGGCGTGAGACTGCAGCATTTTATCAACGAGGTTCTGATCCAAACTCTCTACGATGTCTAGTTGTTGGCGTTGGGACACATACTTTTTCAGTGCGGCATCTAAGCGTGGAAACATCACTGGTTTTAACAGGTAATCGACAACGCCACCCCTCATCGCCTGTTGTAATGTATCGACATCCCTTGCGGCTGTAATCAAAATGACATCACACGTTTGGTTACTTGCACGCAGTGTATTTAGTATCTCAAGCCCTGTGCCATCGGGAAGATAGACATCCATCAATAGTAAATCTGGCTTAAGAATGTCGAGTTGCATTTCTGCTTCCATTCTCGTGGTCGCAATTCCAACCACTTCCAAACCTGTCAGTTGGCTTAAGTATTTGTGGTGCAGCTCAGCAATAGCCAGATCATCTTCAATGATCATTACGCGAGTCGCCATACTCATAATTGTTCTTCCTTGGGTAAGTACACCGTTATTCTTGTCCCATAATTTGTATTGGGTATCATCTCAACATGGCCGTGATATCGAGTAGCAAGCTGATTGACAAGGTGTAACCCAACACCTCGATTTTGACGAGATTTCGTCGAAACGCCTTTTGTAAATAATGTTTGTGGATCCATTGTTTTTGGGAGGCCACAGCCATGATCTATCACCTCAAGTATCACTTCATTTCCGTAATCGCTAACGGACACATCAATGTTTCTGCGTTCTGACGCAACATTTGATTCATCGCGAATTGAAGTTAACGTGGCATCGAAAGCGTTATCAATCAAATTACCCAAAATTGTGACTAGTTCTTCCGAATTTAGCCACTCAGGCAGGGGCTCCAGACGACTGCCTTCCTCAACCACCAGTTGTAAGCCTAACTCGCGAGCACGTTCAGTTTTTCCAAGCAACATACCTGCAATTAGCGGGTCCTTAACGGTATCTCTTAAAAACTCAATCATTGCTTGATAGTGTGCTGTTTCTTGTCCAATTAACTTTTGCACCGCATCAAGTTCACCCATTTGTACTAGCCCACTAATGGTGTTGAGCTTATTGCGATGCTCATGGGTCTGCGAACGTAACAAATCTGCATATTCCTTGGTTTGTGATAGCTGCTCGGTTAGATCATTGATTTCATCCCTTAAACGGAAACTCGATACCGCCCCCACGATTTTTCCATCAACATAAATTGGAGAGCGATTTGCAATCAGGCGCTTATGATTAAGGAATATTTCAATATCATGATCTTCCTGCCCGCTTTCTAACACTGTATATAGATCGCTATCACGCAGCGTATCAGTCAAAGGTTTATTGAGCGCTGATTCTCTATCAATACCGAGAATCTGGCAGGCACTACGATTTATCGAGCGAAGTATCCCTTGGGCATCAATGCTTAACACGCCCTCTTTGATGGTGCTCATCGTCACTTCTAATTCGCCGTACAACCGCCCTATTTCTTCAGGCTCAAAGCCTAAAATGGCGCGCTGAAACTTTCTCGACGCATAATTGGATACAATGGCATTAGCGACGACAACTACGATGACCATTAAAATCAAAAAGGCCAAAAATGGTTCGATGCGGTCTTGCAGTCGGTCGAGCAAATAGCCAACCGAAACCACACCAATGATGTTCCCTTGCTCGTCAAAAATCGCAGCTTTACCACGAACTGAATAACCTAACGAGCCCTGTGCCGTCGAAACATAAGACAACCCCTGTTCTAGCGCTCGACGATTGTCGCCACCTCTCATTGGCTTGCCCAACCGCTCATCAACAGGGTGGATTAAGCGTACTCCCTTATGGTCGCCAATAACGATGAATGCAGCACCTATGGCTTCGGTTAATTCTCTAAAGCGAAGTTGGTATGGCTGGGGGTTTTGGGTTTCGATCATTTCACGAACAACCGCTGAGTCCGCTAAAAAACGGGCAACACCCAGTGCTTTTTCTCCCATTTCTTGCTCTTGATTGATTTTGAGATAAGTGAACCCCGCGGCGACAAGCAATAACAGCTCTATCAACCCCGATAGCGTCATGATAATGAGCATCCGCTTACGAAAGCTGATGGTTTTCCAACTCATTGATACATCCTTGTGATTCACTCTTGAGCGTAACGTTAACACTCAGTTAACAGCATGACGTTGTCGTGGTGATAAATCTGTGAGGAAGGCAAACAAACCGCAGAGTTTACGGTTAATTAATCGACGAGCTGAAACATAAAATTACAACCATTCACCAAATTTAGCATTCCTCTCTGATACTCAATTCCATACATAAATTGCCCTTAAAATCATGATCGCGATCACATCGATTTTAGCGGTTTTTGAGGCGTTTTTAGACTTTACAACGTATAATTTTTAATCAACGAAACCAATGAGAGTTTCGGTTTGAAAGCAGTGAAGCTGGAAGTCTATTAAAAGCTCAACATTGATGTCAGTGGTTTGGACAAAAATAAAACAAAACACAAATACTGACTACATGACAAACACTTAGACACCATCTGAAAACTGGAAAACTATAAACAGAGGTGCATTTATAGTTAGAAGGAACACCAAACATGGAACGCGATACCTTTGGAATATGCCTGAATAAGGCGATGCTGTCAGAGAATATGTATTCAACATTTACACACGTCAGGGCTTATGAAAAAAACGGAGGCGGTACTTCTGATCTCAAAGTCCTGTTATCGTTCCCTCAAATGAGTGGAAAAGATCTATTGAATACGATGCGAGGTTCTCGTCAGCTCGAGTGGAGAGCGGAGTTTCACTGTCCATATACGAAATAAATTTGTAACATCTCCCGCGCCCAGCACAAATATAACTGGGCGCATACTACTGCCCAATTTTCCCTCCTACTTAACACGCAGTTACGAATCCTTTATATTAGAGCTAATACTCTACGACAAAGCAGCCATTATGAAAAAAACAGGAAAGTTTTGGATACTGGGCTTACTTAGCAGCTCGATTTCCCTTGCCTGTCATGCGGCACCGATCACTTTTGATACCGCATGGCAGCTATTGCTAGAAAACAACTATTCTCTTAAAGCTCAACGCTCAAACGTCGAGAACTACCAATACCAAGAGAGTGCCACCAGCAATCTCAACTTACCTCAAGTTACCATTGGCGCGAATTACACGCGTTTAGATACCGATATCACGCTTTCGGGAAAACAGATTCTAGACAGCACAGGAGCACACATTAACGTACCTCCTGCTTTTCAGCCTATTTTTGGTGCCTTAGCTAATACCACTTCGACCATAACCGAGCGCGATATTTTCTCTTCGTCTATTCGTGCCATTTGGCCAATTTTTACTGGTGGTAGAATTTCTGCGGCTCAATCAGCAGCAGAAGGCAAAACGGATGAGGCGAAAAGTCAGCTTTTAATGGAACAACAAGCGCGTTTTGAAGATTTATCGAAGTACTACTTTTCTGTCGTACTGGCAAAGGAAGTACTCGCAACGCGGCAAGCGGTTGAAGCTGGGCTAAAAAAGCATCGAGATTTTGCCATTAAGCTTGAAGAGCAAGGACAAATCGCGCACGTTGAGCGCCTGCAAGCCGAGGCTTCTTTAGATAAAGCATCTGTAGAAACACGTAAAGCAGCCAGCGATTTGAGTATCGCTCAGGCTGCATTAGGTAAATTACTCGCGCAAGATGATGCCGTAGAGCCCGCTGAATCTTTGTTTATCAACGACAGTCTTCCCCCTCTTAGCGCTTTTGTCGATCAAACGCTGCTTACCTATCCGGGGTTAGAACTTCTGAGCGCTAAACACAAACAAGCCTCTAGCTTAATCAAAGCAGAAAAAGGGAAATACTACCCTGAAGTTTATCTTTACGGCGACTACAGCTTGTATGAAGACGATTCTCTCGCAAGCCAAATGAAGCCTGACTGGTTAGTTGGTGTTGGTGTCAGCATTCCACTGATTGAATCATCAGGGCGAAGCGAAAAAGTCAAAGCCGCTCAAAGCGTCGTCTCGCAGGTCGACTCATTAAAGTCCCAAGCCAAACAAGACTTATCGCTGTTAGTCCAAAAGACATACTTGGAGGCTCAGCAAGCCATTGATGAAGTACAAGGGCTCGCATCTAGCATTGAACTCGCTAACGAAAACCTGCGCTTGCGTGAAAAAGCATTTACTCAGGGTCTGTCGTCTTCTCTGGATGTTGTGGATGCACAACTTTATGTCGCGAGTATAGAAACACAACGTTCAGCGGCGCGTTTCCGCTATTTAATATCTTTAACCAAGCTACTCGCATTGAGCAGTGAAATGAACAGCTTCGAACAATATCAAAATACCGCTTATATCCCTGCTTCAACATCCAAAGAGGTGAAATAAATCATGGCAGCTAAATCACTAAAACCCGTTTTACTCTCACTTTGTGCTTTGGGTGTTGCCTCTTGGGTTGGGTATCAATTTTACCAAGCCTATCAACCGGAACCGATCCGCTTACAGGGATTAATTGAAGCCCAGCAATACAGCATTTCCTCAAAAGTCCCAGGGCGTATTGATGAGGTCATGGTACGTAAAGGCGACGATGTAGAGAAAGGTCAGCTTATTTTTACCCTTCATAGTCCTGAAATTGAAGCGAAGTTAGAACAAGCAAAAGCAGGTGAAAAAGCGGCGGACGCCTTAGCTCAAGAAGCTGAGAAAGGCGCACGTGAGCAACAAATCCAAGCAGCAAAAGATCAGTGGATGAAAGCCAAAGCCGCTGCGAATTTAATGGAAAAAACCTACAATCGTGTGAATAACCTTTATAACGATGGCGTGGTTGCAGAACAAAAACGCGATGAAGCTTTAACTCAGTGGCAAGCAGCGAAATACACAGAAAGTGCCGCGTTTCAAATGTACGAAATGGCAAAAGAAGGCGCTAGAAGTGAAACCAAAGTGGCTGCGGCGGAAAAAGCGCGCATGGCATCAGGTGCCGTAGCCGAAGTAGAAGCGTACGCGAAAGATACTCAGATCTACAGCTGGTTTGACGGCGAAGTCTCTCAAGTTCTACTTCAAAGTGGTGAATTAGCACCTCAGGGCTTCCCGGTTGTTACTGTGATAGATACAGAAGATGCCTGGGCGACACTTAATGTGCGTGAAGATTACCTTCAACACTTTAAAAAAGGAGCAACCTTTGATGCCTATTTGCCTGCCTTAAACAAAAATGTTGAGTTCAAAGTAACGCATGTTGCCGTTATGGGTGACTTTGCAACGTGGAGAGCAACCGATGCTTCTCAAGGTTTTGATCTTCGTACCTTTGAAGTAGAAGCTCGTCCAGCTCAACCCGAACCTGAACTGCGTATGGGAATGAGTGTTGTCGTTGAACTTTAATCACAACCACTAGGTTAATGCTATGACGATTAAGATTTCACAGCGGCATATCTTACGACGAGACAAGTGGTTGCTTTCGTGCCTTACTTGGATACCGATTTTGCTCGCGCTGATGATTTGGGGAGTGTTCTCTGCGGGCATTGCCCGGGATCTGCCAATCGGTGTGGTTGATCTACAACATTCCCAACTTTCTCGAAAGCTCATTCAATCTTTGGATGCGTCGTCGAGTCTGGCTGTTAACTATCATTACGCCAGTGCAAGCGAAGCAAAAAATGCGATGATTGAAGGCGATATCTACGCTTACGCGGTCATCCCATCTAAGTTCGACCAAGATATTCTCCAGCACCGCCAACCTCAACTTTCTGTCTTTTACAACAGTCAGTACATTTTGGTAGCGAAACTGATCAACTCTGCCGTTGCGCAAGCACAAGGCTATTTCGACGCTCAGGTTGAAGTAATGGGCAACTTGGCTAAGGGTAACACCACAACGTTAGCAGCGGCTGGACAGGCTGTACCCGTGTCGACACAAATAACCGCATTATTTAACCGTAACAATAACTACGCACAATTTTTGGTAACGGCTATCGTGCCAGCCATTTGGCAAATATGTATTGTAGTAAGCACTATTTTGATTCTTGCCGCGCACTTTCGCATTTATGGTGGAAAGAATAGCTTTGCATTTTTGGGCGAAAAGCCATACGCCAGGCTCACTACCCTATTAAGTCAGTACATTCCGGTCTTTATGGCGCAAGGTGCGTTGTTCTTGTACTGGTTTTATTCCGTGCTTGATTGGCCAATGGAAGGCAGTTTTGTGGTTATGCTATTAGCACAATTGGCGACGGTTATCGCCTGTATCATTATGGGAGCGTTGTTCTTCTTCTTGTCGATGGATCCTGCACGTGCGATGAGTTTTGCTGGCGCATTTACGGCTCCAAGCTTCGCGTTCATGGGAATTACATTCCCAGTTTCTGACATGAACACGCTCGCTTATGCATGGCGTTCATTATTGCCGATTACCCATTACATTGAAGTACAAGTGAGTCAAGCAAGCTATGGAGCATCGGCCGCACAATCTTTAAGCTCGCTATGGCCTATGATTGGTTACGTTGTGCCCCTGCTCATTACCGCAGCCTTGATGGGTAAACATCGAACAGCTTCATCAACACGCCAAGCGAAGGAGGCGGTATGACATTGTGGCAACTGATTAAAGCGGAACTTAAGGCCGTTCTAACCAATCCAGTCGTTACGTTGACCGTGTTTGGTGGTGTCGTATTTTACTCGTTTTTATACCCTTTGCCTTATGCACAACAAACGCCTCGTGAACAACCAATCGCGATTGTTAATCTAGATGGTAGTCAGACGAGTTTAAAGCTAGAACGTATGGTTGATGCCACTCCGCAAGTCAACGTAGTCACTCGACTTCATACGATTGCCGATGCAAAGCAAGCATTTTTACAACGAGAGATCACCGGTTTTTTAGTCATACCAGAACACTTTTACAAAGACCTAATGCTAGGTAAAAGCCCGACTCTGGTCTACGCTGCGGACGCCTCGTATTTTCTCGTGTACGGAACCGTGGTAGAAGGATTGGCCCAAGCTGGAGGCACATTAGGGGCCCAAGTGAAAGTCAGTAAAATGGTGATAGATGGTGTGCCCATGAGTATGGCTAGCCATAATTACTCTGCTATTAAGCTTAATATGAAACCAACGTTCAACCCAACCATGGGTTACATCGAATACGTAGTGCCGGCAGTATTTGTTCTGATTTTACAACAAACGTTGATCATGGCGGTTGGATTACAAACGGGAACACAGCGTCATGGTCGTGGCTATTGGTCACAAGTATCAACGGGATCGCTGCTGCTTGTGAGAACGTTAGTATTTGTGGCAATTTATTATTTACTCGGCGCCTATTATTTTGGTTTTAGCTTCGAACGTTTAAACGTAAACCATATCGCCAATGCGGGCGAATTGCTGGCTATGTTGTTCCCGTTCTTTTTAGGTTGTTGCGGACTAGGCTTCTGGCTAGGTTACTTATTACCTCGGCGTGAACTTGTCACCTTAGTCGTCTTAGTGAGCTCTATGCCGCTCATTTTCTTGGCTGGTTTTATTTGGCCGATTGAAGCCATACCTACTCCCTTACTATGGATTGCTGATTTAAGCCCAAGCACTTGGGCGATCAAAGCTTTCTTAGCGCTAAACCAAATGGGGGCAACCTGGCAACAAGTCGCTCCACATTGGACAGCACTTTGGGCACTCACCGTGCTTTGGGGTAGCGTTGCGTACTGGATTGCTAAGCGAAGTAACAAGCCAGTTGTAACAGAGAGCTTGGGGTGATAGCTGGCATTTTTATTACTATAAAAAAAGCCGGGTAACTAAACCCGGCTGAAAATCTGCGTCCTTGCAGCGGACATATGGTAAAAACACTTTTTGCTCTGGGCTTACCCATTGAGCGAGGTTAGATTAAGCCAAAAAGTATGGACTCCATACTCTCATATAGAGGGTTATATCCTTCCAATAGACATTAGCTCTTCGCTAGAACGATAACGTTTTTCAGACACAAAAAAAACAAGACTCACATTGAGTCTTGTTGTTGAGAGGGATGAGCAGGATACATGTCGCCGCTAAGTCATATCACGGATTATTTTCTCTCGGTATTCTGTAACGACCTTCATGATTGAATTTTTTACATCACCGACTTGCTTAGATGGTTGGCACCATAGGCCAAAACCAAACTTAAAACCTTCCAATAATTCAGAAGCTTCCACTGGCTCTATATGATTATTAGAAAACTCCGAATGGGCAAACGTTCTGGGGAGAATCGCCCATCCTAAACCTGCTTCAACCATTTTCACTACAAGGGCCAATTGGTCGACCTCTTCATGGTTCGAACTTACGATGACTTTTTCGCCCATTCCCTCTTCAATAAGAGACCGCAATACAAATTGTTTACTATTCCTCAAGGCTGTCAATACTCGATCTGGTGCAACAGAAGCGAGTTCACCACCTTTCTGGACGAAAGGAACAAATTCAAAATGACCTAAAAACGTCGCATCCAGACTATGTATTGCTCGACTATCATGCACATTGACAATACCGAATTGATACTCACCATTCTGTAAACCCTCTTTAATTTCGTTGCGATTACGAACAAGAAAGTTAACTCGCATCATCGGAAAATCTGCCGCTAATTGAATACGAAGCAATACAAGAAAACGGTGTGGTATAGCGCTTGAATAGGCGATACTAACATTCTCTAATCCACCGTAAGAAAGACTCAGTGCGACTTTATCGAAAGTACGAGCCTGTTCGATGGTTTGCTTAGCATAGTGGTACAGATGGTGGCCATCTTCTGTCGGTTCTACCGAGCGCCCCACTCGCTCAAACAGGTTGACCGCCAGTTGGTCTTCAAGATTGGTAATCACCTGCCCTATTGTGGTTCGGTGCTTATTGAGTTTGACCGCCGCCTTACTAAACGAAAGCTGTTCATAAACGGTTACGAACGCGAGAAGTTGTTCAAAACTAAAATTCATAGGTTGTGCTTACTTTTTAGAGTTATCTAATTAAATTACCACAAGATCGTAGAATTGCTACTTGGTAACGGTAACAATCTGCGTTTGAATTCCTTCTCGACGACACAAAAAAAACCTACTAGCGTCAGTAGGTTTTCTCTCACTTAGTTGTACTCAACGACACGAGCTAAATAGTTGAATTCTCCTGAGTCACCATGGTAATCACGGTAGACATCGACACTGAAATATTTAGGTTGATCAGCGTAAATGTGGTCAACGACTTTTTGCTCAAGTGACTCCAACGTTTCACCGACCTGAGAGTACACGAACTGCTTGTTCACTTTTTCCAATTTACGTTGTTTCGCTTCTTTGTGTGACACATAGTTGTTGATCTCTTCCCACTTTCCCACGAACTCGACCGCCACGTAACTCGAGTTCTCGTCAATCATAATAAAGGCTGCACCTTCTTCTTTGATTGCAGACAGTTGCTGCATATCACTATCCACTTTTTGCTGGTCAAGATGGGCTCCACTTTGGGCGAATGCAGTCGCGGAAGCGGTAAGCATCATGAGTGTAAGAACGGCTTTTTTCATTGTATCGTTTTCCTGTATTAAGGGAGTTCAGTTACCCAAAGTTGCCCTTGGGTGGCTTTTTTGAATCCATATTCGTAAATCGTCAGCAAGTAGCGGTGATCGAACATATCTTTCGTTACTTTGGCGTATCTGAAATCTTGATCAATGTAGGTAAACTGCATCTCGATATCGTTGATTTCACTGATGTATTTCATTCGATAGAGATCACCACGAGTTTGCGCTAGCGTAAGGCTTGAGACACTTTTCGATACCAAGTCCAAACCTTTGTCTTTTAGTGGACGATACGGCGCTTTTAACGCACCATTGCGAATCACATCCAACTGAGGCGCTTTTTCTAACCCCAAAGCATCTGAGATTTGTTGATAGTTGAAGTTAGACGGATTAAAGAACACCTGCGCTGCGAGACCACCATCTACGTGTAACTCCTCAAGAGTTTCTCCATCATGTTCAACATCGATAAATTGTGGAGGGAAAACACCAGGGATCGATGCGCTCGCAGCAAGCACCTTGTAAATCAGTTCAGATTTGTCCGCTAAATCACTGTTCGCAATCGCACCAATATTCCAAATCACCAGTTCGCCTGAATCAAAATGGGTACTGCCAATAAAGAGGCGTTTACCATTGCGGTGTTGCTGCGCCATCGCCTCGATCATGGGCTCAGGGTAAGCGTCTGCGATGAAATCATAGAGGTTCTCACCATCGGTAAACGCGTCCTTAAACAGGGTATTTAAGAAGTTCTTCTTACCCAAAATATTCTTATCATTGATGTTGAGCATGACTTCTTTCATCTTTGGCATCGCATCACCGCCAATGAAAACAAAAGGAGCGATTAGGGCACCAGCACTGACTCCAGTAATGATGGCATAATCTTTTAGCTCCCCCTTTTCCTGTAGCCCCATCAAAACGCCGGCCCCGTATGCGCCGTTTACGCCACCACCCGATAAGGCCAAAATATTGAGCTGTTCACCCTCTACTTTGATCGGTGTGGTTTGATTGTGCGCTGAGTAGAGAAAATCCGGCGCTTCATTGGCCCACATTCGAAGTGGCTCATTTGGTGTTGAGCTCGCGATCTCGACATCTTTATAGTTGCTTTGAGAAACACGAACATCCAGCGTATGGGGTGAACTACAAGCTACTATCAGCAGCGAAAGTACAACCGTCACACCAGAGGAAATTAAACGATTCATAATCAGTCTCATTTAATGTTCTCTGGCGTATGACCAGAGACTCAGTTTGAAGTTAATTGGGTCAAAATGAAGTCCGTTTCGTTGTGTGGAGTTACTATAGCTAGGCACGGTTAAACCCCATAATCGCGATTGTAGGATGCTATCCATCAAAGCAATTATGCCAAGTTTCTATATGCTAACTTTACGCTTCTCCGTTAATTAGGTACTGCGCTAAGCAATTTTCACGACGTTGAACTCATGCGTCGGTTCGACAAATTCGTATTGGGCATTGATCGTCTGTAGCTCCCATGTGCCATAGCCTTTGGTGATCTCCAATACACCGTAAACGGCGTTATGTGTATGACGAAAGGCTGCGACAGGAGACATCTTCTTCACCAAACAAGAAGTAAAAATCGCAGAAATCAAATCACCGACACCGACGGGTTGCTGGTCAAAATCAATACTTGGACGCTGAGCTAAATAACACGCTTTCGGTGTCGCTAAGATCATACTGAAGGCGTCATCTGTTAGTGCATGCAGGTGTTTCACCAATACCATTTTCGGTCCCAGCTCTAGGGTTTTTTTACATGCAGTGACCGCATCATAAAGAGAGTTAATTTTCACACCTGTTAACTCGCTCAGTTCAAACTGGTTAGGAACAATCACATCAGCGATTGGCAACAAGCTATGGCTTATCGCTTCTTTGACACCGTCTGCCACAATGCAACCTTTGTCTGGATCACCCATAACTGGGTCACACACATAAAGTGCACTATGGTTACGCGATTTGACTAAACTTACCGCTTCGGCCACCGCTCGACATTGCTCTGCGCTTCCTTGATAACCGGACAGTATCGCGCCACATTCGCCTAACTTCTCAATGTTATCTAAGCCTCTCATTAGAGAATGAATTTCATCTGCCCCAAACTTCTGTCCAGTCCAACCTTGCTGGTACTGAGTGTGATTTGAAAACTGAACCGTGTGAATTGGCCAGACTTCGAGGCCCATTCTCTGCATCGGGAAGACGGCAGAACTGTTTCCTGCGTGGCCATAAACCACATGAGATTGAATAGAAATAATGCTTTTCATAAGTCACTCTTAATTGAGAAGTTTGTTAGCTTGGCGACTAAATAAACACAATGCCGCGCACTGTGCTTATTTGGTCGGAATAGCCTCGACAACGCCGAGGCTTATTCTTAATCAGGCTGGATTCATTAGCCTTTGAATTCAGCAAAGTACTCATCCAACACTTTGCGTGTTGCACGACCGATAAGCTCGTATTCGTGGTGAGTAAGGTTTGCTAGCGAAACTCGAACTGATGCATGCACTACATCGAAGCCTTGGCCTGGAAGTAGGATAACGCCGGTTTCATGTGCAAGGCGGAACAGGAAGTCTTTGCCCTTCTCGCTCGCTTTGAACCATTCAACGAATGCTGGTCCGTACAATTTGCCGCCCAGAGTGTCGAGCTCAAGCAGTGTGTAGTAGTCCACACGATCTTTGTTTTCTTCAATTTCTACACCCATGTTTTTGTACAGAGTTTTGTAACGCTCGCGAATGATGCGTTTACATGCTTCTTTGTAGTTTTTCTCTGAGTCCATCAGACAATTCAATGAGAACAGCGCCATTTGAACTTGTTGAGGAAGCGACAAACCTGCTGTGTGGTTAAGCGCTACGCTACGGCTGTCGGCAACGATACGGTCAATAAACTTGATCTCACGAGGTTCCGGAGTCAGCGTTTTGTAACGATCGTCCAACTCAAGTTGACGCACTTCAGGAAGGCTACGCATTGCATCGTCAAACACGTTGTTGTGTTGAATCGCAATCGAGCCTAAACGCCAGCCTGTTGCACCGAAGTACTTAGAGAACGAATACACACAAAGCGTGTTGTATGGCAGTTTTGCAAACAGTGAGACAAAGTCGTCCGCAAATGTGCCGTATACATCGTCAGTCACAATGAACAGGTCGCTACGTTCGTTGTTCACAAAATTTGATAGGTTATCCAGAGTCTCATCCGAGAACTTCACAGACGCTGGGTTTGCCGGGTTAACAACACAAAGCAGTTTGATGCCTGTATCTGCAAGCTTTTCGATTTCAGACATCGGCAGTTGCCATGTTGTCTCATCCAGACGTAGTTCAACGATTTCCAGTTCGTATTCACTCAGTTCTGGAATCTCTAGGTAAGGCGTAAAGATTGGAGTGATTAGCGCAACCTTGTCACCTTTCTTCAATAGACCGTTGTTGAACATAGTTTGGAAGGTGTACGTCATAGACGCCGTACCGCCTTCCGTTGCAAACAGATCGAAGTCTGTTGTCATTGGCATTGGGCCGTACATCTCTTCTGCAATGTATTGCTTCACAACGGTTTCGATGTTCGTCAACATACGTGGTGGCACTGGGTAGTTACATGCAAGGTATGCGTTAACCAGTTCATTCAAGAATGCTTGTTTCTCTAGACCCAAACGGTCTTTTACGTAGCTCAGCGACTTTTCCAAGAACTGTACGCCTTGGTCTTGTTTATTCTTGCTTGCAAACGTATCGAAGCGTTCAACAATGCCCACACCATCTGGAATGCCACCGAAACCACCATCTAGGTATGAATAAGTGCGCTCGGCTTCCAATATTGCGAACTCACCCAAACGAATGAACGCTTTACGTGGTAGTGTCGCAAGAAAATTAGGATTACCACGACCTGCATCTAATAACGCGCGGTCAGGAACAGTTTGTGCCACTTCAATTAGTTTATCTTTTAATTCAAATGGGCTTAAATCTGCAAATTTTGAAAAATCAATTGTTGTGTTTTGCGTAGTCATAATATTTACCTGAATCTATTATTTAGTAAAATTTGGATAATACTTCCCCTACCGCCTATTTAATTAGGCGATAAGCGTGTTCGAATTTATTTAAATTACATGCCTGCGTTTAAAGTAATAATGCCGACAATAATTGGACCCCATAGGGTAAGCAGGACATTGGCGACTGCATAAGTCACAGTGAATGAGAATACTGGCGTTGCGTTACCTGTTTTTTCCATTAAAGCCGCGAATGCTGGGTTCGCACTTCGTCCACCTGTCACACAGCCAAGTGCTTCAACCGGGTTCTTAATCTTCAATACAAAATATGAGAAGAAGAACGAAATAATCTGAGGGATAATCGTTACACCCATGCCAAGGAACAACAGAGACATACCGTGTTCTTTGATGGTGTCGACCGCTTGAGGCCCAGCCTCAAGGCCAACAATGCCTACAAATGCTGCCAAACCGAAATCTCGAATAAAGTTCGCGGCACCCACAGGAAACTGAGCAACATGCGGATTGCGGCTACGCAACCAACCGACGATCAAACCTGAGATCAAACAACCTGCACCAGAACCGATAGTGACGGGAATACCAGCAATCTTAAAACTGATTAGACCAATTAATAGGCCCACCACCATGCCCATACCAAGCACGATTAAGTCAGTCACGTTTGCTGAGCCCATTCGCTGACCAATGTTTTTCTCAACGCGATTGATATCTTTTGCGGTACCTGTAAGCTGGATGACGTCGTTTTTCTTCACCACAAGATCCGGCGTCATTTCAATTGAGTTGCCTTCACGAATATAGTCTGTCACATAAATACCGCGCATAGAGCCTTGGTTCGAAGCCTCTTTAATCTCTTGCAGCGACTTACCAATCAGTTTGCGGTTGTCTGCGATCAGTTGACGGTTTTCTTCAGTAACTTCATAGCCTTCTGGAAGTGCAATCTCGTTGTCAGCCAAACCATCTTGCAGCTTATGTACCGCATTACGACGACCAGTTACAACAATGACATCCCCTTCTTTCAGTGCTGTGAATTTGTCCACTTCTAGCACTTTGCCATCACGTTGAATCAATTCAATACAAGCAGCTAGAGCGTGTTGGTTTAACTGAGCTAAGGTTTTGCCTGCTAGCCCACCATCTTTGCTCACTTTAAATGCTCGTGTAACCAGCGCTGTGATAGCGTTGAACTCACCCGGCGCTAAATCACGCTTACCATTTGAATTTTTCTCTTCTAGCGCAATCGCTTCTGCTCGGATATCCCACTTCATCAGTGTTGGGAATACCCATGTCACCATCAGAATTGGACCAAGCGAACCAAAGATGTACGTAACCGCGTAGCCTACTGCGACGTTGGTCTGCATTAGGTGCTTCGCTTCTTCTGTCACACCACCAAGACGTGCGATCGCATCACCCGCTGTACCGATGATTGCCGATTGAGTCAAACCACCAGCTGCAAGGCCTGCTGCCGTACCTCTGTCTAGATCAAACATCCAAGCTGCTGCTAGTACACAAAGCAGGCCAGAAACCGTCATCACTACAGCAGAAAGTAGAATGTTGATGGTTCTAAAGTTCAATGCTTTAAAGAACTGCGCACCACCTTGATACCCTACTGCGTAAATAAAGAGCGCAAAGAAAATGCTTTTTACGCCGGGATCAATATGAACACCAAATTGCCCAATAATTACACCCATTAATAATGTTCCCGCAACACCGCCAAGAACAAATCGACCAATGGTAATTTTACCTACCATATAACCGAGAGAGAGCGTAATAAAGAGAGCAACAAATGGTGCCATGTCAAAAAGGTTAGAAATAATTTCCATGACAATTTTACTCTTACTAATAAATATAAACCTCAAATAATCTAACGAATAATCTGTCACTCATATTTGTTGGATTATTTAATTTAAAAAGCATCTCGTTTGCTTCGAAGCGAATATTAGAAACAAAACCTCACAACTCGTAATCCCATTTGAAGGATGAAACCATCACTTCGCATATTCAAACGCAAACATTGAACAATAATTGTCGAAAATTTAATAACTTAGTGGTCTGAAATGAACATCAAATAAATTGGAAAATAAATTTATTTTTATTTTCACTGTCCAAAAAGCTACTTTGTTGCGCTATTCCCTCTATATAGCGCATAACACCTTTCTCTTGATGGATTAGATCCTACAAAAGCGATTATCACTGATGCCATCACTTGCCTTATCTTTACATTCATCAAGTTAATAGAGAAAAACACCATGAACTCAATGCCACATGAACTTGTGTGGGGCGAAGTTTACTTCCCTCCCTTGTTGCTGGTTATTGCATTGGCTTACATGCTCACCATTTTGGTTGGAACCGTTGCAACAAAACTGGGACTCCACAAATACGTTGCATTTCCTGCGCTCGCTGAGCTAAGCCTAATTGTGATTTTTACTGGCGTTATTGGTCGATTCATTACCATATTTTGAGGCAAATTCCGTGATAAAACGTTATCTCATCACACTGCTATTACTGTGTTCCGCTGGCACCGTGATTTTCAGCTACTACCAATCATACTCTGACAACCCTTGGACTAGAGATGGCCAAGTTAGCGCGCACATCGTTTCTATAACCCCCCGCGTAACAGGACAAATCATCCAAGTCTACGTCGAAGACAATTCGCAAGTGAAACAAGGCGATTTGCTGTTTGAGATTGACCCAAGCATCTATAAAGCGGCATACCACAAAGCATTGGCGACTCAAAAACAAGCGGTCGCTCTGTTAGCAAAAGCAAAAAACGAAGAGCAGCGAGCACTTAAGTTAGAAAAGCGCACACCTGGCGCTGTACCTGTACTGACATTGAATAACCTAGACAATGCGGTGGAGACAGCCGTTGCCAACGTAGAACTCGCGAAAGCCAATGTTGAAGAAGCCAAGCTAAACCTTGATTACACAAAAGTTTATGCGCCAACGAATGGTTATATCACTAATTTGAACTTACGTGTCGGCTCTCAAGTCGTCGCTAACTCCCCAGTCGTGGCTTTGATTGATGAAGACAGCTTTTGGATCGAAGGATATTTCAAAGAAACGGATTTAGTTGGCGTTGATCCACAAGATAAAGCCTACGTGACCTTAATGATGCACAATGAAGCTGTGTTGGAAGGAAAAATCAAAAGCATCGGCTACGGCATTGCGAAGCAAGATGGTAGTACTGGTAACGATCTTTTGCCCAATGTGAACCCTAACTTTCAGTGGATACGCTTAGCTCAACGCATTCCAATTAAAGTGAAATTAGATCACTTACCGAAAGATTTTCAACTACGTGTTGGTATGACGGCCTCTATCAAAATCATCAAACAATAATGCGGTGGAATGTATGTTTAATGCCTCAACCAAAGAAGCAATCAAAGCTGCGCTGTCTATCGTTATCGCGATCTGCCTTGCCTTATGGTTTCAATGGGAGAAACCGTATTGGGCAGCGATCGCAGTCGCGGTAATGGCATTAAATGAAAGCTTCGCTTACTCGATAAACAAAGGTCATAATCGCTTATTAGGAACCCTCCTTGGCATCGGTTATGCCTTTTTCCTCATCACGACGTTTTCTCAAGATCGCTTTTTGTTTCTCACCTTCTTCACCTTGTTTTTAGGTGCGTGCATTTTTATGTCGAGCGACGAAAAGTATGGTTATGTGTTCTCTATCGGTTTTGCTGTGTGCTCCATCATCGCATGTATGGGAGGATTTGATAGTCAAGCAACGTTCCACTTCGCTGTTCTTCGCATGCAAGAGACTATTCTTGGTGTGATCACGTTTTCTGTTGTGTACCGATTAGTCTGGCCAGTCAGTACAGAACAAAACTTCATTCAACGTTTTGAGACCAGCAGAGAGGCGATGCTTAACGCTATGAAATCGCCCAATGATATAGATACTGAAGCTCTTGAGACCAACAGCGCCAACATAGAAAAGTTGTTCCAACTGGTCGGTTTACCACTTACTGGCAGCTACCACTTGAAAGAACATCGTCAGCTATGGCGTGCGCGTTTAAATGAGATGGCACAAATCCAAGACCGATTGCTAGAACAAGCAGATAAATCGCAAAGTCGTGAGATCGATTGGCCAACGCTAACGCAGCAACTTCAAAGCTTTGATATTAAAAATCCAAGTACGTCGCTCATTGGTCACGTTGCTTATGTCATGCAAAGAGAGAAAAACACGGTTTGGCATCACGAGCATCGAACGTTTATCCAGCATTTGAATGAAGACGGCAGAAAGGTATTGCAAGGTGTATCCATGTTCGTCACTTCTTTGTTGATCTGGATTTATCTGCCCGTACCCGGAGGTTTCATTTTTCCGATGCTAGCAGGCGTGTTCTCTTCAATCGTTCCTACTATGCCACCAAGCATTATTAAAGATGCATTTTTTGGTGTGATAGGCACTGGCACGGTGATTCTATTGCAATACATTTTCATAATGCCAATGATGACCGAGCTTTGGCAGCTTGGGCTATTCTACTTCATCAACATCATCGTAATTTGGAAGGTGTTTTCCACACCAAAACTGATGGTACACAGAATTCTAGGTATTAACTTATTGGTTGTCTTGACATCAGGAGCGCTCAATTTAACCCCAGCGTATCGAATTGAAACGCCCTTGCTGATGCTGGTAAACATTATGATCATTTTGATGATTGCCAAGTTGTTTACTGATCTGTTTCGTGTTCGCGTTACGGTCTAAGCGTCACCTCCGTTCTTGAAACTAAAGCCCTGCATTGCTTCTGCTATGCGGGGCTGTTTGTTTGTGAGCTAGCCATTATTCCTCCGTAACCCATAAAGCGAGGATAGTATCCATCAAAAGCGATTAACGGTATTTCTCTTCACCTCATAAAATCCTCTCATTGATTCACGAAATGCAATCGAAAACTCTGCATTCACAACGTCAATCACAGCAAACACATCTATCTAACTGAACAAGAAGTTCAGTGACACATTAACTGTCTGAGTCTCGAAGGTTTGAGACTATTCAGAGTGGAAACTGTCATGAGTTTTTTTGAATTACGCGCCGGCAAGATGTCTTCTCTTACTGTGCTCGCGAGCGCACTAATGCTTACTACCCCCACTTTTGGCTTCGCCGCTGAAGAGACGACGACCTACAACGAAGTAATCGAGCAAGGCCGAGCGCTGTTCGACAAATACGGTATCAGTCATGATTTACCAAAACTGGCCATCAGCTCTCTAGTTCAAGGCGAGCATTTGGTCGAGCATGCCCACCGAAGTGTTAAAATCGGTGATAGCGTTCGCGATTCGTCCGTCTACTTGGTCAAGAACACCGATAACAAAGGCAACATTGATCTGCGTATCAAGTACAACCCTGAACAACTCGATGAAAATGAAAAAGTACTTGATGAGATCGAAGCTTTCACACGAACAGAATACCGCCTTCGAAACTACGCGGAGAGTTTTGATCCGTCATCAGTAAGAGCCAAAGAGGATCAGAATGGTAATGTGATCATCAGTTTTAATTACTCAAAATACGGTCTTCCTCAAGATATCGCCTACTTTCGCTTTTTAAGCGTTGATATTGAGTTGGTTAATGGTGAACCGAAACGTATGGTCATTACCAACGATAAACCGTTCACACATCACAACTACCAAGTGGATTCTTACGATCAAGAGATCCTCTTCCAGAAGTTAACATCAGGCAAAATTGCGATTGCCAGTAAAAACACCAAGATAGTTGGTTCAAAGAAAAATAAACCCCTCGAAATGATGAGCAGCGTAAAACCGGTAGCGATTTATGAAGATAAGCTTGGCGTGCAAGTACTAGACGAAAAACGCTTGAATGAGGTCTCTGATCCACGCATGCAAGAAGCCAGTGTTAAGCTAGACCGAGTTTTTCCTTTAATGGGTGATATGGTTCGTCGTCAAGGTATCGATTTGCCTCTGCCGTTTGGTGTGTCGCTAGCGTATCGAAATCAAGATATGAATATTCCATTTAATGATTTCACGATTGAAGGCATCGGCCTTAATGAACTGTTTGATCCAGAAGACAGTGTGGGCATCGTGAGTGCTGAGAGCATGACGCTTCGTGGCGATGTAAACATCCTGCCATTTTGGAATGTATTTGGTTACATCGGAAAAGTTAATGTCGATGCCAATGTTGATGCCGCCTACACGGGTGAAGGTGGCCAGTACATAAAAGATAAGCTGAACGATAAACTGCCAGGATTAGGTGATAAGTTTTGCGATGGTTTATCTGCACTTTGTAGTCGCGGACGCTTAGACGTGCCGCTGCATTTGGAATATGACCTTCGTGGTATAGGTACAACCCTTTCGGTTGGCTATAAAGAGTTCTTTGCTTCTGTCACTGGTACCTATTCGCAAACTCGCTTAAAGGGCTTAGATGATTGGGGCGATGGTATTGTTACTGTACAGCCGATGTTGGGTTATCAACTTGTCGATTATCGCACGCAGTTCTTTGTCGGAGCAGAATATCAAGGACTGGACGCTCGAATGGACGGGCATGTAAAAAGTGGTGATATCGAATTCGATTACGACATTGGTGTAGATCTTAATCAATGGGCGTTTTTGACTGGTTTCAATAAGCAAATCGGCAAAAACTACAACCTGACCTTTCTCTATAACAAAGGGGAAACTCGAGAGTCAGTAACCTTAAATCTTGGTTACCGTTTCTAGCTCTCATAAAGAGCCCGCCCCTAGACGATGGTAGGACTGCATCCTACAAAGGCGATTATTGAAACTGTCACTGATGCCCTACCATTTGAGCCATCAATACAACAAGCCATCCAACCATTCACGGATTAATACCAAAGCGTCAGGACGTCGCTTGTTAGATGCCGTTTAACATTTTCGGTGCACGCACCAAATGACTTTTTGGACATAACAATGACTTTACTCAATCGCTCAACTTTAGCCATTACCATCACTCTTGCCTTAGCAGCTTGCAGTGATGACTCAAGTAAACCTAGCGTTCCTAACGGCCCGAAGCCACTACAACCCTTACCACCAGAGCAAATCGCTTTGGAAATTGGCGATGCAACCATTCAAGCGACCAAAGAGTCCCTCGTCATCACGCCTCTTGATGCGGATGAAAAACTGGCAGCGGTAGAGGCGTTCAAAGGTATCCAGTTTGCGCAAGCAGACCGCTTTCAGCACAGCATTGTGGCCCCACTTGAAGGCGATATTGATGCGACTCAGTTCGGTGATGCGTGTCCGCAGTTAAAAACCACCACACAAACGCAGTCAGAAAATTGTTTGAACCTAAACATTTGGCGACCTGCCGGGACAGAAGCGTACGCAGATTTGCCAGTTTATGTCTTTATTCACGGTGGAGACTTTGAATACGGCGCAGGCTCAGAACCGCTGATTCATGGTGATATGGTGGTTGCGCAAGGTGCTGACGATGGTAACCCGTTTATTGCTGTTACTTTTAACTATCGTTTGGGCTTGCTGGGCAGTGTTTGGGTCGATGGTTTGGACAACTCAGAGGGTGGTAACTTTGGCCTAGGCGATCAAAAACACGCGCTTGAATGGGTTCAACAAAACATAGAGGCATTCGGCGGCAATCCGCAAAACGTGACACTCATGGGGCAAGGTGCGGGTGCCATGTCGGTGGGAATTTTACAGCAATCAAAAGGCGATGCTGCAATCGCAGGTGAGCACTTTCAGCGTGCCATCATGCAAAGCAACGCGTACGGCTTTGAATATAAAAGTTACGATGTTGCCAAGAGCCAAAGGCCAGAGCAAAGTGTTGAAGATCTAACGCTACTACCACTTGAAGAGGTCATGAAGGTACAGAGCGAGATGCTTGATCCTATTCAACGTCTTAAGAACTGGGTACTGACCGCTGCGAATATTCCGGTTATAAGTCCAACACGAGACAACAGCCCATTAGCTACGTTGATGCCATTTGCGCCTTACATCGAGCATCGCCCACCAGCGTTTCTAGTGAAAGAAGTACCAGGCTATCACTTTACTGAACAAGCGATTGAGAGTGAATGGATCGTACCGACGGTAATTGGCTCAAACAGTGCAGAAAGCAATACTCTAGGCATGCTGCCGAGCCTGACATTTTTGATCCCAACTATTATTGAAATCTTGAGCCAAGAAGCGCCAGAAATCATTGAAAGTGGTGACGAAAACTTAATCGTCGAATACATGGTGGAGTGGCTAGAATCGGAAACGAACTTAAACCGTTTACGCACCGAATATCGTTCATTACTCAACGATTCAGCTTCGATTGAACTCGATCTTTCTGACTTATTGGAACTGCTGCCTAGCACCGCTTATGAGGCGATGACTAAGTTGTTCTTCGGTTTGGGGAACTCCGATTCAACAACGGAGTTACTTGCTCTGGCTGACTTCTTCCCCAACGATGAAAGCGAACTAAATGGTGCGACCAAAAACATGCAGCAATTCAAAACCACGTTGCATGATTTGCTCTTCACGGGTCCAAACCGTCATAAAGTTTCAACTGAAGAAGCAACAGGGGCAACGCCAAGCTTCTACTACTTTGACTACAAACCTGGATTCAACGTATGGACTTACAATACCAAAGGTGAAAATGGCGATCTCGACGTTGGCGATTTACTCAAAAGCATCAGTTGTATTGTCGGCGCTTGCAATGCATCGGAATTACCATTTGTGTTTAATAAAGCATTAAAGCTTGATGGTTCAAGTGTTCGTCCAGGTAGCAAAGACAAAGCAATGATGAACGAGCTCTCTCGTATGTGGTTTAGCGAACGTTTATTTGAGGACTTCCAATACAACAGCGCGACTGACCGAGTATTGCTGATCGATAACGATGGCGGTATTCAATCCACGCAAGACTGGGACAATGCTCATCACTCAGGCATCGATCCAAAACTGCGCCAAGGTCGCCTCAATGGTCTCGAGGAACTTGGGCTGATTCTGAGTCACATGTAACGTTATCTTCAGTCACTAAAAACTCGTTACCGAATACCTAAAAGCCAGTTCGCTGGCTTTTTTCATCCTTATTCCTTGAACATAATTAGGAAGGTTTACTCATGTTTCCTAACGCCATTCGTGCTCTGCTACTCTTTATCTTCGGCGCGCTGTTGGTTGGCTGTGCCCAGCCCTACCCTCAAGTTGAACCGGATTTTGAAGCCAATTGGCAAACTACTCAGCATCAAGCCGAAGTTTACTTAATTCCTACCGCTCCAGAAGCCTTTGCTCGTCGTGTTGAACTGGTAAGAAACGCTCAGCAAAGCATCGATATGACTTACTTTTCTTGGGAGAGTGACACGCTTGGTTTGATGCTACTCAATGAACTCAAACAAGCAGCAGATCGAGGCGTGCAAGTTCGACTCACTCTCGATGATTTATTGATTTTTAACGAGAAATGGCTTGCTGATCTCAGCGCTCACGACAACATTCAAATTCGTTTATTCAATCCGTTTGATTCACGTAAGTCAGGTTGGATTGGTCGCGTCGTCAACTTCTCTACTCACCAACAACGTTTGGACAATCGTCTGCACGAGAAGTACTTCAACGTCGACCATCAATGGATGATTCTAGGTGGACGTAACATTGGCGACGACTATTTTGGTTACAGCCGCAAAGCCAACTTCTTTGATATGGATGTCTTGTTCAAAGGCAGCATTATTCGAGCGTTCGCCCAGAACTACCAACAACTTTGGGACAGCGAGCATGTCACGCCAATAGAAAACATCGTTAACGTTACCCCAAACTATTCCGCGTTTACTAAAGCGCTTAATAAAGGTGAGAAAGACAAAAGCATCATTCTGGCTGAAGTTGAAAAACAGGTTAAAAAACTGACCAGTCCCGACTTCATTGCTGCGCAAGTCACCCCCGTTTTCGACTCATTAGACAAGTTAGAAAACAACAAACCCTACTTTAGAAAACGGGCAGAACACCAAGTTTGGCAACAAACAACCACTGCATCCAAAGCAGTGATATCAACGCCTTACGTGGTACCGAGTGATGGTGAATTTGCCTTTATTGATACCTTGGTGGAGCAAAAAGCGGACATCACGTTAATGACGAACTCGTCTGCTTCTAATGATTCTGGCTTTATTCCGGCTTATTACGAGAAACATCGCCAAACCCTGTTGGATAAGGGCGTTCATATACTTGAGTACAAAAACCAAGCGAAAAATGATGACCATTACTTCCATGCGGATACTTATTATCACAACAAGACGGTGATACTCGATGATCGGCTAACTTATATCGGCTCATCAAACTTCGACCCAAGATCGGATTTCCTCAATGTGGAATTTGGTGTGTTGGTCCAAAGCGAAGCCTTTGCAGAACATGTCATGCACTACTTAACCCGACAAAAAGATGAACTGTTTTGGCGAGTATCTCGAGATGGACAAGGCCAAACTCAGTGGCAATCAATGAATGAAACCCATACTAAGAATCCAAACTATGGTGTATGGCATAAGGCGCCTAACTGGATATTCAAGAAACTGAATGGTGAGTTCGAACTCTAAACAATCAAGACTTAAAAGGCTCTCTATCTGCAAGGATGAGAGCCTTTTTAATGTCCGCTAAAACTGCGTGCCTAGCGAAAAGTGAACACGGAATTGGTCTCCTTGCGGAGCATCTAAACCGTAAGCAAAATCCACTTTGACGGGCACGTATTTTGAATTCCATATCAAACTCAGCCCTGTACCGCTTTTCCAATCCACCCTATCGTTGAAGGCATCACCAACATCATAGAATGCCCCAAGCCACAGTTGGCTGTAGACCTGATATTGATATTCCAACCCAGCAGTAAACATGTAACGAGCACCCGTTAAATCGCCATTTTCGTCTCTCGGAGAGATGGATTCATAACCATAACCACGAAGATTGCCATCACCTCCCGCAAAGAAACGTAATGATGATGGAATATCGCTCAAAGTGTCAGCGACATTAATACCGACATTGGAACGAAAGTGAAACTTGTGTTTTTCACTAATATCCCAAGACAGCACACTGTTGCCTTCAATACGCAGCAAACGAGAATCGGAGAAAAAATTAGGGTCTGAGTATTCCAATGAGTAAACGTGACGGTGCTTTACTTCTAATTGATCGTTCTTGCGATCAAGTAGTGAAAATGTCACCCCCGGAAATAACAACTGTGATTCGTTATTCTCCGACGCTTGTCGATAACTTTCTTGCAAATAACGAACGTGCATGGTGCTTTGCCAATCACTGTCTAACTGCCAGTGTTTTTCAAACGATAAACCATTGGAAAAACTCGATGTGTCTCGATAGTCGACATGCTTAGATTCAAACTGAATCCCGTAGTAATCCGTCAGGACATTTTGGGTGGGAATTTTGTAGCCAAGTAATAGCGATTGTTCCGGTTTGGAAGCGTACGCTTGTGCCTCAAAACTGTGTCCACGTGCGTTATACCAAGGCTTGGTCCAGTTTAGCGAAGCGCGTAATCCCAAGTCTGTCGAATACCCACCACCGACTTGCACAATATTGCGTGAACTCGGCTCTGCGAGCACTTCTATCGGCACCTTATGACCATCGGATATCGCCTCGAAATCCGCTTTCACAATCACACTGCGAAACCAATCAGTACTGGAGAGATCGGCCTGATATTGACTCAATTTCAAAGTATCAAAATCGTCGCCCCCCTCAAACGTTCTCATCGCTTCTATTCGTGCCGTTTCGATACCCGACGTAAGGACAGAGAGCTCTCCAAATTGGTAACGAGAACCACTAGAGAAATGCAGATTCACATGGGCTTGATTCAAGCTTGGAATGACTTCCAAAGACGATTCGATAAAACGCCCATCTAAGTAACCTTTTTGCTGAGCCAATGAAATCAAGTTTCGTTTTAGTGTGTCGTACTCAGAATGAAGCAACGGCTGCCCTTGTTTAAGTTGAGCTTGATTGATTAGTTCGATGAAATCCTGATCGTTACAGGCCTCCCCCGACACGGCAAGGTTAGATTTTGCCACCAACATCACCTCCCCAGCGTCGACCTCAAGCGTGATGAGATCATTCTCGGATCTCTGAACTCTGAGCTCGGAATGATAGTAGCCATAAGGGTTTAATGCGTTATTAACCACCTGCGTTAGTCGATTTGAGGTAATGTTTGAAACAGAGAGTTTCGTTAGTGGTGTAAGGTGATTTTCAAGATTTTTCTCTAATCTTGGCGTTAGTCCTTTGATTTTAAATTGCGCTCCGAGTACATGATGTAAAGGGATAGAAGCTAAAACTGATATACCTATTATTTGTTTAATGAGAGGAGACACACCGCTACCTAGTTTAGCAATACACTCGACAAGGTTAATGATGGAATGACATATCAGTTAATCGCGTATGTAGGATTGCTCCCTACGAAATCCTCTCGAGAATTAACGTTTCACAAGTAGATTCTTTGAACAATAAGTGGGCTCAAGCTAGGAGGTGGCAAATCATGCGGTCTGAAATAGGTATACTGTTTGCCAAAAATACAAAACCCAACGCTAAATGGATCTCATCAAGCGTTGGGTTACATTGATAATGTGTTTTTTAATCTAAAAAGCGTCTGTTAGTAAAACTAGATCGAAGAACAGTTTCCTTTTTCTGCCATGTCGACTTTTAGTACTTCTGCTTTACCTTTGCTTTCGTCTACGAGTTCTACGCCCGCACCACCAACAAATACACCCATTTTAATGTATTGATTAACGAAATAATTACGGCCCTCTTCCGTTAAGATAGTTAAGTGATTTTCAGAAAACTCAGACTCTGTACTTACTTGATGTTCTTTATTGCCTTCGACCTCATGGTAGAAGAATACACCAGGAGCGGTTTCACCAATACATTCCCCATCGACGTAAACATACTTTTTAAGTGCTGCTCCGACAAAAGCATCTTCTCGGTAAATGTAAATCCCTGCGTTCCCCTTTTGAGGTGCTTCAAATGATTTCATTTGATTTGATACTGTCGAATCAACAGTAGGAACAGAAACACAACCTGACAAACCCAAAAGGAATGCGGAACACAGAATTACTTTATTTTTCATGTTATTAACCTAGCTACGATAAAATCGCGCCAACCATACTATAAATAAATACGTTCACTTATTGGTATTTTTGAAATTTGTGATTCAACCTATGCAATAGCACTCATTTAACGTATGGATTGAGCAAACATTAGCCATATAATAATCACGAGAATAAAATGCCCTGTATCTAACGATCACTAAATGCCACTTTACTCGCTAGACTGATAAGTAGAATACCTGAAACACCTTCAAGAGTTCTTGAATAACGCTGAGAGTGTGGACGACTAAATACCCAATTACCCACAGATGCGTACAAAACGTTACATGTCGTCGCAAGTACGCTGAACAGCAAGCCAAGTACTAATAATTGCATTGATGTTGAGCTTGCAGACGTATCAATAAATTGAGGCAGAAACGAGAGAAAGAATAGCGCTACTTTTGGATTCAAGACGCTGACGATAACCCCCTGAACAAACACATTTTTATTATTATCAACATTTTTGTTTTCAACGATTTTACTTTCTCCACGCCACATAGACAGTAATGACTGAACACCTAAATAAACTAGGTAAGCGGCCCCTAACCATTTAACAACGCTAAAAGCCAAAGATGAACTCAGAATTATTGCTGACAAACCTAAACATGCCGCTAGTGTATGAAAAAAGTAACCAACACCAAGCCCCAGAGCCGCTTTCAGCCCAGCAGATAATTTACCTTTCATTGTATTGGAAACAATATAAATTACATCAGGTCCAGGAATCATGTTGATAGCGAGACAAGCGACAACAAATAATAATAGTGAGTTTGAATCCATTCTTTTCTCCAAATTAACGTCTTGCGGGATAACATTTCATCGAACTACAAGTAATGCAACGTCCAGGTTTCAATTGGTTATATTTCGTATTAACAACACGTTACTAATACTACAGCACTGCGCGAAGAGCACAATCATGAACAGTGATACGAATTAAATTATGGGCCTTTGTTAGCCCTTTGAATGATAATATTTAGCATCATTTGGTTGTAAGCTTTTTCTAGCCAGCAGCTCTTATGGAAGTTAACAAATCGGCTACTTAGTATACTTAATAGACCGTCAAATCAGATAGATTATCTATTCTTATTTCTTCAAGCCTTTTGTGCTTCATTTTCCTGCCTCACTAAGCAGCAACTTAATACTTGCTACACCAAAAAATAACGCGAACACGCCTTCAAAAACTGCTTTGGATCTGAGATAGATTTGTCTGACCTTTTTATGCGCGAAAAGAAAAGCATAGCCAAAGAAAACCAAAGCACTAACCAGCCCCACAACAAAAATGACCGACAACAATTCCAACGGACTGGCCTTAGGAGGAACCCCTATCGAATAAAGCGCACCGAAAAACAGAATAGCCTTTGGGTTAGTTAAGTGAATTAACACTCCGGTTAAGTAGTTACCCTTCTTTGTCGTTACGTATGTTTTGGGTAACTTTAGCTGCTCGATGTTGCAGGCAGAATGTACAGACTTTAAAGCCAAATATAAAAGATAAAATGCCCCACAATATCTAAGAATTTCAAAAAGCCAAACATTGCTATAGAGTATGGTTGCGAGACCAAAAGCGGCTGAGGTTGACCAAAATAAAGACCCCGTTAAAACACCTGCAGCCAAATACCCACCAAAGCGCCGACCGTGGTTCATTGACGTGCCTGCTATCGCAAGAGTTGCAGGTCCGGGGCTAGCGATGGCAGCGATAGCTGATACGACAATCAGTGAATAATTTATCTCTTCCATTTTTACTCTAAGCCTCCAAATGGAGTTTTATCAACACTTATCGCGGAATACTCTATTGAACGTACATCAGAAGCGTAATACTGATTAAAACACCAAGTGTTACGAATCGAGTTGAGATTCTTTGGTATTTTACTGCTCCAAAATAACATCAAATCCGCCATAAATGAGACGCTTTCCATCAAAGGGCATTGGGTTATTGTCTGGACTCATTCGAGGATCAGCCATGATCCGCTGCCACCCTGAGTCCCGAACTTCTTTTGAAGGCCAGACTACCCACGAAAACACAACGGTTTCGTTGCTTTCAGCGTTAACTGCCATGGGAAATGATGTGATCTCACCATCTGGTACTTCACTCCCCCACGTCTCAACAACCTTTAAGGCCCCAAACTCCCTGAACATTTCTGCTGCTATTTTTGCGTGTGCGATATACTTTTCTTTATTCGCTGTCGGTACTGCAGCGACAAACCCATCAATGTATGACATAAGTAAACTCCTTTCATTGGAGTTATAACCATAGCTCAATAAAAAGAATGCACATGATGCCAAACCATAGAAACAGGTACGTAATACAGCTTGAGAGCTACATTCCTAGCTTGGACTTTATATGCATATTTGAAAGGTATGTGTTTGGATCAAGCTTGGTTAGCATATTTATAATCTCCAAAACACTCGAATACTCAATACGTTCCTCTTCAGCATGCCCGATCCCACCTATTGTAAAGTGAGTAAAGCGGTAATCACGATAAACGTTTTGCAGCTGGCTAGAAATATCTTTGAGTAATCTTTTACTGAGGGCGAATGCAGGGTATTCACTACTTTCTGAAAGCTCTGCTGTAGAGCCAATAGATACAATATTGCATTTATCGTTAAGTGAACCTAAAGCGTTAAGCTCATTGACTAAATTAAGATACCCAATCGGGCCAACATTCATAAACTCAATCAGTTCGCTTGTTGTCAATTCTGAAGACTCTCCCCACATCGACGCCAAATAAACGATGATGTCAAACTCTACACCTTTGAAGCACGTATAATCTGGTTTTTTACCGGGATCAACGTCAATACAAACAGAGGCGACTCCCCCCTCAACTAGCTTTGATCTAGAAATCGCATAAATTTCTGTACCCTGTAAGTTCGTAGCCAAGAACCTTCCTAGCCCTTTACTACCTCCAACGATTAAAATCTGCATAACCCTATTCCTTCGTTAAGGTTGTCTTTCATATTATCCGCCAAACTGTGCATTAGGCATCACTTTAACGTTTCTGTTGTTTGCTTCTAGCCCTACTTAGTTCTATCTTCAATTTCATCGAATGGTTCAACTGAAATACGCTCTGCAATTTCACTCATCTTCTTCATTTTTTCTGGGTTACTAGTTCCCCAAAACCGCTCCCAGTCTTCACGTGTTCGCCACTTGGCAATAGTTAAAACCTTTTCCGGTACATCGTAAGCACGAAGCATAAAACTACCAAGCGCCCCATCTACTGACTGATGAATTGAATCTGTCGTCGAACGCCATATATTTTGAAACTCATCCATTTTTTCACTTGGCACACGCCATTCATACACAACTCTAAACATAACACTTCCATTAAAATTTCTAGATTTAATACGGCAAAGTATCAGGAACACTAAGCCAGGTTAATAGATGAATAAAGCAACATAGTAGAGCGTAGAACAACCTAAAAAACAAAGCGTAAACGCTCTAAATCACTCCGATTCGATTAGTCATGCACACATTCAAAGATTTCGTATTGACGTTTAACATTGGCAGTTACTTTTCCCCAATGTGAGGCTTGAACTCTTTCCTGATGTTGCTTAAAAGAGGCTTTGTCGACGAACTCCTCATAGACATCAAAACGAAAAGGATTAGTCGAGCTTTGAGTCACAAGAAAAGTAAGGCAGCCCGGCTCTTCTAACGTGAGCCTTTTGTGAGTTACTAACGCATGTTTTACTAATTCTAAATCCTTTTCCGGAACTAAAATAAAGCCTTTCAATGTTACTTTCGACATATCATCCTCTCGCCCCTGTAACCTTTCGTTAAGAAGTAGCCAACACGCCCTCAATCTCAACCATCATATCGCAAATGTGAATCTCACATGAATTAAAATGCCACGTGTTAGGAATCTATTTCTAATGCCCTATCGACTTACGAGCATAAGGTTATCTCTACCCTTTCTTTGCCTTTACCGATGTTCTTGCGTTTTAATTGAATTTGGCCGACTTCTGATGTGCGCTTTAAATGAGTGCCACCGCAAGGTACTTGCGCAAACCCATCCACTCTCCAATACCTTCTTTCGCTCTCTTGATCGGAAAAGTCACTAATAATAACTGAATCAGAGTTAATCAAATCTTGCACATCAGTTTCAATTTCTTTCAATAGCGGGCCAATACTTTCAGACCACTCGAAATCTATGCGACTCTTATTTTCAGAAATATGCGCGCCTATCTTAACAATGCCTTCCCGACGCTGATAAAACATCTCGAGCACCACTTCAGCCGCAAAGTGTAGCTTCATTAAGGCGTATCTACGCTTCCAATCAATATTCGTAGTTACAATGTCACCAAGAGTAAAATTGGGAGAGGATTCCAATGTGTAAATAAGTCGAACACCTAACTTTTGAGCAATCAAAACCGGAATACCATTAATCGTTCCTTTATCACTCTCTTGGCCTCCAGACTCTGCAAAGAAGATAGTCTGGTCCAATTCAACCTTATTTCCGTCTACATTGGTCACTCTTGAGTTAAGTTCTGTTTGGTAGGGATTAACCCAAAATAATTTCTCGCTCATGCTGCTATCCTTGCAGTAAGTCCTATCCTTGATAGTACATTCAGTGACCACCAAGTCAATTCAAGAAACCTCGCCGTCAAGTGTAAGGCTGTGTATTGAGTACGAGCAGGCTAGATCTATTAGATGCTTTTAAGGCCGGGTACTAAACGCTGCCTAGGGGTTAGCTAACAACCCGTAAATTGCGGAATCTGAGACTACTCCATTCACTTCCCAACGCTGCCTTAGGAAACCTTCCTTTATAAAACCTAACCGTTCCAAGACTTTACCTGAAGAAGCATTGTCTGGATCTATCTCAGCCTCGATTCGACGTAGATTCAGTGTTTTGAAGGCGTGTTCGATTAATGCAGTTCCCGCCTCTAATACAATGCCTTTACCCCAGAAATGACGACTAACGCCAAAGCCAATTTCTGCGCGCCTAGACTCTTTCACGTGATTAAACAGCATTATCTTACCCAGAAGTTGGTCATTGCTCTTTAGGAAGATGCCTAGTGTCACTTCTGTATTGCTATTCATGGCCTGTGTACTCTTGGCTATAAATGTCCGCGCTTCTTCAATTGAAACCCAAGGGCCAGAGTTCCAATATTTCATGACCTCATGGTCTGAGAAGATGTCAAACAATTCGCTTGCATCATCTTCAACTAGCTCTCTTAGAATTAATCGTTCCGTTTCAATCTTTGTTACTAACATTTTGGGGTCAGCCTTTTGGTTTGTTATTGGTGACGAAAATCCAATAAAAGTGTGAGACACGTAATACAAATGATTTCGTATGAGACTTTTAAACAAGCTCAACGCACGACAAAAGCGCCACGTGTAACGACTCTGTATTGAAGCAAATTTTAGACATTCAAGTGCGTCAACAAGTAACCGTTGAACGCATCAAAGCTTGGGGTGAGTTGATCACAAGTCCTAAACTCAGGCTCAAAATAGTCCATATACTTTATTATCACTTAGTGACGATTTCCTTCAGTACTCTGGCTGGGTTGCCACCAACAACGACATTGTCTCTAAAACTCTTTGTAACGACTGCGCCAGAGGCTACCACCACGTTGTTCCCAAGTGTTACGCCAGGGTTGATTACGGCATGGCCACCTATCCAACAATTGTCACCAATGTTTATGGGCTTTGCTAGCTCTAAACCACTGTTCCTCTCGATAGGATCTAAGGGATGAGTCGCAGTATAAATGCCAACTTGAGGCCCAAGTAAACAGTTATCACCAAACTTAACTTCCGCAACATCCAAAATCACACAACCAAAATTAGCGTAAAAATTATCTCCAACGTGAATGTTGGATCCGTAGTCGCAATTGAAAGAAGATTCAACATGAATATCGTCCCCTGTTGTGCCGAACAAGCGCTTAGTTATTTGAACTCGCTTTTGTTTATGCTCAACGGACGTGGCATTCAATTTTTCAGTTAGTAACCTAGCGCTCAACCTTAACTTTAATAACTCTTCATCACTTGGGTCATAAAGCTCACCTGCTAACATTTTCTCTTTTTCTGACATAAAACTTGGACTCCAATACCAATTTTCTTACAACGCTACATTAAGTATGTGAGTAACGCTACCTCCTAAGCGAGGCTGTTCCACCACGAAAACAAAGCCCGACTTGAACCCTAGTCCTCAGCGCTATCACAAACTAGTGCACTACCACCACCGTTCTCACTAACTTATCACCGAGACGTTGCCTCTTTTTACCAAGAATGAAAATTGAGTCAATAAAACCGAAGAATGGAGTAATAACATTTCGAAAGAGCGACTGAAAAATATTGCACTTTTTACCCGTTCTTGCACTTATAACTGCAATGCCCAAAAGTTTTTTACCCACACTTTGACCATTTGGTAAACAATCAGAAAAAAGGTAATACGATACAGTCGCAGTTACTGCTGTAGCGCGCACAAGCTCTTTTTCAATACCGATTTCTAAGCCGACCCATAAAACGAGAGTAAAAATGCTAAAACTGACAAAAAGATCAATCATTTGTCCAACACACCTAACTCCCGGACTAGCCAAAACGTAATTTTCTAGAGTAAATTTTTCTGCATTTTTCATTCTAAAATTTGGACTAACAATTGCTTATTGGTGAACTAACATTATTGAGACAGTAACATCCCCACTAAACCTAATCCATACTTCCGCATAGTACGGTCGAATCTGATTTTTCTATCTTTTCAATATATTACCACGCTTGTTCTAAAGGCTAGATTGGTAATATTTCAACATCTCTTCTTGATTAAGCGCTTTACTTTCTAACTTTTGTTGATCTTTAAAGATTTGAGCTAATGAAGGGAGAATTGAGCGATTTACTTTATAGTCATCAGACCAAAGTTTCCCTCTCATCACCGCTTTCGCACAATGAAAGTACATACTCTCTATGACTATTTTGATAACAACCTTAGGATCTTTACTTCCATCGGGGCAAGCAGATATCAAGTTGGCGTCGGTGTGAATACTTGCGATTCCTTTAATACGGAGCACTTCATCAATACCATTTACCATCAATAACAACCCTACCTTGGGGTTACTAATGATATTTTTTAGACTATCGATACGATTGTTCCCCGAGCTATCAGGGAGCAACAATGTTGATTCATCTAAAACTTTTACGAAGCCAGGCTCCCCTCCTTTAGGAGAAAGATCGATATGCCCTTGTGAATCAGCGGTACTTAGAACTGCAAAATGGCAGTTATTAATTAATGTAATCGCATGAACATCCAGCACAGGCAGAGCTTTATTTTTAGCTCTCGCACTTGGCTCTGCGTAAATTTCTTTTAACTGCTCTATTGTTTTAATTTCACTCATTCAATGTTATTCCTTCACTATCGTATAATGCTTTGCTTGTAAGCAAGCAGTAACTCTGACTTCTTGTATAGGCACTAGACCTAACTCATCGTAAAAATACTACGAGTACAAGTTGTCTCTTTAATGCCTTGTTATCTGAAGATTTAAAGTTTTTCACTAAACTCCCCACACTGCTTACACTTATAACCATGCTTGTAAAAAAACAGTGGAAAACCCAGTAAAATAAAAACTAAGTGACCCGTCCTGATATGGGTTGACACTTTTTAACTAAAACGCTCGATGTACTTCATCGGGCGTTTTGTATTTTAAAG
>NZ_JAWPOL010000099.1:0-1853 GCF_033391095.1 Vibrio sp. Vb0667 | reverse complement strand
GCTATTAATAATAAGGTTGGTCGAAGTACCAATAAGCGTTAATGTGCCGCCAAATATCGCCGCGTAAGAAAGTGGAATCAGTAGCTTAGAAGGCGCGTGCTGTTGATTGCGTTTAATCGCACCAATCAAAGACACAACAACGGCCGTATTGTTGGTAAAGGAAGACAGTAAGGCGGTCGATAACCCAAGCTTGGCGATCACACTGCCTAAATGACCTTCTGAAATACTACGGCTCACCCAACTGATCAGTAACGTTTTTTCTAATGCACAAGAAGCGAGAATCAGCAGGACCAAAGTTAACAATGATGAGTTGGTAAAGTTCGCAGCAATGGTCGTGGAATCCATCATTCCCGCCATGAAAGCAATAAAGGCTGCACCAGCAAAAACGTAGCTCGGCTTAATCTTAGTCACAAGCAAACAAGTGATAATGCCAAGCAAAATCGCTAATACAAATCCTTGTTCCCACATAGCCTTTCCTTACCAAACAGCCCGAAACGAGCGAAACAAACCGCAACACAACGACAGTGTGTAGAGCGATAAAACAAGTAACCAGAGCAAAGCAAAGCGAAAAAGAGTGCCAGAATGCTCAGATTTTCTTGGGCTTCACTGAACATTCCGGTTTTAGAGGCAGCCTAACCGCATTTCGCACTCGGTTAGGCTGTGAACCTAGACACTGATTAACGTCCCTAGGCTTACTGCCATTACTTCTTGAGTAACTGGCTTAGGTCTTTAGCTTCCCAATGCGGGAAGTGTTTGCGAACTAGGGCGTTCAACTCAAGTTCAAAGGCAGATACATCAGCTAAACCGCGTTCAAGCTCTGTTAAGCTTTCTTTCACCATGCCAGCGCCAACGGTCACATTAGTTAGGCGATCGATGATGATGAAACCACCGGTATCTGCGCAGTCTTGGTAATTGTCCAAAGCTACTGATTCATTGAGCGACCACTCACACAAACCAATGCCATTTAGAGGCAGTTCCGCAGCACCATGTGTCGACAAGTTATTGATGTCGTACTGGTGACGAATCGACTCTACGTGACCAACGGTCTTCTTACCTGCAATCTTGATGTCGTAATCGCGACCAGGTTGCAACGGCTGCTCAGTCATCCACACCACATCGGCAAGCAAATGGTTGGTGGTTTGCACTTGCGCGTTCTCAAGCACGATCAAATCACCACGGCTGATGTCAATTTCATCATTCAGAGTCAGCGTAACGGCTAGACCAGCTTGCGCTTCTTCAATGTCGCCATCGAAGGTCACAATGCGAGCTACAGTCGACGTTTTACCTGACGGTAATGCTTTGATGGCATCACCGACTTTCACAGAGCCAGACGACACCGTGCCCGCAAAGCCACGGAAATCAAGGTTAGGACGATTCACGTACTGAACAGGGAAACGGAATTCACCCGCACCTTTTTCGTAGTCCACATCCACCGTTTCTAGCAACTCAAGCAATGATGGACCTTCAAACCAGTTCAGGTTCTGTCCTTTATCCACTACGTTGTCGCCTTCCAGCGCTGAAATCGGGATAATTTGAATATCAATATCGCCAGTTAGATTTTCAGAAAACTTCAGGTATTCATCACGAATTTCTTCGAAGCGCGCTTGTGAGTAATCCACCAAATCCATCTTGTTGATTGCGACAACAAAATGTTTCAAGCCCAATAGGTTTGAAATGAAAGAGTGACGACGCGTCTGATCCAAAATGCCTTTACGGGCATCGACCAAGATCACCGCTAAATCACACGTCGATGCGCCTGTCGCCATGTTACGTGTGTACTGCTCATGTCCTGGGGTATCAGCAATGATGAACTTACGCTTCTGCGTCGAGAAGTAACGGTAAGCAACATCGAT
>NZ_JAWPOL010000098.1:0-1869 GCF_033391095.1 Vibrio sp. Vb0667 | reverse complement strand
GTTAAACCCTAGTTTTTCAAAATGAGCCAATTGCTGAGTTGCAAGTTCACTCATTTCAACATTTGTCGCACCATATCCAGCTTCACACACAGACATCAGCTTCTCCTGAAGGGATTGATGTTTCTGATATAGAGGTCGGAAATTCGTGGTTTTTTCGCAAGCATCAACGACATGCTGTGCTAGATCTCTCGTACCTTCACCACCTTGGGCAAAAGCAGTGCTGATAGCGACTTTAACATTTGGATCGAATGCGTGAATGAGATCTTGAAGCGCGATGAGTTCTTGTTCGCAATCTTGAGGGAACTGGTTAATCGCAACAACGGCTGGGATTCCATATTTATGGACGTTCTTGATGTGCCACTTTAAGTTTTCAAACCCGGCTACCAATGCCGCTTGGTCAGGTGAGAAAATCGAATCTGGAATTGCCATGCCAGGGCGCAAGTCGTAGTGGCCGGAGTTCGCTTTAAGGCCTCTTAACGTCGCAACAATCACCACACAGTCAGGCGCTTTGTTGGCAGCCGCTGCTTTAATATTACAGGCTTTCTCAAATCCCATGTCAGAGCCAAATCCTGCTTCAGTTACCGTGTAACGCGAAAGTTTTAACGCAATCTCATCAGCGATAATAGAAGAATTGCCATGCGCAATGTTAGCAAAAGGGCCTGCGTGGATCAGAGTAGGGACACCTTCAAGCGTTTGCATCAATGTTGGTGCAATTGCTTCTTTCAACGTTACGGCCATCGCACCTGCTACTTGTAAATCTTCTGTGGTGATAGGCTGACCGTCGAGATCATAAGCAACAACAATTTTGCCAATGCGCTGACGTAAGTCTTTAAGATTTTTTGCCAACGCAATAATGGCCATCAATTCGGATGCGGCTGAAATATCGAACCCTTCGTTACGCTCAAATCCGTTAATGGTTTTGCCTTGTTCGTTCAAACCAATTTTGACCATGCGAAGTGCACGGTCGTTGTGGTCCATCACGCGTTTCCAAGTAATGCTTTCAACGTCAATTTTTAATGCTTTTAAACCAGTTCGAGCTTCAAAGGCGTCATATCCTTCGCGCTGCTCGTGGAATAAGCGCGCATCTAAAGCTGCAGACGCTAAGTTGTGTGCAGCCGTAACGGCGTGAATATCCCCCGTCAAATGCAAATTGAGCTCTTCCATTGGCGCTACTTGGGAATATCCGCCACCTGCGGCACCACCTTTGATGCCAAAGACAGGCCCCATTGATGGCTGTCGAATACATGCCATCACGGATTGCTTTAGCTTCGCCAGTCCTTGAGCAAGGCCAATGGTTGTCACGGTTTTGCCTTCACCTAGTGGAGTTGGGGTAATCGCGGTGACCAGAACCAATTTGCCGTTTTGGTTGTCATTCAGGCGGGCTAAACACTTAGGGTGTACTTTGGCTTTGTATTTTCCATGTGTATCAAATTCTTCAGGCAATAGACCTGCTTTTTCAGCGATAACATCGATGGAAGATAACGGTGTGTTTCGGCAAATTTCAATATCAGACTGCATGGATACTCCCAAATATGGCTAACACGCGGCGTTCAACATCAAGCAATCTATATAGACTGTATTGTTGTTGCGCAAACGTTTGCGCGAGAATAATACTGGTAAAAAATTAGGTGTAAAGAAGTTCGTGCGCCTTCGCGTGCTACATAGTAACAAAATCCACTAAATACTGCGCTGGATCAAAACAAAAAGGCCACCAAACGGTGACCTAAGTATATTTTTTGCTCTAAAGCTAACCTTCTTAGCGATCCCAGTAGGTCTCTTCTAAGCTGTCTTCGCGTTCTGGCAGAGCTCGCGATAGGCGAGGAGAGTGCTGAGTTAGCACTTCGTAGCTCACGCGGTTCGCGTCTTTAC
>NZ_JAWPOL010000097.1:0-1874 GCF_033391095.1 Vibrio sp. Vb0667 | reverse complement strand
TTCTCACTGCCAGAAGAGAAGGCGAGGCAAATTGGTGACTATCTTGGTTCGCCAGTGATGTGGATTAATTTTGCAGATTTGGAGCAAGATCTCCCACTCGTTTCATTGCGCGACTGTCTACATTTCCCTGAACCGCTATTTATGCTGTTGAGCAAGGCTATCCAATATGGGCACATGACCCAAAGCTTACGCTTTTGCCCGCAATGTGGTGGGCGCAACTTTCTTAATAATAATCAATTTGCCATGCAATGCGGAGAGTGTCGAACTTTGCACTACCCGCGCATTTTCCCATGCATCATCGTTGCTGTGCGTAAAGAAAATCAGATTTTACTAGCGCAGCACCCAAGGCATCGAAATGGCATGTACACCGTGATTGCGGGCTTTTTAGAGGCGGGAGAAACCTTAGAAGACTGTGTCGCGCGCGAAGTGCATGAAGAAACGGGCATTCACGTGAAAAACATTCGTTACTTTGGCAGTCAGCCTTGGGCCTTTCCATCCAGTATGATGATGGCGTTCCTCGCCGATTATGATTCTGGTGAGCTCAATCCGGATTATACGGAGTTATCCGATGCGCAATGGTTCGGTGTGAAAGAGATGCCACCAGTGGCACCAACAGGCACTATTGCAAGAGCACTAATTGAGCAGACCGTTAGTGATATTCTTTCAGACTGAGATGCTGATCGTAAAGGAAGTAAAGGTTAAAAATTAATCATTTTTGAGACATCACTGTTGCTAGACTAGCTTGAGATGACGTTCTGTATTGATGGGTTTATAAATAATGGAGTATACCGAATGAAGTTGAAATCAGCGTTATGGCTAGGATTAGTATCGTGCACAATGGTAAGCATGTCGGCAAATGCAAGTATCGAAGTAAAAGCGAAGCGCATGTTGACAGAAAATACCATGACAGAAAATGTAACCAAGGTGCAGCAGGCTTGTGGTAATGAAGTACTAGAAACCAATATCGATTGGGCTCAGTGGGATAATTATGATTTTTCTGAAGCTCGACTTGATAAAGTAAAAACCACAGGTTGGTTAGGTGGCCTTATTAACTACATCTATGATGATATGGTGAAGTTGTGCACGACAACTGAGCACGCAGCTTTGTATAAAGAAGAGTTTCAAAAAGTTCAAAAAATCCAATTCGTAGGTCAAGATTCAGTGAATGCGAAAAAAACAGGCTTCGCGTTAGATGAAGGTGGTAGCGTACTCAAAGTTGCCCTGAATCCAAATGCGGCTTACGACTCTTCAACGTTGAAGTACCTTAAGCAGGCATGGAACTAACACGATGAAGAAAACGTTATTGTCGTTATTCATGGTGTCCGTCAGCTTTGCCGTGGTCGGTGAAGAAGCTCGTTACACCATGGACGACTTAAAGGCATTGAACGGCTCTAAAAATTGGAATGAGCTATTAGCGCATGCGGAAGATATTCGTCCATCTCAACGTAATAGCGAGTGGGAAAGCCTAGTTCAAAATGCGGCGTTGGGAGCGTTTGAACACTATGTTGCATCTGGAGCAAAAGATGATGCGATTGGTCTGGGTCAGCAGTTAATCCTATCTTACCCGTTTCTTTCTCAATCTAAGAGTTTTACTCAGCAGTTCTCGAAAGAGCTGGTGCCTGCAGCACAACCATGTATTCAATATGCGATAGAGGGATGTGTGGAAAATTATGGTCAGCTTCTTAGTACCTTGGCACCAAGCGCTGAGGTGAGTTACGAAGAAGGAACCAAAGTTTTCCAGAATGTCTCGAAGTCACTGTCGGTTCCTTTTTTTGCAGCAGCAGTGCAGCAAGCTGAGAACTACTGTGCGGATGAAAACGTCGCAAATGCGTTGCTCTACACCTTGGATAGACCAAATAATACCAACTTCGCTT
>NZ_JAWPOL010000096.1:0-1887 GCF_033391095.1 Vibrio sp. Vb0667 | reverse complement strand
ATTGTCATCGATGGAAAATATAGAATTGTAGAAGAGGGTCTAACCCTTTTAGAAGCAGCAAAAGTGTGTGGGGTCGAAATCCCTTCACTGTGCGGAATGAACAAAAGTAACGAGAAAATTCCGTGTGATTTGTGTGTTGTCGAAGTGGAAAGTGGCGGAACTAAGCGCGCCTGTGATCTCAAAGTGTACAGCGGTCTCAATGTCGTCACACAATCAGAACAACTGAGTGAGCACCGCAGAAAAGCGCTCAACCGAATCATGACGGACCACTACGCCGACTGTGAAGCTCCATGCAAAACGGCGTGTCCTGCTGGAGTAGACATCCAATCTTATCTCTACCATATCTCGCAAAACGATCATCAAAAAGCGATTGAAGTTATTAAACGCACACTGCCAATGCCGTTGTCGATTGGGCGCGTGTGTCCGGCATTCTGCGAAAGTGAGTGTCGCCGTTCTTTGGTGGATGAGCCGATTGCCATTCGCCAACTCAAACGCCATGCCGCAGACGCAGATTTAGCGGCGCATGAAGCGTATGTCCCAGAGAAAAAACCAGCGAAGCATCGCAAGATCGCCGTTGTTGGTAGTGGCCCCGGTGGCTTAACGGCAGGTTATTACTTGTCGAATGAAGGTTATGACGTCACCGTATTTGAGTCCATGCCAAAAGCAGGCGGTTGGCTACGCTACGGCATTCCTGAATATCGCCTACCCAAAGACATTCTAGACAAAGAAATCGAACTGATGTGCCGCAACGGCATGCAAGTTGAAACCAACAAAAAGCTTGGGGTTGATTTTACGCTGTCTCAATTGAGTGAAGACTACGATGCTGTCTGCTTGGCAGTGGGGGCGTCTCAAGCGGTAGAAATGAATTATTCTGGTAGCGACTTGGACGGTTGTTATCTCGGTGTTGATTACCTGAAAGATTACGTTACAGAACAAAACTACGTTACGGGCAAAAAAGTTGCCGTGATTGGTGGTGGTAACACTGCGATCGACTGCGCGCGTACGGCGCGTCGTGCGGGTGCCGATACCACTTTGATCTATCGTCGAACTCGCGACGAAATGCCGGCCGAAGACTACGAAATCGTCGAAGCTGAACATGAGGGCGTGAAGTTCCATTTCTTGACGAATCCGGCGGAAAACATCGCGGATGAAAACGGCCGGGTGAAGGCAATTCGATTAGAGCGAATGGCGTTAGGTGAGCCAGATGCGTCTGGTCGTCGTAGCCCGAAACCAACGGGTGAGTTCTTTACTGAAGCATTTGATACCGTGATTGCAGCTGTATCGCAAAAGCCAGATCTCAGCTTCTTAGAAAACGATGAGCTGTCCATTCCTCTAACGCGTTGGAACACATCTGAGTCCGACTCGCAAACCATGCACACGGGTACGGGCAATATCTTCAGTATCGGTGATTTTCGTCGTGGTCCTGCGACTGCGGTTGAAGCGGTGGGGGATGGGCGAGTTGCGGCAAAAGCGATTGATCTGTTCCTCAATGGCGATATGGCGGATATGCCGAAACCTGCGTTCAACTCTCGTAAAGAGAAAAAACTGGCGCAGGTTGACCCACTTCATTTTGAAAACATCCAAAAAGTTGCTCGTTCAATCATGCCAGAGTTGACCCCAGCGCAGCGTGAGCAGAGTTTTGCTGAAGTGGAACTGGGCTTTGATAACGAAGAGGCCATGAAAGAAGCGGCGCGCTGCTTAGAGTGTGGTTGTCAAGCGAATACCGACTGTGACTTGCGAGATTACTCAACGGAATATCATGCCGAGCAACATTTCGATGTTTCCGTGGACGTTTCCTCTGCTAGCGTGATTGGTCATCAAGATTGGCTCGATTTGCGAGCGAAAGATCTTCGTCACAAATACGAAGTAGACCGCAGTTCTGAGTTC
>NZ_JAWPOL010000095.1:0-1895 GCF_033391095.1 Vibrio sp. Vb0667 | reverse complement strand
GTTTTCCTTACAGTTGAGCTCACTCAGTGACGAGGCTTATACCAGAATACGATCATTACGACATGATGAAAGACCAACTGACGATCTCGATATCAACCATCAATGGCTCCAAGCATTGGTATTTCAGTAAACGGATGCAACGCAACCTAAAAACCTTTTTAGGGCTATTTGTACTGACTTTGGCAGCTACCGCCATTCTCATAAACCATCTCTACGCGCGGGTCGATAGCGCAGCGATGAAACAAGCGCAGCTCACCGAGCACTCACGCAGCATGGGCGAAGAGCTCAGTACATTAAAGGCGTTGAAGTCTGAACTAGAAAACGACCTTTCAGAGCGAGAGGAGCGGGTTCAGTTGGTTTCCGAGCGCTTAGGCGAGCTAGAAAAAGTGCTTGGCGTGGACAATCACGCCACCAATGAAGATTTGGATACTCGACTGGATTCAGCAGCGATCACTTCGAATGTACGAACGCTGATGCTCAATCAAATTCCAAACGGTTCGCCAGTAGGTAAAGTTCGACTTTCATCCGGTTTTGGCAAACGTATTCATCCTGTCACCAAGGTAGCGAAAATGCACCGCGGATTAGATTTCGCGGTGAACATCGGAACAAAAATTTATGCCCCTGCCGATGGCGTGGTGGAAGTCACTCGTCGCAGCAATACCGGCTCTGGCAACTTTCTGAGGCTACAGCACTCTTTCGGTTTTACCAGTTCTTACTCGCACTTAAAGAAATTCAAAGTGCAAAGCGGCCAATTCGTAAGAAAAGGCGATTTGATTGGGATTTCTGGCAACAGTGGGCTCTCTTCTGGCCCACATCTGCACTACGAAGTGCGCTTTGTCGGACGAGCATTGAACCCAAAACCGTTTGTTGATTGGAGCCTTAATAATTTTGAAGATATCTTTACTAAGGAGCGAAAAATACGATGGGAATCTTTGATAAAAACCGTGGAACAACGAGTAGCTCAGCAGCTTCAACTCTCATCGCCAAAGGCTGTACTGTTAGCGGAGAACTCAAAGTAGAAAACGACGTCCAGATTGACGGCATCGTCGATGGTCAACTGAATGTCGAAGGCACGTTAGTCGTTGCAGAAAGCGGTAGAGTCACTGGCGATGTGTATGCCAAGCAGCTGATCATCAATGGTATTCTGGACGGAAACTGTCACGCAGAGCACATTCAAGTACTCACCAAAGGTCGTGTCAGTGGCAAAATCTGGAGCAACAATCTGAGCATTGAACCGGGCGGTAAGTTCTTCGGTGAAGCAGCAGAATTGCCAGAAAAAGAAGTGGTCAGCCTGAAAGGCAAAGTGCAAGAAAGCGCAACGGCGAAAGACAACAGCGCCAACACTGAAAAGCGACTCGCGCGCAAAAGCGCATAAAAAAGACGGCGATTAAGCCGTCTTTTTCGTTTTACTGTTTGCATCCAATGTCTGGTTTTACATCGGGTTGAGAATCAGCGCAGAACGCTTGGCATTCGGACCAAACGCCGATGCCGCACGTGCTTTCACTTCTTCTAGTGTTACGCTCTTAGCGGCTTTCTCCACATCCAACACAACATCCAATCCGTAGTCGTGCGCGAGGTAGCGGCTGTAAACCCAAGCGCGAGAACCAGGGTTGTCACCCAATCCTTGCATCGCGACAGCAAGCTGCTTGGCCGCGGTGTCGACTTCTTTCTGGGTAATGTTGATCGCGAGATCGTCGAAAACCTTATCCAACAGTTTATCCATCAAACCCACATCTTTTGGATCCACCTGCGATTCAAACAACCAGTCCGAAATCGGCTCACCATCTTGCGTCATCGTATAAATGCTAGGGCTGTAATCTAAGCTTGATTCTTCACGGAACGTCTCCAGTACTCGTGCGGCACTGATGCGCTCCAGAATGTCTTCTATCACCGTG
>NZ_JAWPOL010000094.1:0-1912 GCF_033391095.1 Vibrio sp. Vb0667 | reverse complement strand
TTGTGAGCCAACTTACCTTTCTTCGTTTCTGGAATTGGCTTTTCAATCAGCTTAGGCTTTTGCTCTGCAGGTTTCGCAAACCACTCTTCCAAGAATCGGCGATTAAATAGGCCCGTTAACATGTCGGTTTTCGCCAAACGACGCATACGTAAACGCGAACGGTTCACGTACAAAAATACCAACGCCATAAGCAATAAAATACCAATCATTACCAATAACACTTCACCCAACAGGTAGAACGTTCGGCGATTATTCTCCAGCTCTAGACGCTGTAATACATTGTTCCAGTTGAGGTTTTCGTTCTCGTACTCTAATCGCTCTAGCTCAAACAAGGTTTGTTGTCGCTCTAAGTTCTCGACTTCACGCTGATTACTAAATTGAATGAATTTTTCATGATATTGACCGTAGGTTTGATAGGCCAATTCGAAGTTTTGATCTCCGGCGTAAGCCATAGCAGCGACTTTTAACAGCTCCATTTGCTGCTGTTTGATGTAGCGACTCTCGATGATCTCAGGAAGCAAAGGCGTAATCATCGTTAACAAAGCTTGATACTGCTTACGCTCTAGCATGTACTCAGCTTGCAACAACTTAAATGTTGCCAAGTACGCATTCGAGGTTTCACGGTACTGCAAGTTTTCGGCAAGCTTGAGATGACGCAGCATGTTTTTTTCGTTGTTGGTTTCGCGATACAGAGACGCAAGCTCCAAGTTCACCCGAAAGCGAAAACGTCCGTCACCAATAATCTGCGCAAGCTTTAAAGCAGCTTGATAAGATTGGATGGCTTCATCGTATTGGAACTGAGCTTTGTGTAGCTTTGCAATAGTTAGGACGCTAAGCAACTCATTAAACGACATGCGGCGGTCTTTAAAATAACGATACGCCTGCTTCAGCACGACTTCAGAGCGGTCATAGCCTTGAATTTTTACCAATACATCACCGAGCTCTAGCGCTGCTCGTTCGACTAAGCCCTGCGCACCCGATGACTCCGCCGCTTCCATCGAAGACATCAACGCCGCGTACGATTTCTTATAGTCCCCTTGCTCATCGTAGTAACGACCTTTGAGCAACAGAACTTCCGATTCCAATTTCTTGTCACCTTTTTCTCGTGATGTTTCAAGCAAAGCATCCAACGACGAGAGCGCGGTATCGATATCTCGATTGCCCATCATGGCTCGAATTTGGATCAGCTTGAACAGCAAGTGCTCTTGGCTTTGTTCTGGTGTCAAACTCAGCCCTTTATCTACCACTGCTAAGCTCTCTTTATCGCGCCCTAACAACTCAAGAACGGTCGACTTCGCCAGCCAATAACGAATCAACAGATCCTTGGGCTGGTTTTGCAGTAGAGAGTCTTCTTCTAATGATTCGATTTGTGCTAGTGAACTTTGTGGCAGCGCGTAAATTTGGCTCTCAATCCCTTCAAGAGATTGCAGAAACTTATCTTTTGGCTCAGGGCTTTGTGCGTAGACTTTGGTCGTCAAAAACACGAACCAAAACACAAGCGACAACGCTCTGAGCTTATAAAATTGCGACATTATTATTATTCCCTGATGGGTAGTTACTTCAGTGTGGTGGGAAGTTTTGATTATTATTTTGCACGTGAATGACAATGGTCACACCGCGCATGCTTTCCCATGCATTCTGTAGTGAATAATAAATCACCAACTTTCGATGTAGAAACGATTTCGTCCCACAAAAAAGACAAAGAGAATAATTTTCAACCATAAAAGGAATTTTCTCATTTAAGAGACAAATGAATAATTTCAGTTTTGACGCAACAATAGATTTTGTGGTTATTTTGCTCGAAAACATCACAATTTTGGATAAAAGAGATAATTGCGTCGTGTCACTGAGCATGGTGTGTTATGAAAACTAGCGTATAAACGCTGTTGGAAGAGGACATTACGTGAAACTA
>NZ_JAWPOL010000093.1:0-1915 GCF_033391095.1 Vibrio sp. Vb0667 | reverse complement strand
AGAACGCCATTACTGCCGCCACCATTGAGCCAAGTACGTTTGCAGGAATCACTGACATTGGATCTTGCGCCGCGAATGGAATAGCACCCTCAGAGATACCAACCAGACCCATTGCACCTGCTGCTTTACCTGCTTCGGTTTCTGATTCTTCGAACAGGTCGAACTTACGACCAAGCGCCGTTGCCAGTGCCATGCCTAGAGGAGCAACAGGGATTGCACACGCCATCGCACCCATAAATTGAGTTTGACCGCTCGCAATCATGCCCACAGAAAATAGGAATGCGACCTTGTTGAAAGGGCCACCCATATCGAAGCCAGCCATACCACCAAGTACGATACCCAGTAGAACGACGTTACCTGTACTCATGCTAGTTAGTAGCGCAGTCAGACCGTCCATTAGGCTTGCGATTGGCGCGCCGATAACGAAGATGAATAGACCAGCGATGAATAGCGAACCTGTGATTGGTGCGATCATGATTGGCACCAAAGGTTGGATGAATTTGTGGTAGTTAATCGACGTAATCCACTTCACGAAGTAACCCACAAGCAGACCTGCGATGATGGCACCGATAAAGCCTGTACCAGCGTCTGCGCCGTAGAAAGAACCATTATTTGCAATCCAACCACCGATCAAGCCAGGAGCTAGAGCTGGGCGGTCAGCAATCGCGTAAGCAATGTAACCGGCAAGGATTGGGATCATCAGCGTAAAGGCAACCACGCCGACATTGAGGATTTGGTTCCACATGCTGCCTTCAGGAATCGCCATGCCCGCTTCACTTGGCTGACCGCCTACAGCAAGAGCAAGGGCAATCAGCAGACCACCGGTTACGACGAATGGGATCATGTGTGATACGCCGTTCATCAAGTAGCGATATAAGTCAGAACGAGCTTGAGAAGCTTTGTCGGCAACCGATGCTTGCGTATTGCCATTGGACTCAGCTTGGTAGGTCGGTGCGTTTAACGCTTCATTAATCAGTCCTTGAGCATCGCGGATTGGGGCTTTTACGTTGGTTTTAACCACGCGTTTGCCCGCAAAGCGGTTCATATCGACTTGTTTGTCACAGGCGACGATGATGGCATCTGCACGCTCGATTTCTTCTGCGGTTGGGCTGTTTTTCACACCGATTGAACCATTCGTTTCAACCTTGATTTCGTAACCCATCGCCGCAGCACCTTTCTCCAGTGCTTCTGCTGCTAAGTAGGTGTGCGCAACGCCCGCAGGACAACCGGTAACACCAATGATGAAACCTTGGTTCGCTTGAGCATCTGTCACTGGTTGCGGTTCTTCTTTAGCAAGAAGGAGTGCCAGTGCGTCTTGGCTGTTTGTTGCGCCTAAGAACGCATCGATGAAACCATCTTCAATCAGTTTTGAAGACAGTTCTGCAAGTACTTCGATGTGGTGGTTATCGCCACCGTCTGGAGAAGCGATCATGAAGAACAGCTTTGAAGGTAAACCGTCTTCCGCGCCGTACTCGATACCTGATTTGCTTACGCCGATCACAACCGCCGGTTCAATCACAGCGGCGCTTTTCGCGTGTGGAATTGCCACGCCATCTTCAAATCCGGTATTTCCTAATTCTTCACGTGCTTTTATATCTGCAAGAAATTGTGTTTGGTCAGAAATACGACCTTGGGCATGAAGAACGGCAACCAGTTCTTTAAATACGTCTTCTTTTGAAGACGCTTTAAGATCAAGTTTAATTAAGTCTTCATTTATTAGTTTGGTGATCATTGTCGAACCCCTATAAATATAATTTTTATTTCAGGGGTATTTTTAAATTACTGAGAAAAAGACTGTAGTGAAGAAAAAATGCATTTACTGGAGGATTGTAACCGACTAACTATAGTGTGATTTAGATCGTTCACTGGACAAATCTAGCTGCATATCTGTGACATGATGGATAAGAAGCTAAAC
>NZ_JAWPOL010000092.1:0-1916 GCF_033391095.1 Vibrio sp. Vb0667 | reverse complement strand
CGTTAGAGCAAGGGCGAGGTTCGCTAACATTTCTTATCAAGGATTCGGGCATCGGTATCGAAAGGGACAAACTGGCGACCATTTTTGAGCCGTTTACTCAAGAAGACGAAGGGGTTTCGAGACAGTTTGGCGGAACAGGGCTAGGGCTTGCGATTTGTCGCCAACTAGTGTCAATGATGGGAGGCAAGCTAGTGGCAACCTCGACCAAGGGGGTGGGCACATGCTTTGGTTTTTCAATAGAAGTAGAGGCGTTACCTCTCTTTGGTTGGCATTCCGATGTGGTCAAAAGAGGGCTCTTTATATGTGATAACTATGCTTATGCAGAGCAAATTGTCCAAGAGTGTCGTTTAGCTCAAATTAAGCTGGTAGGCGTTAACTCACTTTCGGAAGCAAAAGCGCTAGATGAAGATTTCGATGTCATTTTCTTATGTAATGACGGTCAGATGGATATCGATAGCTGTCTGAGTGAACTGGCTGAAGTTTATGATGTTCGTCGAGTAGTAGTGTGCCAGCACCATTTGACGAGCTCTTACACGAACGCGGAAAACGTGCATGCCGTGTTGACTCAACCATTCTTGGGTAATCGATTCAAACATGCCATCGAGGAGCTAGCTAAGCGCGAGAAGAATACATTGCGTGACAATGTCACAAATATTGCATCTCGCGCTGAGTCTAAAATATCTCGAACTCATCGAAGAATACTGATTGCTGAAGACAATCTAATGAACCAAAAAATCGCGAGCTTTTTCTTAGATAAAGCAGGGTACGACTACTTAATTACGAGTAACGGGCAAGAAGCGCTGGATGCCATCACCAAAGGTGAGCAGTGTGACGCCATTTTGATGGATTGTATGATGCCGGTGATGGACGGCCTAACCGCGACAAAAGAGATTCGCCGTTGGGAAAAGAAAGTGGGCTGCAAGAAAACAACCATCATTGCTTTGACCGCGAGTGTGTTGGAAGAGGACATTCACAATTGTTTTGCTGCGGGTATGGATGCGTATTTGCCAAAGCCGTATAAATCTAACCAGTTATTTGAGTTGTTTAATGAACTAAAGCTTGCTTAAATCGCACTGATAAGCCGAATTCATTACGGCTTTTTAGAACGAATATAAAGGAAGTGACATGTTTAAACTCGCTGTTATCGGGACTAACTGGATTTCGCAACAATTTGTTGAAGCGGCAATCCAAACCAAGCAGTTTTGCCTTAAAGCTGTGTATTCGAGAGATATAGAAAAAGCGCGTTTGTTTGGCACGCCTTATGATGCAGATACTTATTACGACAGCCTAGAAGCATTAGGTCAGGATGCAGACATTGATGCGGTGTACATCGCCAGTCCAAATTCGCTTCATGCTCCTCAAGCCATTCAAATGTTAAAAGCGGGCAAGCACGTCATTTGTGAAAAGCCAATGGCTTCGAACTATGCATTGGCACAACAGATGTTTGCCTGTGCTGAGGAAAACAACGTTGTGTTGTTTGAAGCGTTTATGTCGCCTTACACACCAAACTTCCAAGTATTGAAAGAGCGCTTACCGTCTATCGCTCCGTTACGACATGCGACGATTAGCTATTGCCAGTATTCATCGAGATACCAAAAATACCTAAATGGAGAAAATCCAAACACATTCAATCCTGCGTTTTCCAATGGCTCCATCATGGACATCGGTTATTACTGCGTGGGTTCGGCGATTGAGTTGTTTGGTGAGCCGAACTCCGTTCAAGCCAGTGCGCATGTGCTTCCATCAGGCGTTGACGGATGCGGCAGCGTAACGCTGGCGTATGATGGCTTTAACGTAAATCTTCTGCACTCGAAAGTCAGTGATTCTCTCATCCCAAGCGAGTTTCAAGGTGAGCAAGGCAGTGTGTTGGTCGATATGATCGCCACAGGACGTGGTGTAGAGCGTATTCTTCGTGG
>NZ_JAWPOL010000091.1:0-1954 GCF_033391095.1 Vibrio sp. Vb0667 | reverse complement strand
CGCAGCGTCATGGCCGAGGCTACTGGTCTCAGGTATCAACCGGGTCATTGTTATTAGTAAGAACGTTGGTGTTTATTGCCATTTATTACTTACTGAGCGCGTATTACTTTGGTTTTAGCTTCGAACGTCTGAGTGTGAATCACATTGCCAAAGCAGGTGAGCTCTTAACCATGCTCTTCCCGTTCTTGCTGGGTTGTTGTGGGTTAGGCTTTTGGCTTGGCTATCTACTACCAAGAAGAGAACTGGTCACCTTGGTGGTTCTAGTCAGTTCAATGCCTCTCATCTTTTTAGCTGGCTTCATTTGGCCAGTTGAGTCGATACCTGCGCCACTGCTTTGGATAGCCGATTTGAGCCCGAGTACTTGGGCAATAAAAGGCTTCTTGGCGCTCAACCAAATGGGCGCGACATGGCAGCAAGTTGCCAAACATTGGACAGCATTGTGGTTGCTTGTTGCGCTATGGGGTGGCGTGGCGTATTGGATAGCAAAACGTAACAACAAACCCGTTGTTACCGAAAGCCTAAGTTAATTTTTCTCTGCAGCTCAAAGAGATAAGTTGACAGAAATCACAATTCCACGACCAGATGAACAACAAAGGGGGCGAACTATCGCCCCCTTTGTTGTATTTGAACGCCTCACAACCTCAGATTGAAATTGACTTTAATCAAGGATTCGTCCGATAAATAACTTTAAACATTTGTGACAAATTTGTAAGCAACACTCACAATAGCCAGCTCCAGCTTGACGTACAAAAATCCATCATTTTTAACATCGTTTTTTGCCATAAAAACCATCGAATTTTTGCATTTTATCGAATAACACCTTTCCTATACCGTAATTTTCGAGCGCACCAACGACTGTTTTATCAGCGGTTTCACAAGAAGTGCGCCGCTCTAGTGAGAGTCGAAAATCACGTCAAAAGGAAGTTATTATGAAAACTCTTATCGCAGTGAGTGTTTTATCTATATTGTCTTTCGGTGCCCATGCTGAACGTCAATCCAACGAACCCATCAAGGTCATCGAACCCATTTCTGGGCTCGACAGTAAAAAGATTGAATTGGGTAAAACGCTGTGGTTTGAACCGAGACTGTCGGCGTCGAACACCATTTCTTGCAACTCTTGCCATAACATCGCTAAAGGTGGCGTTGATAACTTACCAAGCTCAATTGGTCACAAATGGTCAATTGGTCCAATCAACTCACCTACGGTGTTTAATTCAGATTTGAATTTCGTTCAATTTTGGAATGGGCGAGCGAAAGATCTGCAAGAGCAAGCCGCAGGCCCTATCGAAAACCCATTGGAAATGGCATTTACCCACCAGCTCGCGGTCGACACTCTTCAATCTATCCCTCAATACCGCAAGTGGTTTCAACAAGCTTATGGCAGCGACAATATCACCATTGATAACGTGACCGATGCTATCGCAACATTTGAACAAACGCTGCGTACGCCAAACTCTCCATTCGATTTATGGTTGAAAGGTAACGACGACGCACTCACTACAGCACAAGTGGAAGGCTATCAACTGTTTAAAGACAAAGGCTGTACTGCTTGTCACAGCGGGCCATTAGCGGGCGGACAAATGTATCAAAAAATGGGGTTAGTGAAGCCATTTACGACAGACAACCCAGATGTTGGCCGCAAAGCCATTACCGGAAGTGATTTCGATAAGTTCGTCTTCAAAGTCCCAACCTTACGTAACGTAGAATTGACCTACCCGTACTTCCATGACGGGTCTGTTTGGGATCTTCAAGAAGCGGTAGAAATGATGGCCGATCTGCAACTTGGTCAAAAGCTAACAAAAGAAGAGTCCACCAAAATCACTGAATTCTTACGTTCTCTGACAGGTGAGCAACCACAAGTCACCTTGCCTCACTTACCACCATCAACTCATGAAACCGCAAGGCCAAATATTTAAAATTTGGTTGGCACTAGATAGAACAAAGGAGCCGAAAG
>NZ_JAWPOL010000090.1:0-1972 GCF_033391095.1 Vibrio sp. Vb0667 | reverse complement strand
GGGCACATTGCTAGGCGTGACCTTTGGTATCGTCGGGCAGCTCATTTTGTATGATTGGTCAGATACTTTGCTGTTTATTGTGCCGTTACTTTGGATTGGCGCGATGATCTTCAGTTACATGCATGTGAAAGAATCCAGTGGTTCAGGTGCTGGCTTTGGCGGCCTCACTACTTTAGGGATCTTATTCGGACAGTATCTCGCGCCCGATGGTGACCTGATTTTTAGTGCTTTGTATCGAGTCAGCAGCATACTGTTTGCCATCGTGGTCACTTTGCTTGTTACTTATGCCGTGCATCGGTTACTCAACAGCTTTGCCGCCACGCGCTTTAGCCAATCATAGCCTTGACGCGCCTCAGTTTACTAAATCATACGTTGCTGGTCAGAAAGGACTGTTCCAGCAACTTGGTTTTCAAATCTTCAGTCATAGTAATGGGTTGCTCGAATCGAATGCCTATCACCCAGCCTTTGGGTTGCTTCTTTATATTGGCGATCAAGCAAGGATTTTCCTCTCCTATATGAATGCTAAGAGGTGATACCACCGAAACTCGGTCTCCAACCTTAAACTCAGGTTCAATAAAGGTCTGAACACCGACGCCTGCCAGTGAAAAATCAACCAAACTGCCGTCATAAATATTGCCGCTGTGATCGATGGTACAGTCCATTTGTAGCTTGTAACGCTCGTGCTCTCTAACAGGCTTAGTTGCAAACGTACCGGGTATGCGAATAAAGAGCAGAGGGGAAGGGCGAACGGCTGTCATTAGTACACTGGATTTAAAAGCCAACACGTGACCAAGCTCAGTGTCGGAAACGCCGCGTACAATCACATCGGCGTTATGCAGTTTTCTCATCACTTGATCTTCGAGCAATCGCATCGGAATATCGAGGATCAAATAAGAATTTTCTTTTATTCCTAAATAAACGGTTGAGTAGCTGAATTTATCTTTTGGCCCAAATTCGAAGTTAATCGAGAGTTTCATCCCTGGTTTGAGGAATTTATGCAGTACATCTTTCGTATGAGTTGCTGGCATAAGATCTGAGGTTCCAATTTCTGATTGAAAAGAGGCTACCAAAACGCCGTTTTACTCATCAAGTGTGGTTTATAAAAGTTTTTGTCAATTAATCGCTATCTGTGAAGTGGTGGGCGATAAGTTTGAGTAAGTTCATGCTTCATAAAGATTTGGCTGGCGACCACGCTACCGCAAGTCACCAGAATTAACGCGATCCAAGTTAGCGAATCCGGTTGTTCGCCAAAGATTGGAACGGCAAGCAACGTTGCGACAACGGGAGTGAGAGACCCAAATGCGGCGCTGGCTTCAGCGCCAATGATTTTTATGGCATAGATAAACGTAAACGATGCGATAAGCCCTGCGCCGACACCTTGTAACATTGCATGGCTAAACAGCTCCTCCCAAGGCCAACTGGAGAGAGGCGTTACCGCTAAATAACTGTCTATCCAACCGAACCCGACTGCGATGATAAGCATAAGTAACGAGACAATGGCGACAAAACCCGCGCATACATAAGCGTTGAGGTTGGCTACGCGTGCACTGATAGTAAAAACCGCCCACATCAAGCTGCCAACTAAAAACATCGCGTGCCCTTGAAGTTGAGACCAGTTGTATTCCTCCCCGATATTAGATAGCAGAAACACAAAAATACCCAGCAGTACGGTGGAAAGACCAATAATGCGGTGATGACTCAGCGATTGTTGATAGAACAAGACTGCAATGGCAGAAACAAACAAAGGCAACGTGCCAGGTATTAAGGCGCTACCATGCGCGACGGGAGCGAAATGCATGGCAGTGCCCGCTACAAGTAAATAAGGTAAACCGCTACCCAAGACAATACCAGTAAGGTATTTGTTGGGAACGGCTTTTAGGGCGGCTTTATGTTTCATTACAAAAGGCAACAAGATTAGGCTAGGAACGAGAAAGCGCACCAAAGCAATATCAGCAGGTTGTAGTGCCGAAAT
>NZ_JAWPOL010000008.1:0-154563 GCF_033391095.1 Vibrio sp. Vb0667 | reverse complement strand
GTTCTTAAGTTTGGTGAGTTTACTTTGAAATCTGGCCGTAAAAGCCCGTACTTCTTTAACGCTGGTCTTTTCAATACTGGTCGTGACCTAGCGCGTCTTGGTCGTTTTTACGCAGCAGCGCTTGCTGATTCTGGCATTGAGTTTGATGTGCTGTTTGGCCCGGCGTACAAAGGTATCCCAATCGCGACGACAACAGCAGTCGCGCTGGCGGATCATCATGACGTCGACACGCCTTACTGCTTCAACCGTAAAGAAGCGAAAGATCACGGCGAAGGCGGTAACCTTGTAGGCTCTGCGCTTGAAGGTCGTATCATGCTAGTAGATGACGTAATCACAGCAGGTACTGCGATTCGTGAATCGATGGAAATCATTCAAGCAAATGGCGCAGACCTTGCTGGTGTGTTGGTTGCGATTGACCGCCAAGAAAAAGGCAAAGGTGAGTTGTCTGCGATTCAAGAAGTGGAGCGTGACTTTGGTTGTGCAATCATCTCGATCGTTAGCTTGACTGACCTTGTGACTTTCCTTGAAGAGAAAGGCACAGACAAAGAGCATCTAGAAGCAGTCAAAGCATACCGCGCAGAATACGGCATTTAATTGGTTACTTTTTCTGAAAAAGTAAAAAGGGCAGATGGATATTCATCTGCCCTTTTTTGTTTTTGGATTCATCGCCTTGACCACTTACTTATAGCGAATGCCTTTCTCGACATGCTCATCTTGCATGGTTTTATAGCGTTTATGGAGCCACATCCATTGCTCTGGAGCGCGTAGAATGACTTCTTCCACATACTTGTTCATATAAGCGGCAGCGGCGACTTCGTCTTTTTGTGGATAGTCGGCTTCAATGCACTTATCAGCGATGATGTCGTATTTTCCTTCGTCATTGCGAAACCCTGAGCCTGGGATGATCGCACATTTTGAGGTATACGCCAGAATGCTCGTGCCTGTTGTTGTACACGCATCGTCTACGGCAAAGAAGGGCACAAATACTGATTTTTTGCGACCGTAATCGTGATCCGGTAAATAGAACAGACGCTCACCGCTGCGTAAAACACGAATCATCTTTTTTACATCTTTACGATCAATCAGTTTATTGCCGTTATGTGTCCGTCCCCAATACTGGATAAAGTTATAAGCAGGATTATTATGCGGACGAAACGCGCCGTACCCGGCCACGCCTAACACGGCGAAAGCACGCGCAGTGATCTCTAGATTAAGAGCATGGACACAACAAAGTAGGACGCCTTTACCTTCTTTGGCTTTTTCACGCAGTGCGCCGAGATCTTTCTCGACGATCAGGTTTTTAAAGCGCCAAGTCGGCCAGAACCAAGTGATTCCGGTTTCTATCAGTGCCATACCGGTATTTTTGAAGTTCTCTTCAACAATATGTTGAATCTCTTCAGGTGTTTTGTCTGGAAAGGCCAATTCTAAGTTACGCTGAGCAACGTGGACACGCTTTTTACCGTAGCGCATGCCAAGTTTGCCGAGTGAACGACCTAATGAAAGCAGCAGCCGATAAGGAAGAATATTGACGAGGATGGCCAACAGACCAAAACCAAGCCATACGCCCCAGTTACGAGGGTGAAGAAGTGAAAGAGAAAACTCGGGCTGCGTGTATTTGTCTTTACTCATAGTCTTTTACTTTATTTGTGCACTCAAAAGCGCCCAGTACTCGTCAAAGTTTGCAGTCGGCTGGTATTTAAAGTCGCTACGCACAAAGCGGTTTAGGCTCCCCTCAACTTGTCCCAGAATTTGCGCGGCTAGGATGCGCTCTTCGACAGGGAAAGACTTCCCTTCACGAATCTTACGTTCACGCAGGATTTGGCGCAATTGTGTTTCTATACGCTCAAAGAGTTGATTGATGCGTTCACGTAGACGTTCATTTTCAAACATTAGAGCATGACCCGACAAAATGCGTGTCAGACCTGGGTTACGTTCAGAGAACGCCAAAATAAGGTGCATCACCATACGAATACGCTCTAGTGTATCTTTTTCGTCGTCTAGAATACGGTTGATACGTGTCATCAAGGCTTCTTCAATGAACTCAATCAACCCTTCGAACATGCGCGCTTTACTTGGGAAATGACGATACAGCGCGGCTTCTGAAACGCCGACTTGCTTGGCCAGTTTTGCCGTAGTAATGCGTGAAGCGCCATCTGTTGATTCAAGCATTTCTGCCAATGCTTGTAAGATTTCTTCACGACGGTTGGATTTTTTACTGCCGGCCATTAGTTACTTCCTTTCAAAATACAAAGTTGAGCGGAGGGGATTATAAGACGCTATTTCGCCTCAAACTAGACCACTAAGGGTGGAATGGGAGATTTAACACCCTTAGTTGTCATTTTTGTACCAAATTTATGCCAGCTTTTGTAAAAAATTGGCAGGGTTTTCAAACGTTAGTTACATCAATTGATGCATTTTTTCGAGAATTTTAAAGCTCAATGCTTCTTTTGATTCCAAAGCGAGCGCAAGTTCACCTTCAGGCCAGTAAAGGGTAATTGCGTTGTCGTTGCTGTTAAATCCTTGCCCTGCAACCGAAACGTCGTTTGCACAGATCATATCGAGGTTTTTCTTTGTTAACTTGCCTCGAGCATAGGTCTCTACATCATTGGTTTCAGCCGCAAAACCGACGGTAAACGGACGCTTCTCCGTCATTGCTGCCACAGATGCAACAATATCAGGATTTTTAACCATATTAATGACCATTTCGTCGTTGTCTTCTGTCTTTTTCAACTTTTGAGACGCGATCGTTTGTGGGCGGTAGTCGGCAACGGCAGCGCAGCTAATAAAGGCATCATGCTGGTTTGCATGTGTCATAACGGCTTCGTGCATCTCTTGTGCACTGGAAACATTTATGCGCTCAACACCTACGGGCGTATTTAAACTGACAGGACCGCTCACGAGGGTGACTTTTGCTCCCATCTGCGCTGCGGCGCTCGCCAATGCATAGCCCATTTTCCCGGAGCTATGGTTCGTAATGTAACGCACTGGATCAATCGCTTCGCGAGTTGGTCCGGCGGTAATGAGTATCGACCTACCTTCTAGCAATTTTGGTTGAAAGAACTGTTCACATAAATGTACTAGCTGCATTGGTTCCAGCATTCTACCTGGTCCCACATCACCACAGGCTTGCTCTCCTGCCGCAGGGCCCCAGATGTGCATACCACGACGCGCTAACGTAGCGATGTTCTCTTGGGTTGCGATATTGCGATACATCTGTTGATTCATCGCAGGAGAAACAGCAACAGGGGAATCCGTCGCGAGCACGAGCGTAGTAAGTAAATCGTTCCCCATGCCTGCGGACATGCGTGCGATTAAGTCCGCGGTCGCGGGCGCTAATAGCACTAAATCTGCCCATTTGGCCAATTCAATATGGCCCATAGAGGCTTCCGCTGCTGGGTCTAGTAAACTGTCCGAGACAGGACGGCCCGAAACGGCTTGCATGGTTAAAGGGGTAATGAACTCTTTTGCGGCTTTCGTCATTACAACTTGAACTTGCGCTCCTCTCTCTATGAGGCGACGGGTTAGCTCCGCACATTTATACGCGGCAATACCGCCACTGATGCCGAGTAGAATTTTCTTTCCTGCTAGTGTTTGCATGTGAGATCTCCAATTTGATGACCGGATTTTAACACAATTCAAAGTCTGACCGCCCGAGCATATATAACGAGAAGATAATTCACATCAAACTCCAGAGTATTAATCTGACTGAGGAAGGGAAAATTCTCGCCTACCTCACAGACAAGTTGCGCGGAGTTTGCAAGTCTGAAAAGAAAAAGAGGTAGTGGAAACCATGGTGTTGAAAAGTCGAAACAAATTGCTGCTGATAACCCTAATTCCGCTGTTGTTGATCACTACGTTGATCTCAGTGGTGTATTACATCAACAGCAGTAAAAGTTTGGAAGCGGAGCTGGCAAGAGACAGGCAAGAGCTCATCGAAACGAAAAAGAAAGAGTTACAAGCCTATATGATGATGGGCGTGACGGCGATAAAACCGTTATACGACACGGATGTAAATGGAAGTAATAAAGAGGCAGCAAAAGAAATTCTGAAAGCCATGCGCTTTGAAAGCGATGGTTACTTTTTTGCCTACGACTCTCAAGGTGTGAATACGTTGCACGCCATCAAACCTGCATTAGAGGGTAAAAACCTTTACGACTTAAAAGATGAAAATGGGGTCGCAGTTATTGCGGGCTTGATTGACGCTTCTCAAAAAGGGGATGGGTTCCTCTATTTCTCGTGGCACAAACCGACCATTGACGCACAAGCGCCTAAGTTGGGCTATGCAGAATATCTATCGAAATGGGACTGGGTTTTAGGTACTGGCGTTTATATTGATGACATCGACCAGCAAGTTGCGATGCACAGAGAGTTAAAGACTCAAGAGCTAAAAGAGCATACATTATCTGCCGTGTTGATTTCCGCTATTGGATTGATCATTACCAGTGTTCTCACCAGTATCGTGGTGTCTAAAGGCATTCAGCCATTACAACATGTCGCGGCTTCATTAAAAGATGTTGCCGCAGGCGGCGGTGACTTAACGGCTCGTTTAAAAGTCGAAAGTCAGGATGAAGTCGGTGAAGTGGCGGCGGCGTTTAATGAGTTTATGGATAAGCTGCACCCACTGATGCAGGACATTCATCGCTCTGCGACGACAGTACAGACCGTTTCTCAAAGCCTGAACACTCAGACCAGCCAAGCGAGCGGTCAAATGCAGGAACACTGTTTAGAGACGGACAAAGTCGTGACGGCAGTGACGCAAATGAGCATGACTGCCAAAGAAGTAGCCAGCAATACCAATGCGACCGCGCAGGCAATTGACGATGCCAACAGTCAAGTCACCGCTGCTCAGCATGAGGTCGAGCAAGCAATAGAAGGCATTACCGAACTCGTGACGGAGATAGACAGCACGTCAGATGCAATTTCTGAGTTGAGTTTACAGACTGAAAAAATAACCAAAGTGCTGGATGTGATTGGCGAGATAGCCGAGCAAACGAATTTGTTGGCCCTAAATGCGGCGATTGAAGCGGCTAGAGCCGGTGAGCAAGGTCGAGGGTTTGCCGTCGTTGCGGATGAAGTGCGCTCGTTAGCCAGTCGTACACAAAATAGTACTCATGAAATTGGTGACATGCTTAAGCAGCTACAAAATGGTGTATCAAGAGCGGTCAGTACGATGTCGGTGAGCCAAAAAAGAGGTGTCAAAACGGCGGAAGAATCGGCGCTCATTCAGCAATCTCTTTCTGGTGTTTATAATTCTATCGGTACGATTCGAGATATGGGGATTCAAACCGCGTCTGCCGCCGAAGAACAAAGTGCGGTTGCAGAAGACATCAACCAAAACTTAGTGGCTATTCAACAGATCGTGAACAACATTAATGAGACGTTGCAGCATGCCGAGTCAATCAGCACGCAGCTATCACAGTCTGGAACGGAAATTCACGGCTTGGTTGGCAACTTTAAACTCTGATGAACTGTTAAGTTGCATGGAAAGCACTGATGGTACGAAGAAAGCGAAAGTCATACTCGACTTTCGCTTTTTGTTTTGTGGAATAGGGACACTTTCCATATAAAGAGACATCAGATGATACTGAAAGCTTTGCCAAATGAGTCCATGCCCAGAGAGAAGCTACTGCAACGAGGGCCGCAAGCTTTGACCGATGCCGAACTGCTGGCCATCTTCTTGCGCACAGGCACCCGCGGAATGAACGTGATTGAGCTTGCAGACTTCCTTATTCAAGACTTTGGTTCGCTCAGACAACTATTTTCAGCATCAGAAGAAGAGTTTTGTCGTCACAAAGGATTAGGGCAAGCCAAGTATGTTCAATTGCAAGCTGTACTAGAAATGACACAACGTTACTTGGCGGAGACGCTAAAGCGTGGTGATGCCTTAACCAGCCCCGACCAAACTAAGTTATATCTGTCTTCTATTTTAAGGGATCGGCAAAGAGAGGCTTTTTATATTCTTTTTCTCGATAACCAGCACCGAGTGATAAAAGATGAAATTTTATTTGAAGGAACGTTGGATGCAGCGTCGGTGTATCCGAGAGAAGTTGTTAAGCGTGCTCTGCATCATAACGCGGCGGCTTTGATTTTGGCGCACAATCATCCTTCAGGGGTTGCTGAGCCGAGCCAAGCTGACAGAAGGATTACAAGGCGTCTCATTGACGCATTAGCATTGGTGGATATTCGTATTTTGGACCATTTCGTCATCGGAGATGGGGAAAGTGTCTCTTTTGCTGAAAGAGGCTGGATATAACTGTGCGTTTTTTAGGTTGTTAGTTGCTAAAAATCTGCTATCATCCACGCCACTAAATTTTTAACTGAATTCAGCTTGGACTGCTAAAAAAATCTGCTGTCTAAAAAAAGATCACGAAAACCTGTAAAAAGGATCTGTTCGGGTCTTGAGCAATGCATATCAAGTTAGTATAATGCGCGACCTTTGATAGCCTTGTATGGATTTTCCATAGCGGTTCTTAACCTCTAACTTCTTTTCGAGAGATAGAGAGGTTCGGCCACCAAGGTTGATATCGAGCTGAAACGATTTTGGAGAAGACATTCATGTCACGAGTATGCCAAGTAACTGGTAAGCGTCCAGTAACGGGTAACAACCGTTCACACGCACGAAATGCTACTAAGCGTCGTTTTCTGCCGAACCTACAAACTCATCGTTTCTGGGTAGAGAGCGAAAAACGTTTTGTTAAACTACGTCTATCTGCTAAAGGTATGCGCATCATCGACAAGAAAGGTATTGATACTGTTCTTGCAGACATGCGTGCACGTGGCGAAAACGTTTAAGAGGAAATAAGCAATGGCAAAGAAAGGCGTTCGTGAGAAAATCCGTCTAGTATCTTCTGCAGGTACAGGCCACTTCTACACAACTGATAAGAACAAGCGTAACATGCCAGGCAAATTTGAGATCAAAAAGTTTGATCCAGTAGTTCGCCAGCACGTTATGTACAAAGAAGCAAAAATCAAATAATTGGTTTCAGTCTCTTTGATGAATTGAAAAACCCAACTTTCGAGTTGGGTTTTTTATTACCTGAATAAAAGTGCTGAAGATAAAGTGTTCAGTACGTCATCGGATTATAAAGTACTGCTGAAGTTATTTTACTGGTCCGACTCTATACTCGAATTTTTGATTGATCGCTCTCTGCCGCTTCGTTACCACTTCCCTACACACTTGCACACCGTTGTTCTAGTCAAGCTCAATACTCTTTGGTAGTTTACTCATAACGATAAGAGAGTAGAGATGGTTATGCGTGTGAGTCCGGCTCGTCGCCGCCGATGGAACAATATTCTTATTCTGGGCATTATCGCGTTTATAGTGATCTTAAATGCGCCGATGTGGATCAAAACTTACCTATTAACAGACCAAGCAGACCCTTACCCAAATGTACTTCGCTCCGACTATACGGTGGAGTCTTTGTACTATAGTGGCTGGGAGTTTGAACTGCATGATGGACGATGGCAATCCAACATCAAAGTTGATGCACCGATCAGTGAACTTGTATCACGCTGGCAATCATTGGAAGGGACCGAGCTCACCTCAGAACAGTACGATCATTTAAAACCTAACCTGACGGTACCTGAAACGGTAGAAGTTTGGTATCAGGATCTCGAAGAGCCGCAGCGGGTGACTTTCTTTCGTTTACCTGATTTTTGGCTATTTAAAACCTGGCAAGACAAATGGGTCGCTATCTCCGTCGATGAAAACTACCTTATGCCAGAGTAGAGCCTTTTTGCGCCTATACCCCTAATAAGCTTCCCTATTTATCGTTTTTCTTTTCGATTATGCTAGCAGCGAGAACTATTAGCCGGTGAATTGGAGAATCTAATGCCTGAGTTGCCAGAAGTTGAAGTGAGCCGTATGGGGATTAGCCCCCACATGGTTGGACAAACGATCCAGTCGTTTACTTTTCGAACGCCTAAATTGCGCTGGGATATTCCTACAGAGCTTAAAAAATTGGAAGGGCAGGTGATCCGTGCGATTAGCCGTCGTGCGAAATACTTACTGATCGAGACAAACACAGGTACAGCCATTGTTCACTTGGGCATGTCTGGGTCTTTACGTGTCCTAGATGCCGACTTTCCGCCAGCAAAGCACGATCATGTGGATCTCAAACTAAGCAGTGGAAAAATACTGCGTTATAACGATCCGCGTCGTTTTGGGGCATGGCTGTGGTGTGCTCCTGGCGAGTCACATGCTGTGCTAGCAAACATGGGGCCTGAGCCTTTAACTGAAGAGTTCAATGCGGAATATGTAGCGGAGAAAGCTAAAAATAAGCGTGTCGCCGTCAAGCAGTTCATCATGGACAACAAAGTCGTGGTTGGTGTTGGGAACATCTACGCGAATGAGTCGTTGTTTAAATCTCGAATTCACCCTTCAAGGCCCGCAGGTAAGTTGACTTCTCAAGAGTGGAGGTTACTTGTTGAAAATATCAAAATGACACTTGAGATTGCCATTACGCAAGGTGGGACTACTCTGAAAGATTTTGCGCAAGCCGATGGAAAGCCGGGTTACTTTGCACAAGAGTTATTGGTTTACGGAAAACCCGGAGAGCCATGCCCAGAGTGTGGCGAACGACTTCAAGAGCTAAAGATTGGCCAACGTAATACCTTCTTTTGTAGTGAGTGTCAGAAGTAAGTCGAGCTATTATCGAGCTTAAGTTGTTGTAATCTTGCGTTCGAGCCTCAATAATTCAATCAGTTTCGAATAACTTAGTAAATTATATGAAAGTCATTTATCCGGGCACTTTTGATCCAGTGACTAATGGTCACCTCAATCTAATAGAACGTACTCACGAAATGTTTGATGAGGTTGTGATTGGCGTAGCCGCAAGCCCATCGAAGAACACTATGTTTTCATTGGAAGAGCGCGTTGCACTGATGCAGGACGTTGTAGCGCATTTACCTGGTGTGACGGTAAAGGGGTTCTCCGGGTTATTAGTGGATTTCGCGAGAGATGAGAAAGCTAAGGTTCTTATTCGTGGTTTACGAACAACGGTAGACTTTGAATACGAGTTTGGACTGACCAACATGTACCGAAAGCTATTACCAGGAATCGAGAGCGTATTTTTAACTCCTGAAGAAGAGTTTGCGTTTTTGTCGTCGACTATCGTGAGAGAAGTAGCGATTCATGGCGGAAGTATCGAACAATTCGTTCCCAAGCCAGTAGCCATCGCGATTGGGGAAAAACTGAATGAAAGACAGTAAGTTCCCTTATTATTTCTCAAACGCTCTCTCGATACTTATCCCTCGCTTTGTATATCGAGCACAAGCCAAGCGTTTACTTTCGAATCTGACCGAAGCAGAGCAGCACCGCTGTCTTGAGCGAGTGAACTATTACAATAAGTGTGAAACGCCGTTTTCAGTCGATAGCCGAGAACAAAATTACTCGACCATCGATACATTCAAAAAAACGAAAGGCTGGACGTATTTTTTCGATCTTCGCCAAGTTGTACGCTATTTCCCTTCCAGTTTTGCGTTTAACTACATCAACGGCGATGTTACACACATCCCCAATGTACCGAGCTTTATAAAAAGCCGCCCTATTTTTGGTAACAACCAAAATTCAGTGGTGTTGAAACTTAATCAAGTTCGTCATTTTAAATTTATTGATGATCCTGTTCGCTATCAAGATAAAAAGGACATGGTAGCGTGGCGCGGCGTGGGTTTTCAGCCGCATCGTAAAAAGGTGATTCATGCGTTTTACAACCATCCGCAATGCAATATTGGCCAGACCCGCCCGGTAGAAGGGAAACCATGGGAAAAGGGCTTTATGAGTATTGAAGAGCAACTGCAGTATAAGTTTTTGCTCTGTATAGAAGGCAATGATGTGGCCACCAACCTTAAGTGGGCTATGTCGTCTAACTCCTTGGTTATTATGTCAAAGCCAAAATATGAGACTTGGTTTATGGAAGGTAAGTTAGAGGCAGGCGTCCACTATGTTGAAGTGAAGGATGACTATTCGGATTTGCCCGAAAAGATGGATTATTACCTAGCGAATGAGCAAGAAGCATTAGCGATCATTGAAAATGCGCACCAGTGGGTTGAGCAGTTCAAAGATAAACGTAAAGAGCGTTTGATCTCATTGATGGTTGCCGATAAGTACTTCGCTTTATCTCAGCAACAATAAAAAAGGGGCGAAACGCCCCTTTTTTATCATCTTAAGCTTCTAGAAATTGATCAACACCATTCTCACAGCGTTTAAGCTTGTTTTTAATGGTGTTCTCTAAAATCTCGTCATTTTGTCCGAGTGACGCGCGAGAGTTTTCTACGTGGTACAAGTGGTAGCCTACACCTGCGAATTTTAGGTAAAGACGTGACTTACCCGCATTCAACATGCGATGAACAAACTCGCTGTCTTCGCGTCCCCATCCAACAAAATCTTGGTTGAAGCCATTCACCTCGATGACATCTTGTCGCCAAAACGCCATGTTGCAACCGCGAGTGGCTTTATCGTTATTGCGCTCGTAAGAGAACCATTTCGATAGCAAAGCGTTGGTGATACAGTTTTTACGATTGCGAATGCCTTTGCTGAAGATAGAAGGCACTAAGCCGTTTTCCATGATGGCCTTGCTGCAGCTTTCATCCGTTAACACACGTCCGCCCTGCACAAACCAATTTGGTTTTGCGACTTGCTTATGTGATTCAATAAACGTTTGGGACAGCACCATGTCGCCATCAATCATGATGAGGTAGTCACCTGATGCTTTGGCGATCGCACGGTTGCGGCTCATTGAAAGTTGAAAGCCATTATCTTCGTGCCAGCTATGAATAAGTGGTACTGGAAAGCCGTCACGCAGTTGGTCGATCATTGCTTTGGTATCGTCTCGAGAACCGTCATCTGCAACAATTACTTCGTCAGGCAAAACGGTTTGACGTTTCACGCTTTCTAACACCGCTTTTAATGCTTCTTTCCAGTTGTAAGTGGTGATAATTAAAGTCGTTTTCATGATTTTCTTGCCTGTTCACGTAAGTAGAGATCGATGTATTTTACAAAAGTAGAGTGCATGCTTAGCCAAGCTAGAATGAAGCCATGTTTGCCATCAAGGAAACCTCGTTTGAGCACATACATCTTCAAAAAGCTCGCAAGAGCGTGAACGATAGCGGTCGTTAACCCCGCTTTCTTTTTACCTTCCCGTTCATCTGTCCAGGCCTTGAGGTAACCAGTGGTTTTATTGATGTAATGATGAAGGTGCTCGTAAGTGTAGTGATGCAGTCGACCATCCAGCTTTTCAGTTTGATAGTTTTTCTCATCAACTTTTTCATGAACGAGCGAATCATTATATTGTGTATATTCGGTGCGATATAAGCGCACAATCCAGTCTGGAGACCAACCAGAATGGTAGATGAACTTACCAAACGCTGAGCTTAGTCGATTAAGTTTGTATAAAACGTTCGGCTTATTGGCTGATACCGCGTGTAAGATACTTTCTTTTAGCTCTGGAGTGACTTGTTCGTCTGCATCAAGCCACAAAACGTAGTCTGCTGTAACGTATTGCTGCGCCAGTTGGCGCTGTTTACCGAATCCTGGCCAATCTAGGTTGGTGTAAAACTTATCTGTGTATTGTCGGGCGATTTCTTCAGTGCGATCAGTGCTGCCCGAGTCTAGAAGGACAATTTCATCGACCCAATCTTTTACTGTGTCTAGACAAGCTTGTAAGTGCTTCTCTTCATTTTTTACAATTAAGGCAACGGCTAAGGTTGGTTTGGACAAGGTCATTTCCTTCTTAACAAATCAAGACAGTAAGTTTACTGGTATTGAGGATACAAATCTTCTAAGACTTGATCGAACATGCTCATTACTTGAGTGTTGGTAATGCGGTTCATTGCCGTTTCATCTTTAGCGCGAGTTCGCCAGCTTAACTCGTGACTGTTTTTGCCTGTTTCCGCAAAGATTGTTTCTTCATACACTGAGACAACGTACTTTAGATAACGGTAAGGTCCCACTCGCAGCGGATTATGGTGTGCATAGAGCCCGATGATTGGCGTTTTCATGGCATTCGCCATGTGTGCTGGTCCGGTATCGGGGGCGATGACCATTTCAACCTTATCTATTAACGCAAGCATTTGCAGAATTGAACTTTGTCCAACTAAATTTAGACACGGTTCTTCCAAGCGAGATTGAATGGCTTCTGCCAGATCCAATTCTACCTGAGCAGGGCTACCTGCCAGAATCACGTTCCAGCCTTTTGTTCTGGCGTGATGAATCACATCCACATAACCTTCCGCGTTCCAGTTTTTATAAGCTTTGCTCGCACCAGGCACAATCAGCAGGTTAGGTTTACTACGAGAAATATGAGACTCTGCCCAAGCTTGGTCGTGGTCTGAATAAGAAAGTACCCAGTCTAGTCCTGCCTTTGGTACCCCAATTTGATGGGCAAAGGCCATTAAGCCATCTGCGACATGCAGAGATTGCGGGGAAGGCACTTTGACATTGGTAAATAGTGTTTGAAAGTCCTGGCTTCTATCAGAAGAGAAACCAAGTTTGTATTTTGCTTTAATGCCCAACGTTGCGACACTCGCTCGAATCGCGTACTGCATATGCAATAGCGCATCAAACTCTCTGCCTTTCAGCTGTCGCCAAAGTGATTTGTAGCCATCAAGTCCCGCTTTTTTATCAAAAACAATCACTTCTACACCATCGATGGCGGCTAATAACTGGGCTTCAAGTTTACCCGTTATCCAAGTAATCTGGGTCGAAGGCCAGTGTTTCTGAATAGCTTGAATGGTGGCGATAGTATTGCAAACGTCTCCGATAGCGGACAAACGCAAGACGCATAGTGACGATGGGGCAGAAGTGAACATAATTATTGTCTGATTCGATGAATAGAGGCAGGTAAATTATGCAGACATCCCCAATAAATGTAAAATACACGGCTCGAATATAGCTAAGTACCGATAAGTGTTCTGCAATGTCAAAGACAACACCACATCAATCGCAAGAATCTGGCAAGCCGGGTAACACTGGGCTAAAGCGCATCGTTAAAGCGACGGGTTATTCGATCCAAGGATTAAAAGCGGCTTTTAAGTATGAAGCTGCCATTCGACAAGAGTTGGCTCTGTTGAGTATCGCCGTGATTTTGGCTTGGCTCGTGGATGTCGGCATGGTTGAGCGTATCTTAATGATCGGGGTCGTGGTGTTAGTCTTGATTGTAGAGCTTGTAAACTCAGCGATTGAGGCGGTAGTGGATCGTATCGGTATTGAACGGCATGAACTCAGTGGTCGAGCTAAAGATATAGGCTCTGCTGCCGTTATGGTTGCTTTGGCGTTTGCTGCATTTACTTGGTTGTATATATTAGCCAGCCGGTATTTAGGCTAGAGGGTGAGCGTATGACTCAACAGTATAAAAACAACAACCAAGTGATCTGGTTTGATGACGAGATCATTACAGACCCTAGCCAACCGATATTTGATGCGGAATACTGGCAGTCCTCCGACAAGGTGGTTGGCAGTGCGACGGGGCGAGGCACGACATGGTTTATCCAACTAGAGAACATGCAAGCGGCACTACGTCATTACCGTCGTGGCGGTTTGTTTGGGAAGTTAGTTAACGATCATTATTGGTTCTCTGGCTGGGATAACACCCGTTGTGCGCAAGAGTTTCAGCTTTTGTTGGCGCTAATTGAGGCTGGGGTACACGTTCCTCGTCCTATTGCAGCAAGAGCCGTAAAGTCAGGACTCTTCTATCAAGCTGATTTATTAAGTGAGCGAATCCCAAACGCCAGAGATCTGGTTAGTATCTTGCAAGAACAGTCTTTATCGGTAGAAATGTATCAGAAAATAGGGCAAGAAATTGCCAAGATGCATCAGGTTGGCGTTAACCATACCGATTTGAATATCCACAATATCTTGATCGACGACAAAGATAAGGTATGGATTATCGATTTTGATAAGTGTCGTTTTGAAACTTCTGGTGACTGGAAGCATCAAAATCTAAATAGACTTCTGCGTTCATTTAATAAAGAGCGTTTAAAGCGACAGATTATTTGGCAAGAGTCCGATTTTGAACATTTTCAGGACGGTTATGCTTCTCAATCTTAATTGAGTTTTTTATCATTTTATGTTGATTGCTCTAAGTAAGCCTTCTTGAGTCTAACGATGCTCGAGTGAGTCTATAAACTACAATAATCATAAAGTATTCATGTGTATCTGATGGCACAAAAATTAACGTAGGTAACATTTGTAATGAAAATATTAGTAACCGGTGGAGCAGGCTTCATTGGGTCAGCTGTTGTCCGACATATCATTCGTGACACCCAAGATACCGTCATCAATTTAGATAAACTGACCTACGCAGGGAATCTAGAATCACTGGTTGATGTCTCAGAGAGTGAACGTTACCACTTCGAGCAAGTGGATATCTGTGACCGAGCTGAACTAGATCGCGTGTTTTCAGAGCATCAACCCGATAGGGTGATGCATTTGGCCGCCGAGTCTCATGTCGATCGCTCTATTGATGGTCCTGCTGCTTTTATTGAGACCAACGTGATGGGCACTTACCATTTGCTTGAAGCGGCTCGTCAATATTGGTCGGGCTTAGATGAAGCGCGCCAATCGGCATTCCGTTTTCATCATATTTCTACGGATGAAGTGTATGGCGATTTAGAGGGTACGGACGATTTGTTCACCGAAACCACCTCATACGCGCCGAGCAGCCCATATTCTGCATCTAAAGCTTCGAGCGATCACCTGGTTCGCGCTTGGCAACGTACTTATGGCTTACCAACACTTATCACGAATTGCTCCAACAACTATGGCCCGTACCACTTCCCAGAGAAGTTGATCCCTCTGATGATTTTAAATGCCCTCGATGGCAAGCCGTTGCCTGTGTATGGTGATGGTATGCAGATCCGAGATTGGCTGTTTGTGGAAGACCATGCTCGCGCGCTGTACAAAGTGGTCAACGAAGGTGAAGTCGGTGAAACCTACAACATTGGTGGCCATAACGAAAAAGCCAACATCGAAGTGGTGAAAACCATTTGTGCTTTGCTTGAAGAGCTGCGACCAAACAAACCTGCAGGTGTTGAGTCTTATGAATCTTTGATCACGTATGTGAAAGATCGCCCAGGTCATGATGTGCGTTACGCAATTGATGCCACCAAGATTGCTCAAGAGCTTGGCTGGACGCCAGAAGAAACGTTTGAAAGCGGTATTCGCAAAACCGTCGAATGGTACCTAAACAACCCACAATGGTGGCAACGTGTGCTTGATGGTTCATACAGTTTAGAGCGATTAGGAGCGGGCGAATAATGAAAGGCATTATTTTAGCAGGTGGCTCGGGCACTCGCCTTTACCCTATTACACGCGGTGTTTCTAAGCAGTTACTGCCGGTTTATGACAAACCAATGATTTACTACCCGTTGTCGGTACTCATGCTAGCTGGTATTCGTGAAATCTTGATCATCACCACGCCAGAAGACCAGGAAGGATTTCAGCGCCTATTGGGTGATGGCTCAGAGTTTGGCATTGAGTTGCAATACGCGATTCAACCAAGCCCAGACGGCTTAGCTCAAGCGTTCATCATTGGCGAAGAATTCATTGGCGATGATTCAGTATGTTTAGTGCTGGGTGACAACATCTTTTATGGACAAGGGTTCACTCCGAAGTTGCAGCAAGCTGCTGCTTTGACGGAAGGTGCGACGGTCTTTGGCTATAAAGTGAAAGATCCTGAGCGCTTTGGTGTGGTGGAATTTGATGAAGAGATGAGAGCGCTATCGATTGAAGAGAAGCCATTCAAGCCAAAATCCAATTACGCCGTTACCGGACTGTATTTCTACGATAACCGCGTCGTGGACATTGCCAAAACTATTCAACCGTCTCATCGTGGCGAGTTAGAAATTACGAGTATTAACCAAGCTTACTTAGAGCAAGGGAAATTGACGGTTGACGTGCTAGGGCGCGGCTTTGCGTGGTTAGACACGGGGACACATGGCAGCTTGCTTGAAGCTGCTCACTTTGTCGAAACGATCGAGAAACGACAAGGTTATAAAGTGGCTTGCTTAGAAGAGATTGCTTATCGCCGAGGGTGGTTAACACGAGATCATATTCAAGCTGCAGGAAAAGCCTTATCTAAAAACGATTATGGCCGCTATCTTCTAGAGTTATTGGAAGAATAAATGTCAAATATACCGCTAATATCTTTTCAGAAAATGGGTGATGAGCGAGGTTCACTAATCTCGTTAGAGCAACACAAAAACATTCCGTTTGATATCAAACGTATTTACTACATTTTTGATACACAAAGCGGTTTAGCTAGGGGCTTTCATGCACACTACGACTTAGAGCAAGTCGCTATCTGTATGAAAGGTAGCGTGACTTTCGTCATTGATGATGGCACCACGAAAGAGAAAGTGACGCTTTCATCTCCCGATGTAGGACTGCATATCAAAGGCTTAAAATGGCGTGAGATGCACGACTTTTCTGAAGATTGTGTGCTAATGGTTGTCGCTAGTGAATTGTATGATGAAGCCGATTACATACGCGATTATGCTGAATTTTTGAATGTGGTAAACAAACATGCTGAAAAGTAAGACAATACAACTTCGCCTTGTTCAAGAAGATGATGCAGAGTTTATAACTCAGCTTCGAGGTGATGAAAAATACAATACACACTTGTCCAAATGCGATACGAGTGTTGAAGCACAAAGATTATGGATAAGAGCGTATAAAGAGGACGAGCAACAAAAGAAGCAGTTTTACTTCATTATAGAGAGGCTAGATGGAACCAAATGCGGAACAGTTAGACTTTACGACTTTAAAGGTGTTTCTTTTTGTTGGGGAAGTTGGATCCTGAATCATGAAAAAACACGTTACGCTGCCCTCGAAAGTGCTCTTTTAGTTTATCAATTTGGCTTTGATGTGTTGGGTTTTAAAAAATGCCACTTCGATGTTCGCAAAGATAACCATGCGGTAAACAAATTCCATGAAAAGTTCGGTGCTCGACTCGTTGGCGATACAGACTTGGATTATCTTTATGAAATATACCCGTCAGATATTGAGCCAATGAAATTGAAGTGTGAAAAAATCCTAGGTAGATAATGAACGTTAATTTTTTAGAGCTAAAGCGCTTAAATGCCGAGTACGAAGACGAATTGAAACAAGCCTGTGCACGCGTGATTGAATCTGGCTGGTATATCCTTGGCAAGGAAACGGAACAGTTTGAACAAGCATTTGCTGACTACTGTGGTGTTAAACATTGTATAGGCGTTGCGAATGGCTTAGATGCTTTAACACTGACGTTAAAGGCTTGGCGAGAGCTAGGAAAAATCAACAAAGGTGATGAAGTTATCGTACCGGGTAATACCTATATCGCATCGGTATTGGCGGTCACCGAAGCGGACTTGGTTCCGGTGTTTGTGGAGCCGGATGAGCAGACGCACAATATCAGTCCTGAAGCGATTGAAGCGGCGATTACAGAAAAGACGAAAGTCATTTTGCCGGTGCACCTGTACGGCCAGTTGGCCGATATGCCAGCGATTATGGCGTTGGCAACAAAACACAATCTTCTCGTGTTGGAAGACAGCGCCCAGTCTCATGGTGCGACACTTGATGGTAAGAAGTCTGGAGCATGGGGTGACGCCTCAGGCTTTAGCTTCTATCCGGGTAAAAACCTAGGTGCATTGGGTGATGGTGGCGCTATTACGACCAACGATGAAGAGCTTGCCGAAACCTTGCGTGCCCTTCGAAACTACGGTTCACATGTTAAATACCAGAATCTTTATCAAGGATTGAACAGTCGTTTGGATGAAATTCAGTCGGCGATGTTGTCAGTGAAACTGAACTACCTTCCAGCGCAGACGAAAGCGCGTCAGGAGCTGGCGGCATTTTACTTACGCGAAATCAACAACCCGAATATTATCTTGCCGGAAGTGACAGAGCCTGAGGCACATGTATGGCATTTGTTTGTGGTGCGAACTTCACACCGAGATGCATTGGTTAAGCATTTATCAGAGCATGGTATTCAAACACAAGTACATTACCCGATAGCGCCGCATAAACAGCAGGCTTATAAAGAGTTTGGTCATCTGTCATTAGCGTTGACTGAGCAGTTACAAAATGAGGTGCTGTCATTGCCAATGTCGTCCTACTTGAGTGAAGACGAGAGTCAAGAAGTAGTCGATGCAATCAACTCTTTTAAGGTTGAGTAATGACACAAGAGCATGTGCAAGTATTAGAAGACGTGGTTTATGTCTTCTTTTGTTATAAACAATCTCGTTATCTTGAGAAAACATTGCCAGCGGCATTGAACCAGACCGTGTGGCCAAGCCAATTATTGATCTTGGATGACTGTTCACCTGATGATAGTCATAAAATAATTCTATCGCTTTTAGAGTTTGCGCCTAAAGGATTAAATATTGAATATCGCCACAATAAGCAAAATGTTGGTTTAGTTAGCCAAATCAACTCCTTGCGGGGGCAATACCAAAATAAGCTTATTATTGTACAAGCTGGCGATGATATAGCGATGCCGAGCCGAGTTGAGGAAACTTATGAAGCCTGGTTGAAAAATGGCAAACCAAGCTTAATTATTGGTGGTTACGACAAAATTTCTGAGCAAGGCGATGTTATTGAGTCATTTGAATCGATTAAGCAAAATAAAAAGCCGTACACACTCGAAAATATTATTAATAGAAAGTGTGCAGTAGATGGTTGTTGCGCCGCTTTTACCTCTGATGTACTGAACGAGTTTGCTCCTTACAACAAAGACATCATCAATGAAGATCGCATCAATGTCCTTCGAGCCTTTTTGTTAAATGGTATTCATCATGAAAACAAAAAATGGATCCAATATCGATTGGGTGGCATATCAACGTTCGCAAAAGAAACACGTGAAGAAAGGTATGACAACACAGTAATTAATGCTCAGCGTGAACTGCAAGATCTTAAAATGAACTTGCGAGATGCAGAGAGTAAAAACGCCACTAAAGTTGTGAGTGCGATTAAAAAGCGTATGTGTACCGCTGAGTTTATGGCATCACTTTCACAATCAAAGTCTGCTTTGTACAGCGAAGCGATTTGTTATTTTGTTAAAACGCTGGATTATCGAACGGTTTTAAAAGTTTTGCGTAGGTTAAGATGAATAAAATTAAAAATATAAAGCAATCGATAAGTATGAAGAGGCATTTTTCTTCAACTTTCCGTTCATTCAAAAAGCGAAGCGATAAAAGCACTGATTCACCTAAAGACTTTTATCGTACACATGAGAAATGTACGGTTTTAGGTAATGGACCATCCTTAAAGTCAGATATTAATAGTATTGGTACAGATAGTGATGTGATTGCTGTTAATCATTTCTCAGAGTCTGAGCATTTTACGGCGTTGAAACCTAATAAATATATTTTAATTGATAGCTATTTCTGGGATGAAACCACCCATAGCTCTCTGGTGGAAAAAAGAGATAAATTGTTTAAAGATCTAAATGAACTTGTGTCTTGGGAAATGCAATTGATTATTCCTGACTTTGCTGACAGAGAGTTCATTCAAGGCAATATCAAAAACAGCAACATAGCGATAAAAGTGCTGCGAGCAATTCCTAGTAATGTAACTAATATTAAATATGGCCCAATGGCACTATCTTCTGGTATCGTCGCACCTCCAGCTGTCAATGTGCTTATCTTTGCTGTGTATGTAGCAATTCTATGTGAATATGATTCAGTGGAAATATTTGGAGCGGATATGAGCTTCCATAATGATGTCCATGTTGATCAAGAGAGCAACCGGCTTTATATGGTCTACAAGCATTTCTATGGAAAAGAAGAGAAGTTGCCGCTCCTAGAAAATCCTCAAAAGGTCAAACCTTTTAATATGACGGACTTGATGCGATTAACTTTCTTGACGTTTTATGCACATCAATTGTTAAATAAATGGGCCGATCTCAAAGGGGTAAAAATCGTGAATAGGTCTAGTTTCTCTATGATCGATGCTTATCCTAGACGATGAAATGACAGGTAAATAGACGCTACAATTGTAATGTCTATTTACCGATGATCATTTATTTTTCTGTAACCACATAGATTCAGCGAAAGTAAAGTCCTCTGGCCAATCTATATCAATTGAGCTCTCTGCATCCTGTATGTACATCGAAGGCTTTAGTCCAATTCGATCATTTAGCTTTTTGTAGTTTTCTACACTATTTAAAAAGACTGAGCTATCGATTTCATAAAGAGGTTCAATTGTCTGAGTTCTAGGCCATTTTTCTATATTACGATCGTAGCTAATTGGCTTATCTTTATTCCAAATAAACCCACGTAGTTCTTTGACCGTCATTAATGAATCATAACCTTCCGTGAGTGCTTGATTATACTGTTTGATAATAGCGCTATAACCTGACTCGTCTAAGAATGGTGAGGTTACATGAGTCCAAAGTACGTGACCCGTAGTAATAATCGAAGGAACATATCTAATAAGATCATCAGTGCTTGTTGAACTTGCCCCTAGGTGCTCTGGGCGTTCATCTATTCGTATGCGAGAATCTTTATATGTTGAAGCAAAATCCAGTACAAAGTCATCGTTTGAAGATACGACTATCGAATCTAGGTCAGTTATATTGATTAACTGATCCAGTTTGATTTTTAATAACCCACCTTTTACACCTGCAAAGTCTTTGGTATTTTTGTTTGGGATACGTTCACTGCCTTTCCGGCATGGTAGAAAAACATGGACACTCATGCTTACCAACTCCTTAGAATATTGAAACCTTCACTTTTTGATAAGCTTTCAAGCTCTTCTTTTACATTTGAAAAAGGAAGATAGCCAAGAAAATCAATATTATTCTCTTTGGCTGCGTGAAAGTCTGATAATGCGTCACCGATCATTAGAGCCGCGCCTGAAGACTCCTTTAGGATGGTTGCAACGTTATCTGCTTTCGCGGTAGGTGATCCTAGAATTAACGTAAAATATTGCGCCAGCTCTCTTTTAACAAATACTTCTCGTAATTCGTCTTGAGCAGATCCACTCGCTACATAGAGTTTGGCTGGGCAATCTGTAATTGCTGCAATAAAATTAGGCGTCAGTTGAGCTTCCATGTATAGCTCTTCACACTGCTTTGAGTAGCAGTTTAGTATACGTTCGTACAATGCTTCATCTGCATTTGTGATGAAATGTTCAACAAAGTAACTCACATGATGAAAACGCGATTTGCCAAAATTAGCTTTAAAATAAGTGCAACACTTATCTATTTCGAGCTCTGATACTTGGGCCATGCGTAAAGCATTACGCATGGCATCAATTTTGAGGTTATTTGAGTCTAGGATCACGCCATCGCAGTCAAAAATAACAGTATCATAGCCATTAAATAGCGGGTGCATAAATAGACCCTGCTTTTACTGGATAAGTGGTTGGGGTTAACGCTTGAATTGATGTACTTCCAAACTGCTGACTAACCATGCTAAAGATCTCATTCATTTCCATTTGGCGTCGGTCAGTCACATCATAACCATCAAAACCAACGAGAGATATCTTCTGCGCTTGACCTATAAAAGCGATACATAACGCATATGCAGCGGTATTATCATACGGTAGTGTACAGTAGTTTTTATGGGCGGTGAGAGTATCCTTCTCTATGGTGCTACTGTAATCAATCATAGAAATATTACTAAATTTACTTAGCTCGTCTTCGTCAAAGCGGTTCTTTGGCAAAAATACGGGTTTGGCTACCTCTGAGTAATGGCTGCTTTCTGACAAGTATTTAGAGTTATGAGATACAGCAAAGTAATCGAAAAGCTCAGTGTTAATCTCATGCTTTGTATTGATGCCAATTACGATAGGCTTTCGAGTCTTAATGTATGTCTCGATCGCGACTCTATGTGTTGCAGCATTAGGCGTATTAGTGACCAGTAAAATTTCTTTTCCTGAAAAGATCCCTGATAGGTCTGATTGGCTTTCAGTTGGTTGGCTTATTTTCCCTACAGTAAGCGCTTCTTCTAAGACATCACCATTATAGCTTGTCGTACCTTCTAGCTTTTTTAAATGCTCGATAGCACCAACAATTTCTTCTGTTCCGTAATTAGGATTAGAAAGCATATTCTGAATATAAGTTGGGTGAATATCGTTTTTGGCTCCCAAGTAATATAGAAGGCTTGAGCCCCAACCGTATCTTCTTTGCATTGGCTCAAAATGGCGAATAACTAGTTCATATATTGCTGTTGGCAAGTATTTATCTAGTCCATCAAGTTCGGCGAGCAGGTTTTCGGTCTGGGCGTTCCCAGCGCCTCGTCCCATTCCGGTAACGGTCACATCCAACCATGTAACACCATTCGAACGAGCTGTCATCGTATTAGACATTGCTTGACCCATGTTGTTATGGGTGTGGATGCCAATGTCGCCATCCCAGTTTTGCTTTACAATTTCGGCAATGCGAGTGACTTCTGCACTATCCATATTACCGAGAGAGTCAGCAAAATAGATGACGTCAGGGTTTGCTTTTGCTACCGCCTGTACTTTTTCCGCTATAACCACGGATGGTTTTCCGCCCGCTTGCATCAGATTTAAGCCAACGATATACCCCATTTCTTTGAAAGCTTTAATCATGCTTTCACACTGCTCTGCTTCATTGAAATGTGCCGCGATACGAACGAGATCAACTTTACTTTCTTGTGCTGGTACAAAAAGATCATTGATGGCAGCGACAACAGGTTTACCCGCATCTAGCAAAGTTTTTGCGTCAACCATTACGCCGTATGTCGGACCTTTCGGTAGGTGTAGCGTGTTTAGAAACTCTTCAGTCGTATAAGCAAATGGACCACTGTAAACAGACTTAGGATAGTTACGAAGCCCTAACTCAACATAATCAATTTTAGCTTTTGCAACTGCTGTGAGGTAAGCGTCAACGACTTCTGGTGAAAAGTCCCAGTGGTTATAGTAGCCACCATCGCGAAGAGTACAGTCTAAAATTTTTTGCATAATGGATATTCTTTTTAAGTTAAACAGGTAAAGTGCTTAGTACAGTAAAACATACAAGCTTAATAGTAAAAGTGAGGTATTTATCAAACTAATTATTAAGTTATTACTTATCACTTTGGGGGAGTAAGCTCATTGTTCGGTTTAGAGCGCCTTGATTGGATGAGGCCCATTTATTAGCATGCAAAGCTCGGAGTAAATATTTATCTTGTTGAGAAATGATCTCTGTAGTCCTTAGGGCAAGGGTCGTTGAGTCTGGCACAATTAAGATACCATCCACAGCTAGTAAGTTTTCAACAATCTCCTTAAAGTTGAAATAGCTAGGGCCAGTGATTATGACTTTTTCTAACATGGCAGGCTCTAGCACATTGTGCCCACCAACCTTATCTCCAATTAGGCTTCCACCCATAAAGCAGATGTCCGCTGCGCCCATCAACGTTAGCATCTCACCCATTGTATCGCCGAGATATACTTGAGTATTCGTCTCTACTGCATGCGTTGAAGTACGACGCACAGTTTTAAATCCTTGCTGTTGGCAAAGCGTGAATACATCATCAAATCGTTCTGGATGGCGAGGAACCAAAACGAGTAAAGCATTTGGATGAGATTTTAAAACTTGTCTATGTGCATCTAATACCTGTTCGTCCTCGCCTTTGTGGGTGCTAGCTGCAATCCAAATCGGACGATCGTTTCCAAGTTGGGCTCGAAGCTGCTGTCCTTGCTGTTTCACTTGCTCTGATATTTGAATATCGAACTTAATCGAGCCAGTAACGGATAGTTTCTTTTTCTCAACGCCTAAGCGTTCGAAGCGCTCTGCATCTGAATCCGTTTGGCAGAGTACTTGAGTTAGGCATGGATGAAGCTGGTTAAAAAGCCGCTGTATTTTGGCGTAGTTCTGACACGATTTTTCAGATAGGCGCGCATTCACGACAGTTATAGGGATACCCGCTTTGTGAACATTGTGAAGCGTGTTTGGCCACAGCTCAGTCTCAATGATCAACATCTGTTTTGGCTGCACTGCTTTAAGAAAACCTTTGATAGCGAACCCAAAGTCAATTGGCATATAGCGGTGTTCAATTAAATCACCCAACTTAGCAATCTGTTCAGCTCCCGTACTTGTTGTTGTTGTAACTAGAATAGATTGTTCGGGGTTTTGTTCCTTAAGGGCTTTAATTAAAGGTGTTGCTGCTATGCTTTCACCAACAGATACGGCATGTATCCAAATAGGTTTGTCGTTGCTTTTTAGCTTGGGAGTGATACCAAAGTGCTCTTTCCAGCGAGAGCCGAACTTAGGCTTATTTGGTTTGCTCTTGTACAAACCAAATAAAAGTAGCGGTGACGCTAGGGCGAGTAGTAAGGTATAAACAATACGAACTAACATGAGCTTATCGTAATGGCGTCAAATTTTTGGATGCTATCTAGCACTTGCTTAGGCGAAAGTTCTGTCAAGCACTTGAGGTGTTTGTATTGACATTCACGCTGGAAACAAGGGCGACAATCAATATCGGTATGAACAATCTCCACTTTTTCTGCGAGTGGGGGGGTGTACTTCGGTGAAGTTGAGCCATATACGGCAACAACATTACAACCAACCGCAGCTGCCACATGCATTAAGCCTGAGTCATTCGCGACAACAGTCTTGCATGCAGCAAGCAGATCGACTGCTTCAATTAAGCTAGTTTGGCCTGCTAGAACATGAATGTGCTCATGGAATTGTGTCGGAACAAGTGCGCGAATATTGTTACAAGTCTCTAAGTCCTTTTGAGAACCAAACAACCAGATTTGATGCCCAGATCGAGCCATTTGCGTCGCAACTTCAGCGTAGTGTGTTTCGGGCCATTTTTTGGCTGGACCAAACTCTGCTCCTGGGCACAGTCCAATAATTGGTTGGTCTTGCGTTAAGTTGAACTTTTTTATCGTGGCTTGTTGCTCTGCCGCGTTGATTGCAAGGCGTGGGCGAGGCAAGGTTTCAAGCCCGCCGAGAGAGTTAGAATCCACCATTTCTGCTTTTGGATAAGCTAACGCTACATAGCGCTCTACCATGTACTGAAAAGACTTCATGTTAGGGCGTAAGTCATTCAATAAACCATAGCGCATTTCGCCCTTCCAGCCAGTACGAAGAGGAATGTTTGCAAACCATGGGATCAGTGCTGATTTTGCTGATTTAGGCAAGATATAGGCGTGGTCATATTGCTTTTCACGTAATGATTTACCAATTTCCCTGCGGCCTAATAAGTTAAACTCACCATGACCGATAGGCATTTCAATCGCTTGATGGATTTCTGGCATACGCTCAAGAATCGGTTTACACCATCCTGGAGCGATAACGTCAATTTGGCTATCTGGATGGCGTTGCTTTAATACGATATATAACGATTGCGACATTACCATATCGCCGACCCATGCAGGGCCAATGACTAAAATCTTCATGCTTTGTTTTTCCAGTATAGGAATTTCAAAATTGACTCATAAGTTCTAAAAAGTTCAGCGTATATTTTATTCGCAAGAGTCATTTTGGATTTATCTTTTCTTTTACCACCAATCGTCGAAGCAATCTCTGCTCTAGTAAAGAGATCTGGAGACACGCTGTAAACTTGAACACCATGTCTCCATGGTTTTTCCATGTAGTCATCGACTGGTTCAATAAACTCTTGAGCATGCATAACAAACTTTGAGGCTGCTTTAGGTGTGACGATATAAGCGGTGGTACCACAAGTGCCTGCTGAGTATCCCCCTAACATATGATTATCATCAATAGGTACGATTGGGGTGAATACACGCTTCTGAGTGGCAGACAACTTGATGTAGTCATAATTAGAAGTCAATGGAAGGGTATGTTCGAGTACTTGCTTCAGCCCTTCGACGGGGTCGACGTTGTCTTCTAAGATGACGATCGGTTCATCAAGCTCAACACAGCGAACCCACAACTCGTAATGGCTTGCAAAACAGGCGACTTCACTGGTTTTTAATTGATACCCTTTGCGGCGTAGAGTAATGGTAGGACGACTTTTTTCTGAATGAAGAAAACGGTCAACAGAGCCATCTATTGCATCAAAAAATTCAAACGTAATGCCTTGTTGTTTTAACTTTTCTTCAACACGTTCTCGGCGATCTAGCGATCGAGCCAAGCTTACGACAAATACTTTCACTGCACTTTCCAGTCGCTGTTATATCTTGGTTTAAACAAATTGTAATAGTTATTGCCGTCTTCTTGAGAGTGCAGCAACTGTAGTACCCACATATATTGTTCGGGTTTATCACCGACAAAATATTCAATGGCTTCATTACAGGTACGAGCGTCTTGCTCTTCGCCTTTATCCAGCTCAAACGCTGGTAAAATCTCAATATCAAACGTACCATCTTCAGTGTTCATCGACGCAAATAGAGGCAGTACTTTTGAGCGTGATAGTTTCGCAATTTTGCCTAAACCAGGTAGCGTTGCTTTACGTGTTGCAAAAAAATCCACAAACACACTATGCTCTGGGCCGTGATCTTGATCGGGTAGGTAATACCCTACATAGCCATCTCGAATGGATTTCAGGAAAGGCTTAATGCCACCTGAGCGTTCATAAACACGGCCACCGTATTGGACTCTTTGCTTGTGCATTAGCCAGTCAGCAACATCATTCTTTTGTTTCTTCGCCATTGCAGAAACTGGCATTCCCATTGACGCGAGCAAGATAGCAGGCACATCAATTGCCCAAGAGTGGGGAACCATTAAAATCACATTTTCGTTGTTATCAATGTGCTGTCGTAAAATGTCTAGGCCGCGAATTTGGCAACGGTTCTGAAGCCATTTTGGTGAGCGTAAACTTAGTAACCCGAAGCGAAAAAAGAACATGGCTGCTGTGTAGAGTGTTTTTTCTATCAAAGCTTCACGTTCTTGGAACGACTTTTCCGGAAAACACAGCTCAAAGTTAACCCTCGCTCGGTGAGCTGGCCCCTTGTGGGATTTCGACAGTTTTTTGGCTATGGTTTTCGCCAACCACTTTTGTAAACCCAGTGGCATTAATGATAAAGGTAAAAATAAGATAACACCTAACCACGTGCCCCAGTACTTAGGCGACAGAAAGTGGCGCTTAAACTCAGGGTTATATGCTTTAGGGTCGAAGTCATCACGTTTTATGGTCATGGCGTGTCTAGTTACCTATTCGTGTACGGGCGAAGTGGTTTAAATGAGAAAAAAGATAGTTAGGAATGATACAGGCTATTGCATTTGAGTAAAGGTGGCAGGTTATGGTTCTACCACCTTGTGGTGCTTAACTGTTTTGGATAGTCAAGTATTCGGCAACGCCTTCTGCAACTGTCTTGAATTCAACATCACAGCCTGCGGTGCGCAGTTTGGTCAGATCCGCTTGTGTGAATTCTTGGTAAGCGCCTTTTAGGTGCTCAGGGAATGGGATGGTTTCAATTTGGCCTTTGCCATGATGCTTGATAACTGCTTTTGCTACCTCTTCAAAAGATTCAGCACGGCCAGTACCACAGTTAAAAATGCCTGATACGCCGTTTTCTAAGAACCACAGGTTTACTTTACATACATCACCAACGTAAACGAAGTCGCGTTTGAATGATTCGCTGCCCGCGAACAATTTAGGATTTTCACCTGCGTTAAGTTGGTTGTTTAGGTGGAATGCAACTGATGCCATGCTACCTTTGTGGTCTTCACGTGGGCCATATACGTTGAAGTAGCGGAAGCCGGTGATTTGAGAAAGGGTCTCACCATGTTCTTCAGCATCTTGCCATAGGCGACGAACGTAGTTATCAAACTGCTGTTTCGAGTAACCGTATACATTCAGTGCGCCTTCGTATTCGCGTTCTTCAACGAAAGTCTCTGTATCGCCGTAAGTGGCTGCTGAAGAAGCGTATAGGAATGGAATCTCGCGATCTAAACAGTAATGCAGCAGCTCTTTAGAGTACTCATAATTGTTTAGCATCATGTACTTACCATCCCACTCAGTCGTTGCAGAACAAGCACCTTCGTGGAAAATTGCCTCAATCGGACCAAAATCATCGCCCGCCATAATTTGGGTCAGAAAGTCGTCACGATCCATGTAATCTGTGATGTCCAGATCAACTAAGTTCTTAAACTTTTTGCCATTTTTTAGGTTGTCGACAACCAGGATATCGTTAATACCAGCTTCGTTTAGTGCTTTAACAATGTTGCTGCCGATCATGCCAGCGCCACCAGTTACGATGATCATAGAACTTCCACCATAGATTAAAATTTTCTCAGGAATTCTAGCAAGAAACGAAAAGTAGCGCTATTGGAAGCAGGAAGATAGGTTTGAGTCTTCTATACTCAGTATCTAGATATGAAAAAGGGAGCCGCAGCTCCCTTGATTACTTTATTATTCCACATCCGAACGGTTAGGCCTTTGATACCAAGGATTTCGCTCGTCGGTCAACTCAATCAAGCTGTATTTACGTCCGAGTTTCTGTCCTCCGTCACGAGTAAGAGGCTGCCAACTAAAGTTCGCACGATTGTTGCTTGGCTTAACGGTCATGATGTCAAATGGAATCGACAAGTAGAAACCTTTGGTAAAGCTACCTTCACCAAATTCATCCGCAGACAAGTCTGTAAATGACGCAAAGGCACCAGCAATTACGCCACTCTTGAACTGCTTAGAAACATTAATTTGTGTACCAACATCACCAGCTAGGAACTGACCAACATCGACTTGGATCATCAAATCTTGTAGGAATTCCCATTGAGGGTAGTAGTAACCAGATACAAAACCAGTGAAGCCTTTATCAATAACTTGGAACGGACGTCCATATTCTGGCACGTTTTGCCATTTATCATCGTAAACACCGAAGTAACTTTGTGGATCACGTTGAGAAATTAAGTTGACGTCAGCGCCAATCGCCCAGTTAGCTCCTTGTGGACGGTAAAGAAACTCGGTACCGACTCCAGCAAACATACTCTCCAGATAGCCCGCGTAGAATTGCTGATCCATCGTATCGGAATACTCTTGGAACCAAGTCAATTGTAAGTTTGACATGGTTACAGCATGTTCATTTTGGTAAGCGCGGAACATGGTGCGAACACGAGGAACAGTAGTGCCATCAGGTGGAGTGACATAAATAAACTTATCGTAGTTGTTATACCAATCCCAGTATAACGAACCGCCAATTTCAAGGTTGTCCGTCAGCCAATATGAGGCATTACCGCTTAGCCCTACACTAAAGAGATAGAAATCTTCAGCGTTTCCGAGAGTTTGAACTAGTTTAGGTGCAAAGCCCCAATCAAAACGTTCAAAACCATCGTAGATAGATTCTCCCGTAGGCTTAGTAGTAGCCCTTGAGGTTGCATCTTCTATTTTCGGATTGATGTAATTAACTTGGGCAAAGTCGCGATATTTCTCTTTGGAAATAATCGTTTGTTCACCGACTAAGCCTCGGCTACGTTCATTGATCGCATAGGTATCAATATCGTCAGGCATTTCATTATGGAGTACAGCTGCCGCTTTTTCGTGTGCCTCTGTACGGTCACGATATTTTTTCTGCTCACCAACGACAGTTACGGTATTGTTATCAACATAAACACGCGTGTTTCGATAGCCAGCAATTTTGTCTAAATCTTCTGTTACACGTTCCCAATCAACATCAGACAGTTCTTTGGGTTGGTTATCTTCCACTTCTGGGGTTGGTGTGTCTCGCCAGAATGATGGCATGTCATTGAAATTAGTGTTTAGCGTTAAGCCTGCTACTAAAGTATCGCCGCGTTCATAACTTAAACGAAAATCGGCCATGCCTAGACGGTAGAGAACACCAAAGTTCCATGGTGTGTGGGGAGACATATCTATACCGGCCTGAACAACTGGATAGTCTGTGCTGTAATCGTTACCGTCATATTCAAGCTTGAAGCGAAGAGGCTTATGAAGAGTTTGATATTCAATACCACCAAAAAGGGCAGCAGGGCCTTTAAAGGCTCTATCGAAGTTAGTTGTTCCGCCAGTAGATAGAAATTCTGAAGGTCTATCGCAGAATTTGTCTGATGCTTTACAAAAAGGGTTTGTGACCGTATCTCTAGTTCCTAGGTAGCCCCAGCCCATACCTAAAGTAAAATCAAAAGTACCTAATTTCGAATTAGAATATCGTTTTGTCGCCGCAAGAAACTCAGCATCAAAAAGACCAGTACCAGCAAAGTCTCGTACCCCTAGGGCGATTTCTGGCATGTATTCAGATTCTTCCCATAATCTAAATTTAAAATCTATCCCCTTGTCTGTATATTCATTGTCAACATCGGGGAAGGATGACGAATAAGGCAGATCGTGAACTCGAGTGTACCGGATAGTTGTTTCTAACCACGGCATGAGTTGCAGAGTCACATTGTAAAAAAGGTACTCATCACTACCTGTTACAGAAAAGTTGAACTCCCCTTCATGAGCCATACGTCCGGTTGGCATCTGCATTAAGCCAACACCACCAAAGTCAGATTGAGAAGGCTGTAAAGAGGGAGCCTCAAAGGGCATGTCTTGAGCCCAAACCAATGCAGGGCCCATTAAAGAAAGGGCTAAGCTTTTTCTAATTGGCATCATTGTGGTCTCTTTGTGGAATTTGGTATCAATTGAGTGAGTAGACGGACAATATCTTGGTCCATTTCGGAGTATTCAAGATCACCAAACGGAATATATACCAATGTCAGAGGTGGTAAGTAATATTGTGTCGTTAACCAAGCTCCGTGATGCGGCTTAACTATGTGACCATCTGGATAGATCAACACTGGCGGTGTTGATAACGCACCAATATTAGTTTTCAAATTCTCTATCTGTCTCTGCAAAGGGATGCCAGCTTGCTCCGTAATGGAATACACGCTATTTAGGTTTCCCAAGAAGTACACTTTCTCTTCGCGCAGAGGGCTTGCGAGCAGGAAATTGCCGCGCAACAGTGGGTTGTCGAATTTATTTAGTCGAATTTTATCAACATCGATCGCAGACAGTAAGCGCGGTGCAAAGCTTTGCTTCTGAATGAACCTGTAGAATGGATGTGCGACCAAATTGTGTTGAATCATTTGATTGAGCACCGAGTTCTTTAAAGCGGTTGAGGTTTTCTCGGCGCGTTCCGATTTATCAAACAAAGTGGTACCAAGAGAGTATTGCAGAGAGACGCCTTGCTCCCTAGCAAGTGCTAACACACTTTCTAAACGAGCCGTCCCTTGAAATTGTAGCCGTTTGCCTGCTTCTAGCAATTCAACATTTAATGGTTGCAATGCAGAGGTTTCTGTTTGAGCGAAGCTAGACATGCTCAAAAGCGGCATGACCAAACCGAATACTGTGAGTAGTTGCTTGCTCATGATTTGCTGTATCCCTTCAAAATGGTTAACTCGACCGGAATCATATTTGGCCCTAGATGTTGTATGGTTTTAACAACTTGACCTTGTTCATTGACCCAATAGTAGTTTTCGACCGATTGAGAAAGACTGCTAAACTCAACAACTTCTTTATATACGTTGGTCATAGTGCTAGAAATAGGTGTTGTTAACGTTTCTTGGCCTGAGTAAGAACGCGTTATATTTGCAGGAAAGCCATAACGGTATTGTGTTGCCCAATCGTATGAAAGTGCGTAGTTGACAGAGGTTGAGTGTAAAGAAAAATCTGGAACGTCACCGTAAACACCCGCTAAGTCACCACTCTGTAGTCCAATCGTTTTGACGATGTGCCCATTTTCTGTAACGATCATGGCTTTATCGGCGCTTACCCATTTCAATTGTATTTTTCCATTTTGCGGATTTCGTTCCGCGAAAGCTAAAACGACAAACACCTGCTTCTGATTTCCAAGTTTCAAATAGGCACTGGCATATGGAATAGCATTGATTTCTTCTGGTGTCATCTCTACATCGATGTAGTTACCGTAGGCTTCTTGGACGGTTGCTGAAACATCGTTGAATTTCTGTGTACAGCCAAAGAGTACAAGGAGTAATGGAAGAATGAGGAGTTGGCGTATCCATTTAGGTATTCGGAAGATATTCATTGATCCCTCTTACAAATAAAATCGCCCTGACTTAATCAGGGCGATTGGCTTCTGTTCTACAAAACGAAATTAGTTAGAAGTAGAAGTAGAAGTAGATGTCGAAGTAGATGTTGAGTCGCTATCTGACGCTGCAACTGCTACTACAGTTACTGCTGCTGCTGCACCTACACCTACAGCTGTAGTGCCAGTTGCTGACGCAGAAGCTGCGCCTGTTGAGCCTGCTTCTTCTGCTGCAAATGCAGTTGTTGCGCTTAGAGCCATAAGAATAGCTAGAGCTGTATTCTTCATTATTAATCCTTGTGTATCCGGTATAAAAACATCGATGTTTGGTAGCATAAAAAATGCTCCAAATTATATTCTAGATAAAAAAGCCTTAGCATGTAAATAGTTTCTTATTTTGCTATGGCTTTCGATCTCATTTCTAACACCAGCGTGACATTGCACGGTTATCTTGCTCCCTTGCTTGCTGATAAACTATCAAGAGTGCATAATTTGTCTGCCTATTTCCTTCAGCACTAGAGGTTTGAAGTCAATAGGTCGTTTTTACTTAGACCATATAGAAAGCGATACAGTGGCTTACGCTCCATGCCTCAGGGCGGTAGCGTGCCAGCTCTTCAGTATTTAATGATCTGCATAGCAAAATTTAACTTTGCCTTGTCAGTCAATATTATTACCAGTACTAGGAACTTTTACGTGATAAGAAAGCAGCATTGTTTGGGAATACTTGGTGCACTGGGCTTGAGCCTGAGTTCTTTTTCAGCGTCAGCCGATTTTTACGCAGGCGCTCTAGTGAGCTACTCAAATGCAGAACTGAAAAGCTCATCTTCTGAGTCCGTGAAAGAGGGAAGCCCCTTTCTTCTTAGTGCTCAAGCAGGATACTTCTTTAATGACTACATTGGTTTAGAAGGTCGTTACGGGACATCAGTTCAACGTGACAGTGGTCTTGCCGTTGATAGCGCTTTGAGCGGCTTTGTTAAGTTGAATATGCCGGTTTCAGAGCGAGTTGCACTTTACGGTTTAGCTGGGTATTCAAGCGTTCAGCTTGATCTACAAAATGTAGGTTCTCACAAAGAACAAGGATTTAGTTTTGGGTTAGGTATGCACTACGCTTTAAATAACCAAAGCGCGGTGATATTTGAGTTCGTTGATAACGTCTCTGAAGACCAAGTTCGCCTTAACTCGATTACACTGGGTTTTCAGCACCGATTCTAATTTAAATACCTAGAGCTCAAACTTGGGGCTAGGGTCTTTTATTCAATTATTATAGTGACATACCATGTTTAAAGGATATTTCTCTATTGCCGCTTTTATATTGGCAAGTACGTTTGCGTCTTATTCAATGGCACAAACACCCACTCCAGAACAAATGAAAATGTTTCAAAATCTACCCGCCGACCAACAAAAGGCCTTGGCGAGTAAGTATGGTTTCTCCATTCCTTCTAGTTCATCTTCAAACAAGTCTCCTTACGAAAATCCTCAAGTAATCCAACCTAGAACTGAAGCTAGTGGCGCTGCATCTTCCAATATCGAAGAACAATGGCTCAAAAAAGGTGAGCAGGAAGAGATTAAACGCTTTGGTTTAGATCTTTTTGCTGGTTCTCCAAGCACCTTTGCTCCGATCAGTGATGTTCCTGTGCCAGCAAATTACACCGTGGGTGCAGGTGATGAAATCATTGTGCAGTTATTTGGTAAAGATAATGAAACGCATCGTTTACGCGTAAATCGTGCGGGCACAATCAACTTCCCTTCACTTGGGCCAGTAAATGTTGCAGGCATGCACTTTTCTGATGTTCGAGACTCTCTGACGCAACGTGTAAAAGAGCAAATGATTGGTGTGCGCAGTGATATCTCATTGGGTGAATTACGCACCATGCAAGTGTTTGTAATGGGGGATGCATATAAACCTGGTGCCTACACGGTTAGCGCATTAACGACAATTTCACAAGCTATCTATTACAGTGGCGGTTTTGGTGAAAGTGGGGCGCTGAGAGATATCCAGCTAAAGCGTGATGGTAAAATCATTCGTAAGTTGGATATGTATGACCTTTTACTAAAAGGTGATGCAAGTAATGATGTGCGCTTACTACCGGATGATGTTGTTTTAATTGGTTCTGTTAAGGATACAGTGTCTATAGAAGGGGAGATCAACCGTCCGGCAATTTATGAAGTCAAGGCCGGTGAAACTTACCAACAACTTATTCAGATGGCAGGTGGTTTTACTGCGAATGCTCATGTCGAGCAGTTGGAGATAAAACGCTACGCTTCACATGACGCTCGTGAGGCTTTGACGCTTGATTTCAATAAAACGCAAGATCGAAAGAGTAAAGTTAAAAATGGCGACGCCATCAAGATCTTGAAAAAAAGCGAAGAGCTTACTCGTTACGTGCAGATAGAGGGGGATGTTCGTCATCCTGGCTATGTGGAATGGCGCAATGGGCTTCGTGTTGCTGATCTTTTCAAGTCTGTTGACTCAGCTTTTAATTCTACAGCTGATGTTAACTATGCTGTTGTGGTAAGAGAGATTAATCCGCAACGTGATATTGAAGTGTTCCAACTAAGCTTAGCCAACGCAATTCTATCACCAGGTAGCCAAGACAACCTCCAGTTACAATCACGAGATCGCATATTGGTTTTCAACCGCTTTAATAACGAAGACTTGGATACATTCGCAACACAAGAGTCTGTTTCAAAAGCAAAAACGCTAGAACAAGCGCAAGAGCAAGCTGAGCTAGAACAACAGAAAGAACAAGAAGTGATGAGTTCTTCTGTTGCCGTTTCGCATTCAGTAAACGGTACGTTGAACAACCAGAGCACCACAGAGCAAGCGAAACCAGCTAAAATCATTTTCCGTGGTAAAGAGATTACAGAGGAAGACTTTGAAAAGCTGAAGCAAAACACTCGTCGCACTTTGCTTGCACCAGTATTGTTACAACTCCAACAACAGTCTCGTTTGGGGTTAGCCCCTCAAATTGCTGAAGTCTTTGGTGAAGTGAAGCACCCAGGACGCTACCCGATTACTCCAAGAATGACGGTATCAACGCTTATTGAAGCAGCTGGTGGTTTGACTTACAACGCATTCACAATTAATGCAGAATTAGCACGAACCGCGATTAATAGTGCGGATGAGCGTGCGTATATTGATGTTGAGCGTATTGATTTGCGTAAAGCAATCCAAGGCAGTGCTTCGGACGATGCAATTATCGTAGGCCGAGATCGTTTGAACATCCTAGAAAAGCCAAATGTGAAGCTACAAAGCACAGTCACTTTACAGGGTGAAGTTCGCTTCCCTGGAACCTATACCGTGCGCCAAGGTGAAACCTTAAGTGAGCTATTGGATCGAGCGGGTGGTCTCACAGAGTTCGCTCACCCCCAAGGAGCGATATTTACGCGTGAAGCATTGCGTTTACAAGAGCAGAAGCTTTTAAACCAATACGCCGCAGATATGCGAAAAGAAACAGCGAAGAAGACGTTCCGAGCCGATAGTAATATAGGTTCTGTAATTTCAGACCCAGAAAAAACACTAGCATTTGTTGAGGAAGCAAGTCGCAGCAAAGCACTTGGCCGTATGGTGGTACAGCTAAACCGTATTTTAAAAGGCGAGCGTTCAGCAGACTTTATGCTCGAGGACGGTGACTTCCTCTTTGTTCCTACTTTCCGAAACACAGTATCAATCATGGGTGAAGTTCAGGTTCCAATTACTTACTTGTTGGACAACAAACTTGATGTCGATGACTATCTTAACAAAGCGGGTGGTGCTAAAAAACAAGCGGACGAAGACCGCATTTTTGTAGTGCGTGCAGATGGTTCTGTTTATAAGCCTTCATCTGGTTATTGGTTCGGAAATAGCAAAGAAGAACTAAAAGCTGGTGATACTATTGTTGTACCAATTGATACCGACTACCGTGATGCATTAAGCACATGGACTGCAGCAACGCAGATTCTTTATCAGACGGGTGTTGCGATTAATGCTCTGAAGTAAATGACTCCACCCTAGTTCTAGTTTGAATTAGGGTGGGAATTATTCATTGATAGCAATAGGTTCAGGCTCAGATATCTGAGTATACCTAATGGCTATAGCTATTGATTTATTGGCTGGAGCTCAGCCTCATCAAAGTCATTCTATTAGCGAAGATTTCGCTATAGCGAAGGAAATTTGATTAAATGGAACCACAACAAGAAAAGCAGGCTCAACAATTGGTTAGATATCCACATTCCAATGAGTTATACGACGCGCCTATTGATTTGCGCGAATTATTCAAGTCCTTGTGGCGAGGCAAATGGGTTGTAATTGCAACAACTTTTACTTTTGCTGTTGGCTCTGTGATCTATGCATTGAGCCTGCCAAATGTTTATAAAGCGGATGCGCTGTTATCTCCAGCGGAAAGTGCTGGCGGTGGTGGGCTCTCGAAAATGGCAGGCCAATTGGGTGGGTTGGCTGCTCTTGCAGGAGTAAATCTTGGTGGAGGAGGTGCGTCTCAGACAGACCTTGCTGTCCAAGTTATGAAATCTCGTCAATTTGCTGAAGCGTTCATTGAGAAGTACGATCTATTGGTTCCTTTAATGGCGGCAAAAGACTGGGACCTAAGCAAGAATCAGCTTGTTTTAGATGACGAAATATATAACTCTAAGACTGGCATGTGGGTGCGAGAACCAGATGGTTTAAGAGGACCTAAACCAACACCACAAGAGGCTTATGAGGTATTTAGTAAAAATGTCTTAAGCGTAAATAAAGATGATGAAACTGGTTTGTACACAGTATCTGTACAACACTTTTCTCCTTATTTAACAAAGCAGTGGGTAAACTGGTTGATTGAAGATATTAATAAGGTTATGAGAGAGAGAACTATTTCAGAGGTATCTCAAAACCTTACCTACTTAAATACTCAATTACAAAAAACTTCAGTTGCTGAGATGCAAAGCACTTTTTATAGTCTAATTGAGGAACAAACAAAAAGCTTAATGTTAGCTGAAGTTCAAGATGAGTTTATATTTAAAACAGTAGATCCTGCTGTTGTTCCTGAGCTTAAGAGTTCGCCAAATCGTGCATTAATTTGCGTAATAGGAACTCTTTTAGGGGGGATATTAGGTATGATAATTATACTTGTAAATTATTCTTTTAAAGAAGATGAGATAAGTTAGAGCTATAAATTTAAATAGGCTTAACAGATCTTTTATTATTAACTATATAATAACGAATTATATTTTATTAAGATAAGATAATTGAATATTTTTAAGAGCAATAAGAACTCCGAAGTTGCAAGTGTATTCAAAGGAATGCTTACTCTGGCAAAAGGTGCTGTGTTTGCCAGAATTATAGGTTTAGTTAGTATTCCAGTTTTAACCCGAATCTATTCTCCAGAAGATTACGGTGTTTTAGCTCTTTACACGTCACTGATAGCTATATTAGCGCCTATTTTTACCTTTCGGTATGTGCAAGCAATTCCTTTACCCAAAACTGATAAGATGGCAATAAATCTTTTTTCGGTATGTCTAGCTCTGATATTGATGAGTTCTCTTTTTATTGCAGTAATACTATTTTTCTTCAGTGAAACTATCCTGAACTGGTTTGATATGAGAGCGCTTGCTCCATGGTGGCCTGTAATTGTACTTGGTGCAGCAGGAACTGCCTTATATGAACTATTTAGTCTTTGGGCTACTAGGAAAAAGCAATATAAAATAATAGCCAAAACACAAGTAACTCAATCTTTTTTTGGCAATCTTACAAAAATTTTAATGGGTTTGTTCAGTTTTAAGCCTGCAGGTCTACTGATCGGTCAGTTTATTGCTCAAAGCGGTGGTGTGGGAAGTTTTATTAAACAATCATTGCCAGATTTTATAAAGCTAAAAAGTCAGGTTACTAAGAGTCGTTCTACTTTTATATCTAGTTATTATCGTGGCTTTCCAGTATTTCGATTGCCATCTCAAATTCTGATGTCTTTGTCATTACAAGCTCCAACCTTAATGATGGCAGCATTATTTAGTAAAGAAAGTACAGGACAACTTAGTCTAGCTATGGTTGCACTAAATCTACCTATAACCCTTATAGTTAGGGCTGTATCTAAGGCTTATTATGCTGAAATATCGTCAATAGGAAAGAATAATATTGAAAAAATCCGCAGAATTACATTCTCTGTACAAAAGAAATTATTTTTAATTGGATTCCCTTTGACGATAGTGACGATGTTTGTGGCTGAGTATGCGTTTGTTGTCATTTTTGGTAATGAGTGGTTAAAAGCTGGACAAATGGCGGTAGTGTTAGCTCCTTTTATGTTGTTACAATTTACTTCCTTACCTTTGATTGAAGCAATAAATGTTGTTGGTTCTCAAATTCATTTTCTTATTTTAAGCATTATCAGAGTGTTAGGTCTAATAATTATGTTTGTAGGTTCGATTTATTTTCATGTTCAAGAATCTACTTTTTTGATTATGTTAAGCGCTTATCTTACTTTATTTTACCTGTTCACATCTTTTTTTGTTGTCTTTTCTATGAGAAAGTAAGTTAGTCTCAGTATTTATTAAAAGCACAAGAACGAAATATTAATTGGAGAAAAAATGTTAGCTATTCACTCTCGTTCGGGTAGCTTCAGTGACAAATGGATTGATTATTGTCAGCTGAATGATATTAACTATAAAATAGTGGATTGCTACTCCGACGATATTATTGAACAACTAGAAGGTTGCTATGGTGTTATGTGGCATTGGGGACACAATGATCACAGGGCCGTATTGTTTGCGCGTCAATTAAGCTACTCATTGGCGGCAGCTGGTAAGCGAGTATTCCCAGATCCTGCAACAGCTTGGCACTTTGACGATAAAGTAGGTCAGAAGTATTTATTAGAAGCTATAAAAGCTCCATTAGTTCCTAGCCACGTCTTTTATGATAAAGATGTGGCTTTAAATTGGGCTTCAACAACAACCTTCCCTACGGTATTTAAACTTAGAGGAGGAGCTGGAGCTGAAAATGTGCATATTGTAAGGTCCGAAAGTGAAGCTCAAAAATTCATAAGAAAAGCCTTTGGAAAAGGGTATAAAGTAAAAAATAGGATCAACTTTTTAAAGGAGCGCTATTGGCACTTTAAACGCGATAAAACTCTAAGCAGCTTTTTAAATATTAGTAAGGGCTTTGCTAGGTTAGTTATTCCGAAAGAGGCTGAAAAAAACTTTCCAGTAGAAAGAAATTACGCATATTTTCAAGAGTTTATTCCTAACAACGATCATGATATTAGAATCATTGTTATAGGTAAACGAGCGTTTGCGATCAAGCGAATGGTAAGGGAAGGAGACTTTCGAGCTTCTGGTAGTGGTAATATTATTTACGACCCGCATCAAATACCCAAAGAATGTTTGAAAATTGCTTTTGATGTAACAAAGAAGTTGAACTCCCAGTGTCTTGCTTTTGACTTTGTTACGTTGGATGACAAACCTCTCATTGTTGAGTTGAGTTACTCTTTTGCGCGAAAAGGATATCTTGACTGCCCCGGGTATTGGAACAATGAACTAGAGTGGATTGAGGGAGCATTTTCTCCTGAATTCTTCATGATCGAAGACTTCATAAGCAAGAAGCTTTAAGCGTTTATATTCTTCTCTCAAATTAGTATAAATATTTAGAGTGGTAATTATTTTCAGGGCGGAATAAATTAAAAAACTTCGCCTATAGCAGTTTATTAAGGTTTTAGTAGCATGAGTAAGCTAGGTCTGGGAACTCGAACTTTCTACTCAGAGGGTGAGAATTGTATCAACTATAAAAAGCATATTTCTAAGTTTGATCTTCAAGGGCGTTTAGTAGATCCTATTTCGGTTATGGAGTTTTTGATGAAAAACTACATATTCTCGAACCGAACTATGGTTCAAGGAATTGAACGAACACCTTGGATGGCAAAGCGTGCGTCAAAAGATAGTGAGTCTTGGAGTTATTTAGATTTGCCTCCTCATCTTAAAGATAAAAAAAGTTCTCCAGAAGTAGCAAAAAAGTTAAAACAGTTACTAGAAATTGAAGCCCTTGAATTCCTTAACGGAAAAAGGAATATAGGTATTCTACTATCTGGTGGTATGGACAGCCGAATTGTTGCTGCTATCGTGAGGGAGCTACAGGTTACAGGTAAATATACTGGCGATGTTACCGCTTTAACATGGGGTTTAAAGGACTCTCGTGATGTAGTATATGCGCAGCGAATTGCACAAAGCTTTGGCTGGGAATTCAGCTATAAGCCTTTGACTGAAGAGGTGCTTTACAACAATATTTTTCTCACAGCTGAACGAGGCGCAGAATATTCTCCCGTGCATTTGCATGCAATGGCAGATGTTTCAAAAACTATTGGTATCGATGGAATTTTGGCTGGTAGTTATGGTGACAGTATTGGTAGAGGCGAATATTCTGGCAGAAAAACTTCTGAGCTGCCTCATATACTTGACCGACATATGAATCATTTTGCTTTTCTTCGAGCTTCTGTTGAAAAGGCGGCTATTCATGGTGTTCGAGCAGACTTAGAACGTGAGCGGTCTCGATTCCCTGGGCGAAGTGAGATGTCTTATCGAGAGATAGAAATGCAACAGCATTATATGCGCCGCCAGTTGAACGCTTGCATGGAAGTTATTGATGACAGAATTCCTTTGTACCAGATGTTTACTTCACCGGATGTATTTGGGTTTATGTGGTCGTTAGATCCTAGTTGTCGTACAGACGATAACTATGAACACTTACTTGAGTTGTTGCCTGGAAACTTATTGGATATTCCTTGGGCTAGGACAGGGCGTCGTTACAACAAAGCTAACAGTATCGTAGAAGATACGCTCACTAGTCGTAACAATTGTTATGGGAAATGGTTGAGACACGACCTAAGGAGCACCGTTTTGAATGAGATTAATAGTGGTGTATTGCAAGAGTTAGGTATATTTAATGAGAAGTCTTTAGATATGTGGGCAAAGCACTGGCCTAAAACAACTTATGCTAAGGCAGATCGTCTTGATGAAAAAATGGCATGGTTAGCATCATTTTCAGTTTTCGTTAGAAACAATAACCTTAAGTCACAAGTAAACAAATATAGTGCACTTGATGACTTCAATCGACTAAAGGCTTTTGCTTACACCAAGCTATATCATACAGCACTGAAGGTCAGCAAACGATGAGAAAATCAATAACATTTATTATTGGTGGCTTACGTGGCGGTGGTGCAGAGAAAGTTTGTGTAACTTTAGCGAACGGTCTTGTTAATCAGGGGTACTCTGTAGACTTAGTCGTATTGAGTCTAAACGGTGCTGTCAGAGAAAAAGAGCTAGCTTCCGAAGTGAACTTAATTAATTTAGACGTTAAGCATACCCGTTATTCAGCCGTTGCTATTTCTCGCTATCTTAAGCAAGCAAAGCCTAAAATAGTTTTATCTTTTAACCGCCAAATATCAGTAATGTTGGGTCTGATACGAAGTATCATGAGACTGAAATTTACATTGATTTCAAGAAATATCATTTTCTTATCTATAGCTGAATCAAAGAAAAAAGGCCTATGGCACGGTTTTATTGTTAAACATTTGATTAAGAAGTTTTATGCACTGTCTGATTATTTTATCGCTCAATCTTCTGCAATGAAAGTAGACTTGATTGATTACTTAGGTGTCGAAGCATCCAGAGTTGAAGTGATCAACAATCCTGTTTGCCAAATTGTTGCGAACTATCAGAAGCAAGTGTCACTTGGCACTATCGTAAATGAAGCCAGTATTGAAGACTATTTGCTATGTGTGGGAAGACTGGAAGAGCAAAAAGCTTTCCATTATGCGATTGAAGCCTTCTCGAAAGTGGCACCAAGGTATCCAGAGCTCCGCTTGAAGATTGTTGGGCAAGGAGGCTTGGAGAGTGAACTGAAGAAGTGCGCCGCTAAGTTTAATGTACTTAAAAGAGTAGACTTTGAGGGGTTTCAGGGTGATATGATTCCTTATTATGCCAATGCAAAGGCAACGTTATTAACTTCATTATTTGAAGGCTTCCCAAACGTGCTTGTTGAATCGATAACACTTGGGACTCCAGTTGTTTCATTTGATTGCCCAAGTGGTCCAAGCGAAATCATTGAAGATGGCATAAATGGATATTTAGTCGGCTATCAGGACGTAAATGAGTTAGCAGAAAAAATATCACTAGTCTGTGATGGCAGTATTATTAGAAAAAAAACACAAAGTACATCTGAACGATATACTATAGAGAAAATTTTGCAAAGTTATCAGTCTTTAATTGAAGCTAAGTCTTAATGCTCTTATCTTTTTACTAAAGGTTGAATTATAGTGGCAATATACTTCTTTCCATTCTTTCTGATTATGTTTTTTTCTATTATTTCTGTTAATAGAAGTCAGAGTGTAATCAATTTATCGCCAGCACTTTATATATTACTTGTGCTTTTTGTTGGCATTAGATATGCCTCAGTTGATTACTTTAACTACGAAGAAATTTACTATTATGTCGACAATGTTTCAGAGATGGGATTTCCAAACTATATCCCATCTTCTGGAGAAAAACCGACGGAAAGCCTTTATGCATTCTTAACACTATTTATTAAGTCATTTGGTGGTAGTTTCGAACTATTTGTTTTTTTTATTGCTTCTATATCTATAGGGATAAAGCTCTATGCATTAAAAAAAATGTCGAACTTCTTTTACTTATCAGTACTTTTATACATAGCTATCTGGATGCGGGCAGACTTAGGGCAAATAAGGAATGGTTTGTCTTCTGCGATTACTTTAATGGCCGTCTACTATTTATACCATAGCAGGAAGTTGATTTTTACTCTCGCCGCGACATCATCTTTACTGGTACATATTGCTGCAGTGTTATCTTTTTTATTGATTTTTATGAAAAAGCTCGCGCGTCCGTGGATGCTGTCTTCAGTGCTCGCAGCATCCTTTGTTATGGCTGCTGCTGGTGGGTTCGGGATGACAATTGTTCTCTATATTGCTGAGTTTATGGGGCTGGGTAATGAATTTAGACTCGTCAGATACATGGATTCAAAGTTTGCTGAGTCATATTCTATATTTGGCGGTACCGTTTTAGTTCATTTATTAATTTCTGTATTAATCCTCTTGTTTTACAAGAGATTGGTTAAGGTAAACAAATATAATTCTATTCTAATACCCATGTATGTTTATGGATTTTCGATGATGCTGTTTTTTATCGATTATGGGATTATGTTTGCTCGTATAAAAGATCTTTTCTGTACACCAGCTTCCATCATAATATTGCCTTCTATTGTGTTGATTTTTCATAGAAGGTCTAGGCCGCTTATATATTTATCTTTAATAGCATTTTCTGCACTAATGTTTGTCACTACAGTTCAAAACGCAGAACCATATCAAACAATAATATTTAATTAGGTACAAACATGAGAATCCTCTTTGTTGTCAGTACATTGAAACACTCTGGCCCAACAAATCAATTGCTTAATATCATAAACAACCTTGATAGAAACATTTTTGAACCACACTTGATCACATTGTCTCCGGAGCCTCAACATAATAGCCGCTGGAAAGACTACGAAAGTGCAGGGGTCAATCTGTATTCTTTGAATCTATCTAGAATTAAAGGCATGTTTCTAGCTAGCTCAACACTGAAGAGTTTAATCAAAGAGATCCAACCAGACTTAATCCATACTCAGGGCATCCGAGCTGACAGTCTTGCCTCTTCAATTGCAGGTAGCATTCCATGGGTTATGACATCGAGAAACTTTCCACCCGAGGACTATATTAGTAAGTTTGGTCGAATTAAAGGAGCGTTGATGGTTAAGCAGCACTTTTCTGCTATGAAAAAGTGTCACAACTTAGTGTCATGCTCTAAAACGATCCAAGCACAGCTAAAGAGTGTTGGCATCGAGAGTGATGCGATTCAGAATGGTGTAAAAGACTTTGTAGAAAGCTCACAGGCTCCTTCGGTTTTGCAAGAATACGAGAAACCGGTTTACATTTCTGTGGGAAGTTTAATTCCAAGAAAAAACATGGAGTTATTGATAGATGCGTTTAATAGGCTACCCAATAAAAGTGCAGGTAGTTTGATTATTCTTGGCGATGGCCCTCTTAAAAATGACCTTCAGGTCAAAGCTGGGCCCAACGTGGGTCTTTTGGGCAATGTATCCAATGTAAATGAATATCTTGCTGCTTCGGATTATTTTGTATCTACTTCATTATCTGAAGGCTTACCAAATACAGTCTTAGAAGCTCTATCCGCAGGTTTGCCTGTAATATTATCAGACATTGACTCCCACCAAGAGATAGCACAAGAATCTAAACAAGCGTGTCAATTATTTTCTTTAGATTCCGGTACGCTTCATCTTAAACAAAAGTTGTCTCAAGCACCGATCGACTTTGATGAAAACTCAAAAAAAGAGGCGAGACGACTCGCAACAGAAGTGTTTTCTGCGAAGCAAATGTCTGAAAAGTATCAAGAACTATATCGTAAAATTTTGGAGGCACAGTGAGTAGTTATAGCGGGTTGGAACGTAATATTGCCAGAGTACTGAGGCGCTTTCCTGCGATCAAAGAGTTTGCAAAGTTCTGTTACTCTAGATTAATGTATGTTCGAGCTAAAAAGTCTTACAAGTTCAAATCTGAAGTGAGCCCTATCGCTTATTCCAACCAATCAAGGGAAAGCTTTTTTGGCTACTACGATAAGTCCCCGGAAAATAGCCTAGGAATGGTAATTACCCAATTATCTAGTCGCTCAACTAGTCTTTTACCTTCAATAGAAAAAAGTGTAGAAGTTGCTGTATTTGATAATAATCAAGAAATGTTATTAAGCTTGTCTGTCAATGCCTACAACTGGCAGCAAGGTTGCAGAGCGCATTGGCTAAATGAAGATCTTTTCATTTTCAACGACTACGATAGCGAAAGAAACATTTACATTGCGAAAATCTATTCAGTAAGTGAAAGAAAGCAAATTAAAGAGTTTAGCCATGCGGTGCAGGATTCTTTCAAAGACGAGTATTTTATTTCGCTAAACTATAAACGTCTGATGACTTTAAGGCCGGACTATGGTTACCGAAATACCTCACTACTAAAAGACAAAGAATTGCGTGATAATACCCAAGATGGATTATGGTTTGTAGATATTAAAACTGGTAATACGAAACTATTATTTTCTCTAGATGATGCTTGTAAAATAAATCCCACTCCAGACTTTCAGAGTGCGGTGCATAAATTTAATCACGTGATGATCTCACCATCAGGTGAACACTTTATATTTATGCATCGATATTTACTAGGTAAGCGTCGTTTCGATCGCTTGCTCAAGTTTGATATTACAACAGGAAATGTCACCTTGTTGAGTGACTTTGGTATGGTAAGCCACTGTTTTTGGGTTAACGAGTCAACGGTGCTTGGTTTTATGCGGGGTCCTAATGGAGTTGATGGTTATTGGCTTATTGATGTGGCTTCTGGCAACTTTACTCCATTCCAGCATGAGAAACTTTCAGGTTATGGGGATGGGCATCCTCATGTAGTCGGAGATTGGTTTGTGACTGACACATATCCAGACAAAGCTAGAATGCAGCATCTTCTTCTCTGTAACCTTGTCACTGGTGAAGTTAAACCAATTGGTGAGTTTTTCCATGGATTTGAGTTTTCAGGAGAAACAAGGTGCGACCTCCATCCTCGATTATCATCATGCGGGACGGCCGTTTTCTTTGATTCGGTATTTAGCGGTAAGCGTCAACTTTACAGAATGGATCTACCTAAATGAAATTTAGTGTTTTGCTCTCTGTCTATACCCAAGAGAGTCCCTCATACTTAAAAGAAGCAATGGAAAGTATTTGGGAGCGGCAGACCTTAAAGCCAGATCAGATAGTTTTAGTGAAAGATGGGCCTCTATGTTCTGAGTTAGAAGATGAAATTGTATCGTGGAAGGTCAAGCTTGGTGATGTTCTAACACTTGTTGAGTTGCCACAGAATATTGGGTTAGGGGGTGCATTAAATGCGGGCTTGAAAGCTTGTCGAAACGAATTAGTTGCGAGAATGGACACCGATGATATCGCATTGCCGCAACGTTTCGAAAAGCAAGTTGAATTTATGCTTCGAAATCCGAGTATTGCTGCCTCTAGCGCAACGCTTGAGGAGTGGGATGAGAGTTTTAGCTTTCGTATTTCTGAACGCAAGTTACCAGTTAGTTCAGCAGAGTTACGCAAGTTCGCTATTCGTCGTAGCCCTCTTAGCCATCCAGTTTCTATTTTCCGAAAGTCGATTATAGAATCCGTAGGCGGGTATCCAGACTTACGGAAAGCTCAGGATTATGCTTTGTGGAGTCTTTTATTGAGTAAAGGATATCAGCTAACTAATTTACCTGACACATTGTTGAAAATGCGCTCGGGCAAAGAGATGCTTACTCGCAGAGGGTATTTTTACTTCAAGCAAGAGTGTAGGTTAATGCGCTATCAAAAAAGAATAGGTTTCTTATCAACGAAAAACTTGATAGTAAACACTTCATTAAAAGCGGTGCTGAGGCTTTCTCCAAGGTTTACTAAAAAGATTATCTATAGATTTGCAAGATAATTGTTAGCATACTTTTTAAGATATAACTAACTAAAGTAAATACAAAAAGAGCAGCGACCGCGAGGCGCTGCTCTTTTTTATACCTGTGATACGTTCGATAAAATTCGCCGTGTTTTAGCGACCCATCCCAAATAACACCGTTTTGACTGTAAGGAAAAGAATCTTCACTTCCATCATCCAGTTTTGGTGTTTGATATAGTAGACATCGTATTTATGCTTCCAAATAGCATCTTCTACCGATGCGCCGTAAGGATATTTTACTTGAGCTAGGCCAGTGACCCCAGGTTTAACGGCGTGACGAAAGCGATAGTAAGGAATGGCTTTTTCCAACTCAGAGATGAACACTTCACGTTCTGGGCGAGGGCCAACCATTGACATCTCTCCCTTTAGTACGTTGATTAACTGAGGGAGCTCATCAATGCGAGTTTTACGAATAAAACAGCCGACTTTCGTTACGCGAGCGTCATTTTTTGTTGCCCATTGGGCTCCGTTCTTTTCTGCATCGTTTCGCATCGAGCGAAACTTAATCACTTCAAACTCTTCATTATACTGGCCGGTACGACGCTGTTTAAAGAATACCGGACCTGGCGATTCAAGCTTAATGAGTAGTGCCGTAATAAGCCCTACTGGAATAGCAACCCATGACAGCATGAAAACAAACAACAGATCGATGAAGCGTTTTTGCCAGCTGTTCTTGCGATTAGAAAGGATAGAAAAAGCTTTTTGGTGTAAGAAGTAGCCGCTGTGCAAAAGCTCCGTTTCAGTATATCCGAGTGAACGGTCAAAATAGCTCACTAATGGCTCAACCCAAGCACCTAGCTCTGTCGCCGCGACAAGAAACGCTTGCTGTTCAGGATCTAGATGCGAGCTTTTGAAGTGGCAAAGCGTTTTGCTCTTGAAGTCTCTAAGAGAATAGTTATTAACCTGAGCATTAATCTCAGGATGCCTCTTAAGTACTTGAGCAATTTTTGCTTCGTCTTCTTTTGGACAGTAGATATAAAGGCAAGCATTTGATTCACTTGCGGATAACTCGTCCAATGCTGATGTTATGCTGATAGAATTATGCTTAGTTAATTCAGAAGCTTCTCGTTCTTGAAGCGTGTCGCTCATACTGTCTGTCATAGGAATGGAATAAGTTGTTATCGACTAGCCAATTGCTTACAAGTCGGCGATTATAATTTATTTCGTATAGAAATTATATCCCTGAATCCAGAACATGCTCATAACTTTGTTAATTTTCTTGAACCTGAGTCCTTGTTCATGACTTGTTTTTGAATCTTAACGTAATTATATCAATGAACTCGAAAAACTATGTTTGCGATATATTATATTGCCTCGAAATTAAATGATTGTTCATTTCACTATATAACGCAGTTATATCCGAGGGTTATCAGTTGTTGATAAAGCGATCTTTTCGACTCTTGTTCACCATGAATAAGGTGAACTTCTTTCGGAGGAGTTGGAATGCCAGAAACAAACTGTATTAAATCGTCCCTATCCGCATGTGCAGAGTAACCTGACATGGTATGTACTTGAGCCTCCACTCTAACGCGCTTTCCTTCAATCAAGATGCTCTCTTCTCCATCCTGAATTCGCCGACCTAACGTCCCTTCTGCTTGATAGCCTGCAAATAACACATCATTTCTTTTATCTGGCAGCAATGCTTCTAAATAATTGACGACACGTCCCCCTTCACACATACCAGAGGCCGCAACCACGATAGCAGCTTCTGCCGTGCTCGCGAGTCGATTGACGAGCTTTAAATGGTCAGTGTGGCTTTCGACGGTAATACATTGATCAAACGCAAGAGGGTGTCGGTGATGCTCGAGCCGCTCTTTCGCTTCAGCTCCCCAAAGCTTTTTAAATTGCCTATAGGTAGTAGTTACCTTTTTAGCCAAAGGAGAATCGAGAATAATAGGCAGAGAATCTTGCAAGGCGTGCTCATGAATAAGCTGTTCTATATCAAACAGTAACTCTTGAGTTCTCCCGACGCTAAAAGCAGGTATAACAATTACGCCACCATCCTGAAGTGCATGCTCAATAATAGAAAGCAATCGCCTACTGCGAGACTCAACATCTTCGTGAACTTTATTGCCGTATGTTGACTCGATAAACAAATAGTCAGCTTTTTCAGGCGATACCGGATCAGGTAGGAGAGGCGTGTTACGAGGTCCCAAATCCCCTGAGAACACAACAACTTCATTGTTTGATAAATGAAACTCAACATATGCAGACCCTAAAATGTGTCCTGTTGGTTGAAAGCGAAGGTAGGTATGTTCTTCTATCTCTATCCATTGGGAGTAAGAGCAAGGGCGAATAAGCGTTCGAATAAAATCGAGCAAGCTTTCCCTTTGATGGCGCCTCATGCCTAACTGGAGCTTTAATCCATCTTCTAACATAAGCGGTACGAGCTCAGCGGTGGCTTCCGTACAGTAGATAGGTCCCTTATAACCTGCAGCCAATAGCCAAGGTAGCCGACCAACATGATCGATATGAGAATGGGTTAGAACAACAGCTTTGAGATCAGAGATAGAAAAGTCGATATTCAAACTCTCCTGCTGAGCATTATCTTGACCTTGTAGCAAACCACAGTCGATCAGCATACTTCCATTTTGTAATACGAGCTCGTGACAAGAGCCAGTAACCGTATTTTTCCCACCGTGGTGCAGTACTTTCATAACGAAACGACGCCTTTCCTTTGTTAACCCACGCTTACGAGTATTTGCTTTTATATAGCGACACCTCGCGACGTAAAGACGGCTCAGTCAATCGCGCAATGAACAAGGTAAGCAGAAAGTGGTGAATAAGTGAGCGTATTGTAGGCAAGGATAATGAGAGTTAGAAAACAGCAAAACCGAAAGTTTAGAGAGACTTAAATATTCGTCATAAATTTGACTGTGTAGAATTGCAACCTGTTGTGATGCAATTCATATTATTGCAACTATTTTCACTTAGGCTTCTGAGATTAACGCGCTAGCTATACAAACATCAGCTATGCCGGAAGGAGTTTAATAATTAGTAAGCCAACAAAAAAAAGCGTCACGTTTATGGCGAGTTAAGTGTCAGAAAAAAGACATTTTTTTGCAAGCTTTTTACACGTTCTACTTTTAGTTGCAACGTGTTTACTATACAATTCGTCTCCTGTTTGGAAACGCAACCATTAAACACTACGTCTAAAACTTGCTTCTAGGAGCCAGACCTAGGGGCGGTAGCGTGCCCAAATCATCTGTTAGTCTCTTTCCTAACAGAAGAGAGACCAAGCAAGATAATTTTTAATAATAATAAGCACCTAAGTGCATTTCTGGCAAGATTGATTTATAAAAAACGAGAACTATTACAAATTTATGTAATTCCCTTTTGTCAGAGGGACGCTCAAAGCTAACAAAGTGGCGAGCAAATGTTGGTTAGGCATAGGTTACAATTTAAATCTCCATTTCTCATACCTATCAAAACCAAATACTAGGTTTATAGAGGTACATAACTACCGGCCCAAACCGTTAGTTAGTGTATTCAGCTTTGTATTTGGCCTGCCTATAAAAGGCTGAGAACCGATGACCGTCACGAACTAGTGTCGGTGGAACTCAGTTACTTACATATTCAATATTAGAAATTAGCGTTTGCAATGCGTTACAACCCACGTTGGCTAATGTGGTTTTGTCACGCCAAAAAATCACCTGCTCATTCTTAAAGTTCGGCGTGTCTAGATACGAGCGAAGCAAGAATCAGCAGTATCGGACCTGTGATGCAATGGAATCCGTAAAGGAAATCAGTTGGATGCGTTATAGATTTACCTCAAACTTATTTAATAACACAGTTGGCTATCATGAATAATGCATATTTATTTGTATTTATTTTGTCGTTCGTTCTACTTTTTGTTATGCGCAAGGTCGCTAAGCGCGTAGGTCTAGTAGATAAACCCAATGCAAGAAAGCTTCACCAAGGTGTGGTGCCACTTGTAGGAGGCATCTCCATTTTCTCTACTATACTGGTGGGGTTCCTTTTGTTCCTACCAATGAATGACAACTTATCACTCTACTTATCTTGTTCGGCTGTACTCATCGTGCTCGGCGCATTAGATGACTATTACGATGTAAGTTTCAAAATTCGCCTTATTATCCAAGCAGGAATATCCCTTGCGATGATTTACATCGGAGGCCACAGCTTACACGATTTAGGTTATCTAATGGGAAGCGAAACCATTGCCCTGAATGAAGTTACTGGCGCGGTGATCACCGTGATTGCGGTAATAGGCGCAATTAACGCATTTAATATGGTTGATGGTATAGACGGCTTGCTGGGCGGGTTAGCCTCGGTCACCTTTACAGCATTAGGTATTGTGTTTGCCTACAACGGAAACGAATACTTAGCCACGATCTGTTTATTGATCGTGACTGCGATGCTCCCTTATATCTTCCTGAACTTAGGTTTCCCACTAGGTCGTCGCTTTAAGATCTTCATGGGCGATGCAGGCAGTATGTTTATCGGCTTTACCGTGGTCTGGATGCTGATTCGCGGCACACAAGAGCCAGGAGCTGTAGCTTTCAAGCCAGTTACAGCGCTGTGGTTAATTGCCTTACCATTGATGGACATGGCAACCATTATGATTCGTCGCGTTCGTAAAGGTCAGTCACCATTCCAACCCGACAGAGAACATCTACACCATATTTGTCAGCGTTTAGGTTTATCTCCCCTAGCTACTTTAATTTTGATTTGTTCTTTAGCTGCTATTTGTGCATTTGTTGGCTTGTGGGCCGATTTTACTAATACCAAAGAATCTACAATGTTTATTGCGTTCTTGATTCTATTTGGTTTTTATTTTACGGCTATCAATCATATATGGAAAGTTTCTACTTTCTTGAAGAGGGTGTTAATTAAAAAAAGATTAGATGTTAAAGTGAAAATTGACGTTTCTGATAACGATCTAGCTAGATATAAAAAATAGAATTTTCATTTAACATACATTTTTATGGTTAGGGTTTATTATGACTTTACTAAATTTTATTTTTTATTTGGCTGTTAATAATGCAGATTGAATTGTCGCTATTAGTCACATTGATTATATTTAATATATTTATTCTTAAGTTTTTTAATCCACTAGTGAGAGTGTATTTTTTAGCTATATCATTATATTCATTGTTATCTTTGGTTATTTATAATGAAAAAGTTGACTTTTATTATGTTAATAATATATACACGCACTTTTTCGTTTCATTTTTTGTTTCTCTACTAATTTTAAAATTTACTTTTGGTTTGTCTTATAATGGTATTATAAGAACAAGATATTCTTATGATGATTATCGTAATGAAAATTTATACGTATTAATTGGTATTTCTATTTTTTTCATTATGGGGGTTTTGTCTTTTTTATTTATATCTATAATTTATGGAGTTCCTATACTTAACATAGAAAATCGATATAAGGTTTCTGGATACTTTTCATATATTGTTTTTTCATTGTGGATAATATATCCAATAGTGTTCCTTTATTTAAAGAAAAATAAAATAATGATCTATACAGTAACCGCGTTATTTATTTTTTTCTGTATGGGTTATAGAACACCTATAGTAATAATAATAGCGATGTTTTTTATTATGAATGGTGTTAGACCTAGGTTTTATATAAATAGAAAGAAGAAAATAATAATTTCTACATTATTATTTTTAATTATAGCTGTTTATCCTCTATTGCGTTTTGATGATATGTCAGTTCTGGAAGATTTAGCTAATTATCTTGAAGTTCCTGTTTATTTAGTATGGATGTTGCCGCTTTTTTTAGCTACGACTGAAGGAGCAGAGGTCTTAACGGGAATTAAAAGTATAATATTAGAGCAAGGTATTCAAATGGGTTCTTTTACTATTGGTGGTATGCTTACTTTTCTGCCTAATATAGAGCTTCACAGTAGAAGGCAGCTTTCTATTTGGTTAGGTAGAACGAATTGGGAGGAGTCGACTACAACATCAACACTTATAGGCCAATTTATGATTGAGTTCGGCTTTATAGGAATTTATATTCTTGCAATATCACTTGCTGTATTTTTATTTTTATCTGATCGTTATTTTTATAAAGCAAATAAGACGTTCTCATTATCATTGTATTGTATATCATTTATTCTTTTATTGTTGTCTATTCATACAGGGTTACTTGATCCAGTGATAATTTTTGCTTTCTTCATATACGTGTTTTTTGTTTTTATTGCACAATTAAAGTATAGGGTTAGATAGTGACTCAGGTAAATATAATTTATAAGCTAAGTAGCCTAGCTTTTGTCGCGCTTCCGGGATTTAATCGTCTTGTAATCTTCTATATAGCGGCATTAATGTTAGACACTAATAGCTTTGCTTCTTTTTCATCAGCTTATTCTCTTGCCGTTGTAGTGGCTATGGTCGGTGCTATTGGCTCTGGTTTGTTGATATTAAAAGATGAAATAGCAGTTACAGTAAGCTCTTTGCTCAAATTTACGGTAATATCTGTTATCGTATCACTTCCGATTTTCTTTATTTTTTTTCTTAATTCTAATGACGTAGAGTTGTTTGTTTATCTGTTTTTATTAGGTTTAGGCTTAAGCGCTAACCAAGTTCTAAGACATTCAATCATACTAGAAAAAAAGTTTTTTCTAGGTGCTTTTTATGAGACAGTATTAATACTGTCAAGTTTGATTTGTATATTTTCATTTACTAATCACTTGATACTTTCGATCGGTATTTCTTACATTTTCATATCTATCACGTTTTCTTTAATAAAGAGTCCTTTAGATAACAATAACAATAACAATAGTAATAATATTAAGTCTATAATGGTCATCGGATATTCTAATCTAGCCTCATCAGGAATTTTATTTCTTCTCCCTACATTTTCAACGATGATTTCAGAACCTGAAGTAACAAAAGTAACCTCTCTCCTTGTTTCTGTAATTGGTATTGTGACAGTGTTCCCTAGAGCGATATATAACTTAAAAGTTATTGACTTCAAAAGGTTGTTAGAAGATAGAGATGTTTTTAACTATAAACTCTCATTGTTTGATTATAGAAAAAAAGTATATCTAATTATGGCGTTGGGTATCTTTTTTGTTAATTCTTATGCGTTAACAATTGAAACGGACATCCCAAAAATCAACATTTTCATTTACTCTCTTATGATGTCTTCATTTATTTGTATTGGTCAGGCTTTTATGCCGGAAACTAATATGATGAACTTTATTAATAAAGAAAAATATTTGATGTTTTTGAATTTCTTTGTTTTTTTCTTATTCTTTTTATCTTTTTTGATTATAAAAGCTCTTAATTTTTTAGATGGTTTTTATTCTATTCAAGTTCTGTGTCTATTGATTTCTTTTCTCTATGCCATTAGAAGTGCACTAGTTATAAGAGAAATTGAAGGGTATATGTCATCACCTAAAAAAGTAGAGGTTTGTACGTAATATGAATAAAATACTACTTATAAGTAATATGTATCCTAGTAACAGAAATCCAAGTTTTGGTGTTTTTGTTGAAAATATTCATGATCAATTAACTAACTCGAACTTTGACATTAGCAAAGTTGTTGTCAATGATAATAATCTAACAAAAATAGCCAAGTTATTATCATATACGTGTTTTTTCCTTAAGATAATTGTAAAAATACCCTTTTACAAACTGTTTTATGTTCATTTTGTTTCGCATTCAATGATTCCATTTGTCTTGTTGTCATATATCGGAATTAAACCTAGAATTGTAAGTCATGTACACGGTGGTGATGTTAAATTATTAGATGGCTTCAGTCGTAATCAATTTAAAATTAAGCGTAAAATCGTACAGAGAGCATTAAGTATATCAGAAAAAATTGTCGTTCCTTCTTACTCATATTCTAAGTATGTACAACAAGAGTATGGAGTTAGCGCTGATAAGATATTAGTTTATCCCTCCGGAGGTGTTGACCTAGATAAGTTTAAGCTCCTACCAATTGAAAGAGAACAGAAGTTGCTTGGTTATGCAGGTAGACTTATAAAATCTAAGAATGTTGATATTATTATTCGAGCATTAGTCGATCTTCCTGACTTTCATTTAGAAGTGGTAGGTGATGGAAATCAAAAAAATGCTTTAATTGAACTAACTAAAAAGCTTGGTGTTGAGAACCAGGTAAAGTTCCTTCCGCCTATGTCCCAAAGTGAACTAGTTCTTTGGTACAATAAGATCAATACTCTTATATATCCATCAGATAGCGAAAGTTTGGGGCTAGTGCCTATCGAGGCTATGGCATGCGGCGCGCAAGTTGTATTATCAGATATACCTGCTTTTACTGAGTTAGTAGATCTTTCTTTCAATGTCTGTATTGTTAACGAAAAGAAACCAGAGCGTTACTCTAAGGCTATTTTAGAGAAAATGGATATTGAAAATCAAGATCGTAAAAAAATAATAGAACACAACCTGGATATTATCCGTAAAAATTATTCATCCTCTGTAACCTTAAAGAGTTTAAAAAATGTCTTGTTCTAAAAGTATCCTGTTTTGTTATGGTGTCGGTGGGCACAATAGTCAAATGAATCGTTTAGTTAAACGTTTAAAACCTCATTTGGAAAATGCGAAATTAATTTCGCTTTCCGACAAAAAAGATGCTCCTGATTGGGCTGATGAACATTATGTCTGTGGCGAGTTGCGCTCTAAACATAGACATATAGACTCTCTTTTAAATACAGGCCCAGCGAAAATAATCACTTGTCTGATTAAAATTCGTCGTAACCATCATATTCATAGCGTTGTATCAACAGGACCTGGTATCTGTATAGTTGCTGCTTTATTTTATAAGATTATGGGAGCAAAAATCGTTCATGTGGAAACATGGTCCCGATTTAAAACTAGTTCATTAACTGGTCGTATTATGTATAAATTAGCGGATAAGTTTTATGTACAAAACGAATCCCTTGTACGTCTCTATCCCAATGCTATTTACGCAGGATTATTATGAAGATTTTTGTGACTGTTGGTACAACAAAATTTGACACTTTGATTCGAGCAGTTGATTTCGCTTCTGATACTGAAAGCCATCAGTATACTTATCAAATTGCTGACGGCGAATACAAGCCATCATCTGGAAGCTATTTTACTTTTACTTCAGATATAGAGGATTACTATAATCAGGCGGATGTTGTTATAACTCATGCTGGTGCAGGTTCTATTTACGGTCTTTTGGAGCGAAACAAGACCATAATCATTGTTCCAAATCTAGACCGCGTAGATAAACATCAAAGCGATATTGCAGATTTTATGGAAGAAGGTGGGTATGCAAGAGTATGTTACAATATGGAATTAATAGGTGAAATCATTAACAGTATTGTTGAATTTCAACCCAGAAAGTTTATTAAAAAAGACTTTTTTAAGCAAGAAGAAATTTCCAGATTCATCTTGGGTGTGTAAATTTTTATTTGATGTTTTTACTATATGGTGCTTTTTTATAAAATAAGTTAGAACCTTAATAAAAAATCATTCATGTCGTTATTAGTCATGTTGATGTTTTTTATTGCTGTTATGGTTAGCGATTAACTTCTGCATTCTGAATGCAAACTTAATATATTGAAAATGGAATGATGGTAAATAAACCTAATGCACTAGGGATTGTATTTTTTGCATTATCTCTACATACAGGCGAAACGCTTGCAACATCCTTAAAAGAATTACCTTCTAACCAAAGTTTTACTGGTTTGACTTTTATACCCAATGCCCAAGTTCAAAACTACGGGAGCTTTGGCTTTGACTTTGCACATGGGTTACCGCTTAGGAATAACGTCTCTGATATAGAGTCTTTAACGTTCTCTCTCGGACTAATCGAAGGGTTAGAGGCACAAGGCCGAATCGTGACTGAAGACTATAGTTCTAATGGGTTTGTTGTGGGGAGTGTTAGAGACCTATCAGCCTCTTTTAAGTATCAACTTCCTTTTTTTAAAGATTTTAATAAACTCAAGTTGGCAGTTGGCGTGCAAGATCTTGGAGGAGAGTTAAACTACTTTAATACGAATTATATAGTTGCTGACTACTCTTTCGATTTTGCTCCAGTTCGAATGTCGTTGGGGTATGGTCAGTCAGACATTCCGCTTGGTGTTATGGATGGCCCATTTGGTGGTGTTGAGTACCAACCATTCAATTTCATTCAGTTGGTAGGTGAGTACGACTCAGAAGAGTTTAATTCTTCAGTAAAGATTTTTACGCCAAAAGAGCTGCTCCCGTATGATATAACAGCTTCTCTTAGTTATCAGGTCTATTCAGGCCATGACACTGATACTAAAAATGTATGGAATGCCGCTTTTTCAATCCCTCTGATATCTGATTACACACGCTCAGTTAGCTTTTCTCAAAGCGATATGTCTTTGAGAGATAAGCTTTTTGTAGAACAGAAGAAGTTTCAAGATGCTTCGATCTCAACTTTGGTGAGTGCGTTAAAAAACGAAGGTTTCGTTAATGTTCAAGTGGGGTTAGTCAATGGTAGAGTCGTGGTGGCTTTAGAGAACCGTCGATACAACCATAATCAAGCAGATGGATTAGGTGTAGCTCTGGGGATTGTATCGAGTCATTTTGGTCAAAATGCAGCGCAAGATATTGGCGCTGCATCGGATCAATTTGAACTTGTGATGCTTGCCAACCAAAAACCAGTGGTCAGCGTTTTGTCTAACTCTAACTGTTACCAAAGTTTTGTCAATGGTAGCGCAGCTTGTGATGACATTCAGTTTATCACGCGCGATTTGTCGGAAAGATTAGACATGGTTGATTGGAAAACGGAGCGAGTTAATTCAGGCACTTTAGATTCGCAGATAGTACTTTCCCCTATGGTAAGGCATGGCGTAGCAACCGAGTACGGTGTGTATGATTACTCTTTTGCCATGTCCAGCAACTTATACACCTACCTATGGTCTGGCGCGGCAATAGATGTTCGTCATATTTTACCTTTAGCAGAAAGTGATGATTTTGAAGAGGGTGGGTATTTCGAAGACAGCGCGTATGAGAGCGAGATTGATCGTGCAATGGTGCATCAGTTCTTCCGTTTACCATATGTCGATATTGCTAACCAGGTCTCTCTAGGCTTGGTTAAGTCGGATTATATCGGTGCGCGTAGCGAATCAGCTTGGTTCTCTCAATCGGGCAACCATGAGTTGGGACTAGAGATGAGCTACTTCCAACATCAAGACGAAAAAGACAAAAATGGTTATGCGAATCCAGATCGCCAAACCTTTTTAACTCGTTACACATTCTCTATGCCAGAGTGGGATTGGCAGTTTAACGCAACTGCTGGCGAGTTTTGGAAAGGGGATGTTGGCGCAAAATTCACGACCTCACATTGGTTTGAAGACATAGAAGTATCTGCAAGTTATCAGGTGACAAAGTTTAACGATACAGACGAAGAGCAGTTTGTCACTGTGTCGGTAAAGCTGCCATTAACGCCATGGCGTGATATGTCTCCGGGAGTGATACAAGTTCGTGGTAACGAGGCTTATGATTTCAACGTTACGACGCGAGTTGGCAACGATTATAATTACTTAGCGGCAGGCCAAGGGGATGAACTCGTAATGGATAATAGCATGCTTCGTCGCTACTTTAACCGAGGCCGTTATGGCCAAGAGTACTTTGAGCAGAACAAGCTGCGCATTCGCAACGCGTATTTGCGTTATTTGGGTTCTCAGTTAAATTAAGTTTTTGTCGCGAGTTTGAGCTTTCTAATTATTCACCACACTCTACCGAGAGTGTCGGTGTTTTGATATGCTAGCGTCAGTCAAATAATAGGAAATAAAAATGAAAATTGCTGTAGCAGGCACGGGCTACGTCGGTTTGTCCAATGCCATGTTATTGTCACAAAACCATGAGGTTGTGGCGGTTGATATTATCCAAGAAAAAGTGGACTTGTTGAATGACAAGAAATCTCCAATTGTTGATGTGGAAATCGAACATTTCCTTGCAAACAAAGAACTCAACTTTATCGCGACGCTAGATAAAGAGCTGGCTTACAAAGACGCGGAGTTTGTTGTTATTGCCACACCAACGGATTATGACCCTCAAACGAACTACTTTAATACTTCTTCAGTTGAAGCAGTGATTAAAGATGTGATGGCAATTAATCCAGATGCAGTTATGGTGATTAAGTCGACTGTACCTGTGGGTTATACTGCGCGCATTAAAGAGGAACTCGGTTGTCAGAATGTTATGTTCTCTCCGGAGTTTCTTCGCGAAGGCAAAGCTCTTTACGATAACCTACACCCGTCTCGCATCATCGTTGGAGAGCGCAGCGAACGTGCAGAGAAGTTCGCTAACCTTTTGGTCGAAGGTGCGGTAAAAGAAGACATCTCGGTTCTGTTTACTGACTCTACAGAAGCAGAAGCGGTTAAGTTGTTCTCAAACACGTATCTTGCGATGCGCGTAGCTTATTTCAATGAGTTAGATTCGTATGCTGAAGCTCATAATCTTGACGCTCGCCAAATTATTGAAGGTGTTGGCTTAGACCCTCGTATTGGCAATCACTACAACAACCCGTCATTCGGTTATGGTGGTTACTGCTTACCAAAAGATACAAAGCAATTGTTAGCAAACTACCAAGAAGTTCCTAACAACATCATTGGTGCAATCGTTGATGCAAACCGCACGCGTAAAGATTTTATTGCAGACTCAATTATCAAACGCCAGCCAAAAGTGGTGGGTATCTACCGCTTAATTATGAAGTCTGGTTCAGATAACTTCCGCGCTTCGTCAATTCAAGGCATTATGAAGCGTATTAAAGCGAAAGGTATTGAAGTAGTGGTGTACGAGCCAGTACTTCAGGAAGATGAGTTTTTCCACTCTGTCGTTATCCGCGATCTTGAAGAGTTCAAACAAGTGTCAGATGTTATTGTTTCTAACCGCATGGTTGAAGAACTTGCTGATGTGGCTGATAAAGTTTATACCAGAGACCTGTTTGGTAGCGACTAATCAAAATGACATTGTAATAAGCCAGTCGTAGTGACTGGCTTTCGTTTTATTAAGGTAATCAATCTGATGAAATACTTAGTGACAGGTGCGGCCGGTTTTATTGGTAGTGCAACCGTAGAGAAGCTAAATGCTGCAGGGAATGAAGTTGTTGGTATCGACAATCTAAACGATTATTACGATGTAAACTTGAAGCTTGCTCGATTGTCCCGTATTGAACATCCTATGTTCAAGTTTTTGAACGTTGATATTGCTGATCGCTCTGTGATGGAAACACTCTTCTCGACAGAGAAATTTGATCGTGTTATTCATTTGGCCGCGCAAGCTGGCGTACGTTACTCTTTGGAAAACCCTCATGCTTACGCAGACTCTAACCTAGTAGGACATTTGAATATCCTTGAAGGTTGTCGTCAAAATGATGTTAAGCACTTAGTGTATGCATCATCTAGTTCTGTATATGGCTTAAATGCCAAGGTACCATTTGCTACATCTGATAGTGTTGATCACCCGGTGTCACTGTATGCGGCAACCAAAAAGTCTAATGAGCTAATGGCTCATAGTTATTCGCATCTATACGATATTCCGACCACAGGCCTGCGTTTCTTTACCGTTTACGGTTCATGGGGACGCCCTGATATGGCTCCTTTTATTTTCACTAAAAAGATTCTTGATGGTGAAACCATTGATATTAATAACAATGGTGATATGTGGCGCGACTTTACTCATGTGGATGATATTGTCGAAGGTGTGGTTCGTATTTCGGATGTGTTGCCTGCACGTAATGATAGCTGGACCGTTGAAGATGGTACTCCAGCAAGTAGCTCTGCGCCTTACGCCGTTTATAACATAGGCCATGGTTCACCGATTAACCTAATGGATTTTGTTAAAGCGATTGAAGATGAACTGGGTATTGAAGCTAAGAAAAACTTCCGAGAAATGCAACCCGGTGATGTCTATCAAACCTATGCGGATACAGAAGACTTATTTTCTGCGACTGGCTACAAACCAAAAGTAACTGTAAAAGAAGGAGTTGCTGAGTTTGTCTCTTGGTATAAAGAGTTTTACAACAAATAATAAATAGCGAGCTGAGTGCTCGCTATTGGTTGAGTTAGGTTTAATAAAATGATTAAAAAGTGTTTATTCCCTGCGGCGGGTTACGGTACACGTTTCCTTCCTGCGACTAAGTCGATGCCGAAAGAAATGATGCCAGTGGTAAACAAGCCATTGATTGAATACGGTGTTGAAGAGGCGATTGAAGCCGGTATGGATGGTATGTGCATCGTCACTGGTCGTGGTAAGCACTCGTTAATGGATCACTTTGATAAAAACTACGAGCTAGAGCATCAAATTAGCGGTACAAGTAAAGAAGCGCTGCTTGATGATATTCGTTCTTTGATTGATTCTGCGAGTTACACTTACATCCGTCAGCGTGAAATGAAAGGCTTAGGTCACGCTATTCTTACGGGACGTGAATTGGTCGGTGATGAGCCGTTTGCTGTTGTGCTTGCGGATGACCTATGTGTGAATGGGGACAAAGGCGTTCTAGCGCAAATGGTTGAGCTGTACAAACAGTTCCGCTGTTCAATCGTTGCGGTACAAGAAGTGCCGGAATCAGAAACGCATAAATACGGTGTGATTGCTGGCGAGATGATCAAAGATGATATCTTCCGCATTGATAACATGGTTGAAAAGCCAGAGCCAGGCACTGCACCTAGCAATCTAGCGATTATTGGTCGCTACATTCTGACACCTGATATCTTTGAACTGATTGAAAATACAGAGCCAGGTAAAGGTGGTGAGATTCAAATCACCGATGCGCTGATGCAACAAGCTCAATCTGGTTGTGTTTTGGCATACAAATTTAAAGGTCAGCGCTTTGATTGCGGTAGCGTAGAAGGCTACATTGAAGCCACAAATTACTGCTACGAGAACCTTTATAAGAAAGATTCCAGTGCGGAGCTCGCGAAAAAGCCAACCGTGAAAATTGCTGAGCCAGCGTAAGTCGGAACTTTCTATTAGGTACTCCGACGGTACAACACAAACAAAAAGGGATGCATGATGCATCCCTTTGTTATTTCTACTCTCAGTAAAAACGAGATTAAGCTTTTGCTTTAGCCGCTGCTTTAGCGATGGCTGCGAAGCTTTTAGCGTCTAGAGAAGCACCGCCAACGAGAGCGCCGTCGATGTCTGGTTGTGAGAAGTAAGCTTCAGCGTTTTCTGGCTTAACAGAACCACCGTATTGGATGATTACTTGTGCTGCAACTGCTTCGTCTTTTGCTGCGATTAGTGCGCGGATAGAAGCGTGGATGCGTTGTGCATCTTCAGCTGTTGCTGCTTTACCAGTACCGATAGCCCAGATTGGTTCGTAAGCGATGATTGCGCCGTTTAGAGCTTCAACACCGTAAGTGTCGATAACTGCGTTGATTTGACGTGCACATACTGCTTCAGTTTCGCCAGCTTCGTTTTGCGCTTCAGATTCACCGATACAGAAAACAGGTGTTAGACCATTTTCTTTTAGGAAGTTGAATTTCTTAGCGATGAACTCGTCAGATTCGTTGTGGTATTCACGACGCTCTGAGTGACCGATGATGATGTGAGTAGCACCGAAATCTTTCAGCATTTCTGGAGACATATCGCCAGTGAACGCACCGCTGTTGTTTAGGTCAGTGTTTTGAGCACCTAGGATGATCTTGTTACCGCCTTCAGCGATTACGCGCTCTGCTAGGTCGATGTAAAGTGCTGGTGGAGCGACTGCTACGTCAACACCTTCAACGCCTTCAAGTTCAGCGTTAAGACCAGTTAGCAGCTCAGTTACCATTGCTTTGCTGCCGTTTAGTTTCCAGTTACCCATCACTACAGGACGACGCATAGGAATATCTCCCTTATCTTTAATGTAAATAGTCAATTAATGTAAAAAATCTACGTAGGAATATAACAGAATAATGTGAACAGATCATGATTGGCGTCATGTCTTGTCCGGCTTTCTTTACTGATTCGACCAAGCATCGATCCTGTTATTTTTGTCAAAAGCAACCGATTGGTGATCGCGTAGACAGAATGATAGTTCATTCCTCGGAAATTGCTGCTGAGATTGGTATTACTACGCGCTGGAATTAATTGTTGTAGAAAGGAATCAAAATGCCAAATCTCGTTTTAGAGTATTCAAACTCGGTGGAAGAACGCGTCAATGTTCAGGGGTTGCTGGAGGATTTACATAAAACGGCGTTAGAAAGTGGCCTCTTTGAACTCGCGTCAGTGAAATCTAGAACGCTCCGGTGCCACAATTGGTTAATAGGAGAGGAGGGTGATAGCCTCGACTTTATCCATATCAACTTTGATTTGTTATCTGGTCGCTCCCAAGAACAAAAGCGAGAACTGTCACGAGCCTTGATGGCGACACTTCAAGAGCAAGCCAGTCACGTGCACAGTTTAACAGTCAATATCCGAGACATAGATATAGATAGCTTCCAAAAGGTCGTGAACTAGGTTGCGCTGAATTGCCCGAGAATAGCGAGGGGTTATTGCTACGAATTCTCAGCCTGGCTCTGCTTATTGTAAGGTCGTTGTGGGCACCCAAGCTATCGGTGTCCTTTCCAAACTATATCGACTCGGCTAATCTATAACCTTTCTACTTTGGGGTAAAATTTGATGTCGACTAAAGAGTTACTGTTTTCTTTTCAAGGACGTATAAACCGTAAAACCTACTGGATTTGGAACGTCATTTACTATGTGTCCATTCTAGGCTTTGGTGCCGGTATCAGCCAACTGCTTCCTACTCTCTCCTATGTGCTTCTTCCTATTTTCTTGGTGGTTCTGTTGATCCCTGATTTGGCGATCACCACCAAGCGTTGGCACGACCGCAACAAATCGATCTATTGGCTAGCACTGAATATTCCGCTGATTATCGGACGAATTGCCACGCCAATGACCAGCCCTGCCGCGCAAGAGCCGTCGACCCCACAGATGTTCGTCGCTTCCATTTCTCTGATTTGTGGTTTATGGATTCTAATTGAATGTGGTCTCTTAAAGGGGACATCAGGACCAAACCAATATGGCCCTGAGCCGGAGTAATTGCCTCAAGTATCGTGCGTGCTGAAAGTAGATTCTTAGTCTCGCTAAGGCTCGCTAGAATGACGATCCTTTTTGGTTTGGAGGCTGTTAAAGTCATCATCATTCTGAACAGCGAGGGACGAGTGTGATTCAGAATCTATCGTCCGCTTGAGCAGTGTTTAAGCTGAGTGGGAAAGAATAGGAGCTTGCTGTTACTAGATTCTTAGTCTCGCTGAGGCTCGCTAGAATGACGGACTCTTTTGATTTAGAGGCTCTTAAAGCCACTGTCATTCTGAACAGCGAGGAATGAGTGTGATTCAGAATCTATCGTCCGCTTGAGCCCTGGTTAAGCTGTGTGTGAAAGAGTAGGAGTTTGCTGTTACCAGATCCTTAGTCTCGCTAAGGCTCGCTAGAATGACGAACTCTTTTGATTTAGAGGCTGTTAAAGCCACCATCATTCTGAACAACGAGGCACGAGTGTGAATCAGAATCTATCGTCCGGTTGAGCAGTGGCTAAGGTGAGTGCGAAAGAATAGGTGCTTGTTGTTACCAGATTCTTAGCCTTGCTAAGGTTCGCTAGAATGACGATCCTTTTTGGTTTGGAGGCTGTTAAAGTCATCGTTATTCTGAACAGAGAGGTGCGAGTGTGGTTCAGAATCTATCATCCGATTGTACGGTGGTTTAGGTGAACGGGAAAGAATAGGAGCTTGCTGTTACGAGATTTTTAGTCTCGCTAAGGCTCGCTAGAATGACGAGCTCTTTTTATTTAGAGGCTCTTAAAGTCATCGTCATTCTGAACAACGAGGAACGAGGTGGTTCAGAATCTATTATCCGATTGTGCGGTGGTTTAGGTGAGCGGGAGAGAATAGGAGCTTGCTGTTACCAGATTCTTAGTCTCGCTGCGGCTCGCTAGAATGACGGACTCTTTTGATTTAGAGGCTGTTAAACTCACCGTCATTCTGAACTGCGAGGAATGAGCGTGGTCCAGAATCTATCGTCCGGTTGAGCAGTGGTTAAGCTGAGCGGGAAAGAATAGGAGCTTGCTGTTACGAGATTTTTAGTCTCGCTAAGGCTCGCTAGAATGACGATCCTTTTTGGTTTGGAGGCTGTTAAAGTCATCATCATTCTGAACAGCGAGGGACGAGTGTGATTCAGAATCTAGGCGCAGAGTGCTCTGAGATTGAAATAAACTGCCTGAGCTTGCGAATTACAACGGAAAAGTAACAGCGAATAATGAAGGAGAATGAATCATCGATAAGACACCTTGCGTTTATATCCTAACGTCAAATAACAACGCCGTTCTCTACATAGGTGTTACCAGTCAGCTGCCCCAAAGAATATGGCAACATAAAAATGGAGTAGTGGAAGGATTTACTAAGAAATACAACGTTCATAAGCTCGTTTGCTTTGAGCTATTCGACGATATGGCTACGGCTATAAACCGAGAAAAGCAGCTCAAGCAGTGGAAGCGTGAGTGGAAGTTAGCCTTGGTAAGAGAAACGAACCCTAACTTTCTCGATCTATCTACTGAGTATCAGTAAAAATCATCCCTATCTTTAAACGCATTTAAGCTAACCACATCCGCTTTTTGTGTCGGTGTCGCTTCCCCTTCTAGCGCTGCTTTGAACTTTACGACCTGTTTTTGCAACTCGTTCATCAATACCACATTGGTGTGATGAGGGTTTTTACACGTGCTGATGACTCTATCAATGTGGCTTTGTTGAGCCCACAATCTTTCTTTCATATCTTCTGATGCGCTTTCGATCATCTCTTTCGCCATCTCATGACGAAATTGCTCAAAAGCTTCTGGGTCTCGCTCTGCCATTTGAACCATTTCATCGAATGGAGGAAGCGTTTGGGATGGGATATGACGTAGAGTAGACATCGATGCTCTCCAAATCCTTATGGAAATTGCCTTTAGTTACTAAAAGCCTATACCACTAGAAAGAGGAGAGAGGATGAATTCTTCAGCCGTCTCACTTATAAGAGAAGCTTTCAAGCTTGAGATTGAATAAGTGCGGCATGTCGATGCTTGGTTGTGGTGGTTACTGCAGTTGTTGGATGCGGTAAACGCAGCGTCTTTGGCCACTAATGATGTGTTCGGTACGCTCTACTTTGGTGTCACGTCCAAGTAAAGACTGAAAGACACTTAATTCTGATTGGCACAAGCTTGGGCAGCGAGTTGCGGCTTTACAAATCGGACAGTGATTTTCGATCAAGATGAATCCGTTCTCATCTTTCTCGAGCTCTGCCATATAGCCTTCTTGCTCTCTTAATGTGACGAGTGTTTCTAGTTTGCTTTGCAGAGAGTCGCATTGCTCAAGATGCTGACGATAACTTTGTAACGTGAGTTTTTCCCTTTCTGATGTGACTTTTTCCAGTCCATCTTTGCCAAAGATATGTTCGACAGCTTCTATAAACTGAATAGTCAACTCACCGTGACGGTCAGCAAATTGCTCATGACCTTTTTGAGTGAGAGACCAATGACGAGCAGGGCGACCGACTTTTACTTTTACGTCATGGATAGAAAGAATGCCATCATCTTCTAAACTTTGCAGGTGCTGACGAGCCCCCATGGTTGTCATCCCTAGCTCAGAAGAGAGTTGTTTTGCAGTGACGGAGCCATCACGCTTAACGATTTGCAATATCCTATCTACGGTCTTCATATACCCACCATTTATACGTCAGTACATATTATGCGCGATAGGGTTAGTAAAGAAAAGTGTTGACTTAATTTGAGTGTGGATTTGTAGGCGCTATGTTCATATGAGTCAATATATGTCGTCATTCTGAACAGCGAGGAACGAGGTGATTCAGAATCTATCGTCCGGTTGAGCAGTGGTTAAGGTGACCAGGAAAGAATAGCAGTCTGCTGTTACCAGATTCTTAGTCTCGCTGGATCTCGCTAGAATGACGAGTTCTTTTGATTTAGAGCTTATTAAAGTCTCCGTCATTCTGAACGGCGAGGGACTAGGTGATTCAGAATCTACTGTCCGGCTGTGCGGAAAGAAAGGCTCAAACTCAGATTGAGCTAGAGCCTCGGGAAATGCTTAAAGAATAATATCGCGTACTTCTGGATCTTTACGATCTAGGTAGTGAGTCGACTTAATGCGACGAATAGTACGGCATCGACCGCGCACGAGCAGCGTTTCTGTGGTCGCTATATTGCCTTGACGAGAGATACCTTCCAGCAAGTCACCTTTAGTGATGCCTGTAGCTGAAAATACCACATTGTCGCTACGAGCCATGTCTTCCATTTTGAGGACAACATTCGCTTTTACGCCCATTTCATCGCAGCGTTTTAGTTCATCTGCGCCGTAAATGCGGTTTTCTTCAGTATCGCCTTTTACTTCGTGACGAGGAAGCAGGCGACCGTGCATATCACCGTCTAGCGCTCGAATTACCGCCGCTGATACTACCCCTTCTGGCGCGCCACCAATACAGTACATCATGTCCACTTCACTGTCTGGCATACAAGTCAGAATAGAGGCAGCCACGTCACCATCAGGCACCGCAAAGACACGCACGCCCATTGCTTGCATTTCTGCAATAACGTTATCGTGGCGAGGTTTCGCAAGGGTAATAACGACTAGGGTATCAAGTGGCTTGTTCAGGGCTTTTGCTACGTTCTCTAGGTTTTCTTTTAACGGCTTTTCTAAGTCAATTACGCCTTTTGCACCAGGGCCAACAACCAGTTTTTCCATGTACATATCTGGCGCTTTAAGAAAGCTGCCTTTCTCACCTGCGGCAAGTACGGCTAGTGCGTTCGATTGTCCCATTGCCGTCATACGCGTTCCTTCAATCGGGTCGACTGCAATATCTACTTCATCACCACCCATACCCACTTGCTCACCAATGTACAGCATTGGCGCATCATCGATTTCACCCTCACCAATGACAATTTCACCACTGATATCTGTTTTGTTCAGTAGCGTGCGCATAACTTCAACAGCTGCGCCATCGGCTGCGTTTTTATCGCCACGGCCAAGCCATTTGTAACCAGCCAGAGCTGCACCTTCAGTCACACGGGAAAATGCCATTGCTAAATCGCGTTTCATGATGTCTCCAAGTAAGCAAGAGGGAAGAAGAATTTGCGCGGCGATTCTATCACAAGGTCGAGTAAACGTTTGCCTTTTTGCGAGGCTTTTACTTTATCTAACTTGAATTTGATCAATACTTAGGGCGATTTTCAGCGTAGCGAGACGCAAAATCCTTGCTCAAAAATGCTTCGGCGACAAGAAAAGTCAGCGTTTAGTGAGATTGCGCTGATTTTTTGACCGAATGATGCAAAATATCGAATATAGTGAGTGTTTCTCATCGCGACGCTGAGTAGAATGAACCTTATATAGGTTAGGTGTGCATCAATCTCGCACATCGTCCCAACGGAATAACATAGGTAGGCCAAGATGTCTTTTGAAGTACTAGAACAACTAGAATCTAAAATTCAAACTGCAGTTGACACAATCACTCTTCTTCAGATGGAAGTCGAAGAGCTGAAAGAAGATAAAGCTAAACTTGCGGAAGAAGCGAACGAGCTTCGCTCTCAACGTGAAGAGCTAGAGCAAAAAGCACAACAAGCACAGCAAGAGCACGCACAATGGCAAGAGCGCATTCGTGCACTACTTGGCAAAATGGACGAAGTGGAATAATTCGGCTTCTTCATTCCAAATTAAAAACACCCGCGTTAAGCGGGTGTTTGTGTTTTAGGGAAGTAGAAAATGTTAAGACAAGGCTAGGCGCTAAGAGCCAAGAGAAGACCCTATAACTTAGACACCTAAGACTCGCTATGCTTCTTCATCCAACTCTAAATCAATATTCAATGGTTCAGGCGACAGGATAATTCCGGTGCTATCAGCATAAATATAATCTTCAGGTAAGAAGCTGACGCCGCCAAAGTTGACTGGTACATCCAATTCGCCAATCCCCTGACTGGTCGCTCCAACAGGAATAGAAGCGAGGGCTTGAATGCCTAAGTTCATATCTTCAAGTTCATCTACTTCACGAACACAGCCGTAAACGACAATGCCTTCCCACTCGTTTTCTTCCGCAATGGTTGCGATTTCTGCATCGATAAGGGCTTTACGTAGGGAACCGCCACCGTCAATTAACAAAACGCGACCAAGTCCATCTTGCTCTAATGTCTCGCGGATCAACGAATTATCTTCAAAACACTTGATGGTGGTGATTTGCCCGGCAAATGAAGCGCGACCGCCAAAGTTACTGAACATTGGTTCAACCACATCTACCTGATCGAGGTAGATATCACAGAGTGCTGAGGTATTGTATTCCATAGCGTACCTTTCTAAACAGAAATTGGTTGTCTTTGAGTATATCTAGGCATTAAGTCAATGCAATGACAATCCTTTTTTAACTTACTAGAGTTTGAGCTACCACAATTGTTGCAAACAAAACGTTGGTGACTAAAGAGCATTTCACGATGACTGGCATCATTGGTGCTATCTGAGCGGGCTTTTGTGTATGCCAAACCGCTTTACCATGATCGGCCACGAAATAAATACTAAGTAAAAATGGCAAGCTAATCCAAACGGGTTTGTCTTGAATTAACAAGTAAGCCGCAAAGGCAAGAATAGCACCGCCAAGTAAAACAAAGTGGTAATGCTTGGCTTTGCGTTGACCCAATCGCACTGCGACTGTGCGTTTACCACACTCTCGGTCGTTCTCGATATCACGCATATTGTTGATGTTGAGTACTGCAACGGCGAGTAAACCGCAGCCTAGAGCAGGTAAGAATAGCGTGGTATCTACGTGACCAGTATGCAAGAAATAAGTACCGGATACGCCGAGTAAACCAAAAAACAAGAAAACTGAAATATCGCCAAGCCCCACGTAACCGTATGGTTTGCTACCCATGGTATAAGCAATGGCTGCGAGAATGGCCAGAATTCCCAGCCCGATAAAAGTGACAATGCTTTCCAGTGAACTTAGTGAATAGAAAACCAACACCAAGCCTGAAATGGCGGTCAGAGCGATGTTAAAGATAATCGCCTGTTTCATCTGTTTCGCACTTACCGCGCCTGACTGCATCGCTCGTAATGGGCCGAGGCGTTTGTCGTTATCTGTACCTTGAACGGCATCGCCATAGTCGTTTGCCAGGTTGGACAGAATTTGCAGCAATGTCGCGGTTACGAAAGCCATGATGGCAATCGTCAGTGAGAAATGACCCGCCGAGTACGCGAGCACGCTACCTGTTAAGATAGAGACCAATGCCAGAGGTAATGTTTTTGGACGAGCGGCTTCAAGCCAGATCTGTAGAGATTGTTTCATGGAAATTTCGTGCTAGTAACCAATGTGCCCAGTATAAGCACAAAGAGGCAGATACGCTATTGACCTAAAACAACTCAACTAGAAGTCAAAGGGTTATTCAGAATCTATCATCCGGTTGTGCTGTGGTGAAGGTGAGTGGGAAAGAATAGGAGCTTGCTGTTAGCTGAGTCTTAGTCTCGCTTGAGCTCGCTAAAATGACGAGGTCTTTTGATTTAGATGTTGTCAAAGTCACCGTCATTCTGAACAACGAGGAACGAGTGTGATTCAGAATCTATCGTCCGGTTGTGCAGTGGTGAAGGTGAGTGGGAAAGAATAGGCGTCTGCTGTTAGCAGATTCTTAGTCTCGCTGGATCTCGCTAGAATGACGAGAGCTTTTGATTTAGATGTTGTCTAAGTCACCGTCATTCTGAACGGCGAGGAACGAGTGTGATTCAGAATCTATCATCCGATTGTGAAGTGTTACGGTGAGAGAGAAAGAATAGGCGTCTGCTGTTACTAGATTCTTAGTCTCGCTTGAGCTCGCTAGAATGACGAGATCTTTTTGATTTAGGTGTTGTCACAGTAACCGTCATTCTGAACAGCGAGGAACGAGGTGATTCAGAATCGATCATCCGATTGTGCGGTGGTTAAGGTGAGTGGGAAAGAATAGGCGTCTGCTGTTACCAGATTCTTAGTCTCGCTTGAGCTCGCTAGAATGACGAGATCTTTTTTGATTTAGGTATTGTCAAAGTCACCGTCATTCTGAACAACGAGTGTGATTCAGAATCGATCATCCGATTGTGCGGTGGTTAAGGTGAGTGGGGAAGAATAGGCGTTTGCTGTTAGCAGATTCTTAGTCTCGCTTAAGCTCGCTAGAATGACGAGGTCTTTTGATTTAGATGTTTTCAAAGTCACCGTCATTCTGAACAGCGAGGAACGAGGTGATTCAGAATCTATCGTCCCAATAGTGCGGTGGTGAAGGGGAGTGGGAAAGAATAGGCGTCCGCTGTTACCAGATTCTTAGTCTCGCTTGAGCTCGCTAGAATGACGAGCTCTTTTGATTTAGATTTTGTCTAAGTCACCGTCATTCTGAACAGCGAGGAACGAGTGTGATTCAGAATCTATCGTCCGATTGTGCGGTGGTGAAGGCGAGTGGGAAAGAAAGGCGTTTGCTGTTAGCAGATTCTTAGTCTCGCTTAAGCTCGCTAGAATGACGAGAGCTTTTGATTTAGATGTTGTCAAAGTCACCGCCATTCTAAACAAAAAGCCCAGAAACAAGGTTCTGGGCTTTGGTGGGATAGATTGCGGTTAAAGAATAAAGCGGCTTAGATCTTCATCTTCAATCGTGTCGCCTAGGCGCGCTTTCACATAAGCGGAATCAATAACGAATTTAGCGCCAGATTGCTCCGCTGCGTCGTAAGAGATTTCATCCATCAAGCGTTCCATTACGGTGTGTAAGCGACGAGCACCGATGTTTTCTGTGCTTTCGTTGACCGTCCATGCCGCTTCCGCGATTTGCGTGATGCCGTCTTCTGTGAATTCGATGTCCACATCTTCCGTTTTCATCAACGCAACGTACTGCTCTGTTAGAGAGGCTTTTGGTTCTGTCAGAATGCGTTTGAAGTCGTTGCTGCTTAGTGCTTCTAGCTCAACACGAATTGGTAGACGACCTTGCAATTCTGGGATCAAGTCAGATGGTTTTGCCACTTGGAATGCACCAGATGCAACAAACAGAATGTGGTCTGTTTTTACCATGCCGTGCTTGGTTGATACCGTGCTGCCTTCAATCAATGGAAGTAGGTCGCGCTGAACACCTTCGCGTGAAACGTCTGGGCCTGAGCTCTCGCCACGTTTACAGATCTTGTCGATCTCATCGATAAATACGATGCCGTTGTTTTCAACGTTGAAAATCGCTGCTTCTTTCAGCTCTTCTTGGTTAACCAGTTTCGCCGCTTCTTCTTCCGCTAACGCTTTCATTGCGTCTTTGATTTTCAGCTTACGTTTTTTCTTGGTGTCGCCAGCTAGGTTTTGGAACATGCCTTGCAGCTGGTTAGTCATCTCTTCCATACCAGGAGGCGCCATGATCTCTACGCCCATTTGTGGTGCGGCTACGTCGATTTCAATTTCTTTATCGTCTAGTTGGCCTTCACGCAGTTTCTTACGGAAGATCTGGCGAGTGTGAGAAGACTCTTCTGTTTGCTCTGCTTGACCCCAGCTATCACGTGCTGGTGGCAGTAGCGCATCAAGAATGCGTTCTTCCGCTTGTTCTTCTGCGCGGAATTTCACTTTTTCCATCGCTTGTTGATGCGTCATTTTCACAGCGACATCTGTTAGGTCACGGATGATGGTTTCAACTTCTTTACCAACGTAACCCACTTCGGTGAATTTTGTCGCTTCAACTTTGATGAAAGGGGCATTTGCCAGTTTTGCGAGGCGTCGTGCGATTTCAGTCTTACCAACACCAGTAGGACCAATCATCAAGATGTTTTTTGGCGTCACTTCGGCACGCAAGCTTTCTTCAAGCTGCATGCGGCGCCAGCGGTTACGAAGTGCAATCGCAACCGAACGCTTGGCTTTTTCTTGACCGATAATGTGGCGGTTCAATTCATGAACGATTTCGCGAGGCGTCATTTCAGACATATTCTTTCCTTACTTCGTTACGATTACGCGGTTGGTTTTTCAGGCTCTGCTGTTGAGTCTAGCTCTTCTACCGTGTGGTGATGGTTAGTGAAGACACAAATATCACCCGCGATATTGAGAGCTTTTTCCGCGATCTCACGGGCATCTAGATCTGTGTTTTCTAGTAGGGCGGTTGCGGCAGCTTGTGCGTAAGCACCACCAGAGCCAATCGCAATCAGGTCGTGTTCTGGCTGTACGACATCACCATTACCGGTAATGATTAACGATGCGGTTTCGTCGGCAACGGCAAGTAAGGCTTCGAGCTTGCGCAAAGCACGATCGCTACGCCAGTCTTTGGCTAGCTCAACTGCCGCTTTGGTTAGGTGACCTTGGTGCATTTGCAGTTTGCTTTCGAAGCGCTCAAAAAGGGTGAAGGCATCCGCAGTACCGCCGGCAAAGCCCGCTAGTACTTGGTTGTTGTATAGGCGGCGAACTTTGCGCGCATTACCTTTCATTACGGTATTGCCTAGAGATACTTGGCCATCACCCGCGATGACGACTTTATTATTTCGACGTACAGATACAATGGTAGTCACAGTCGACCTCTTGATTATTTCTCTTTGGATTTAATTCAGTATATGGGGGAGGAGAAATGGGGATTCAAGGGGGCAAAAAGAAAGGCCCTAGGATCTTAGCTCCTAGGGCCTGAGTTTAAAGATTTTCTTTCCAAATCGCACACGGCTCGATTTTCGCGCGTTGCAGTTTATGACGGTCACGTTCTGCATCACGTTTGAACTTATACGGACCTAGCACCACGCGATACCATGAACTGCCTTCTTTCTTACGAATCTTGCTCGACATCCCTTGGAACGCGATTGCAAGCTTACGCTCTTCGGCTTGTGCCTGGGTTTTGTACGCGCCACACTGCATGATGTAAGGAATTTTAGAAACTTCAATTTCTTTAGCCACAACTTCAACTTCACGTTTCGGTAGTGACTCAACATATTCCCATTTTTCTTCTGGTGGTGGCGGCAAGTCTTTTTTCGGCTTTGGTTTGCTTACAGTGGTTGTTGGCTGCTTCACGACTGGTTGTTTAGGTTCTGGGTCGCTACTCAAAAGGTAAAGACCATAGCCAAAACCGCCCACGAGCAAGATAGCGAGCAGGCCACTGCGCCAAGGTTTTTTTCTTCTCGGCGGCTGTTTTTTTGTCGACTTTTTTGGGGCGCCTCGCCCCCGTCTTACATAATCTCTATTTGCCACGGTTATTTCTGGTCATCAAGGATTCTTGCAAATATGTTAATCCAGAACGAGTTGAGAAAACACCCTATTGATAGAATCTTGATAGCTAAAGCGCGACAACGCCCGAGTGTAGGAGTGTGTTTCTGTTCTCGCTTATATTTATTCGGGGATATACAAAAAGCAGGAGGGGTAAATAAAAAAGCGGCGCCTTAGCACCGCTTTGGGGATGAATACCTAATCTTTAGGTTAAGGGCGCTGTGGTGGCGCTGCACTTCCACGAATGACGAGATTAGTTTCAAGCAGACGCGAGCCTGAATGCACGTCGTGGCCTTTTAACATCTCGAGCATCATTAGCATCGCTTGTCGACCAATCTCATAGCGAGGTTGAGAGATGGTGGTCAACGGTGGATCGCAGTACTGAGCGAAGTTAATGTCATCAAAGCCCACAACAGAGAGATCTTGCGGTACTCGTAAGCCAAGCTTTTTCGCTTCTTGAATTGCGCCGATGGCCATTGTGTCACAGTGACAGAAAATAGCCGTTGGTGGTTCTGGCAATTCGAGCAGTTTACGAACGGCTTTTGCTCCGCCATCAAAAGAGAACTCAGTAATGACACTATATTGTGGATCTTTATTGATGCCGGCACGGCGCAGGGCTTGTTGGTAGCCTTGCTGGCGGAACTGACACAATATTGCTGTATCTGGTCCAGAGATTTGAGCAATGCGTTTATGACCTAATTGGGTCAGGTAATTCACCGCTTCAAATGCTGAGGTCAGGTTATCAATATGTACTGTCGGAAGCTCGAGCTCTGGCGCAAATTCACACGCCATTACCATCGGAGGTAAGTTCTTTTGCTCTGGCTTACTGACATCGAATGGTAGATCTGTACCAAGCAGTAGCATTCCATCTGCCTGCTTAGTAAATACGAGGTTAACGAAAGAGCTTTCGCGTTTCTTCTGTTGTCCGCTATCGCCCAGCAGGACTAGATAGCCATGTTCCATGGCTGCATCTTCAATACCGCGAATAATTTCAGAAAAATAAGGATCACAGATGTCGGGAACGATAGTAACAATGGTTTTTGATTCGTTTCTACGTAAGTTACGCGCCAATGAGTTTGGAGAATAACCCGCTTCAAGTACGGCATCTTCTACTCTCTTTCTTGTAGAAGAAGAGACCTTCTCTGGATTCATTAAGGCTCGAGATACCGTAGCCGTAGACACTCCCGCAAGCTGGGCAACATCCTTCATTGTCGCCATAGTTTTTAACCTCTCATTTATTTTTTGCCAAGATGACGTTATTCCGGTTTGAAATCAGAGTAATCAAACCGAGTTAGAGCTGTATTTGCTCTTCGCTCAGTTCGTGTTAACGAGTGGGAAAATGGATTCTTCACCGCGATATCAATTTGTGGGAATAGTCATTGTTTAATCTAAGCCTGTGCAAACAAGTCACTTTAGACTTTTCTAATTTGGATAGTCTATTCATTTCTAAAGTGAAAGTTACGGTCTGTTTAACAAAAATTGTAATCTTGGTGTGATTCTAGTCACATTAAATGGTAATTCATTACATAGTTAAACGTTTGCTAGCTGAGATCTTGTGGTTCTATGTCTAAATTCCAGCGTACTTTCTTAGCATTTGGCAACAACTCAATAGCAGGTTTGGCACTGGTTAATAACTTTTGCATCAATGAACGATGCTGAGTTTGCAGTAATAGTTGCCAACGGTATTTACCAGCCCGCTTGGCCAAAGGTGAAGGAGTAGGGCCTAACACCATGCAGGAATCATCGAACAGAGGGTGTGACTCTAACGTAAAGCGAACCTGACGCAGGAAGTCTTCAACTACCTCACTTTGGTTCGCCTCTGCTTTAAACAGAGTCAAGAAACTATAAGGCGGAAGCTGAGCCAATTTGCGTTCTTCCAGAGCAGTCATAGCAAAGTGGCGATAGTCTTTTTGAAGCAGGGCCTGCAGCAAGCTGTGCTCAGGATGGTGGGTTTGTAGGATAACCTCGCCAGGTTTACTTGCGCGGCCGGCACGACCTGCGACTTGAATAAACAACTGCGCTAGTCGCTCGGAAGCGCGGAAGTCACTACTATAGAGAGAGCCATCAACATCCAAAAGAGCAACGAGCGTTACATTTGGAAAATGGTGCCCCTTAGCTAGCATTTGGGTGCCAATCAGAATTTGATGTTCACCTTTACGAATCGATTCAAGGGCGTCTTCCAAACTACCTTTGCGACGTGTGCTGTCTCTGTCGATGCGAATGGCGTTGTATTCTGGAAATAACTGAGCCAATTGTTGTTCGAGTTGTTCCGTTCCTACGCCGACGGTAACCAATTGGGTTGAACCACACCCCTGACATTGATGAATCACCGGTTGTTGTGAGCCGCAGTGATGGCAGCGTATTTCGTTGCTGTAATGGTGGAACGTATAGTACGCATCACAGCGTTTACATTCTGCAATCCAACCGCATTCATGGCACATCAAAGCGGGCGAAAAGCCTCGACGGTTAAGAAACAACATTACTTGATTGCCCGCTTTTAAATGCTTGCGCATCTCGGCAATCAGTTGGGCAGATAAGCCACTTTCTAAATACTGACCTTTTACATCTAACACTTTATTAGTGGTTGGCACGGCAGAGCCAGCTCGTTGGGTTAGTGTTAAATGGTGATATTTGCCTGACAAGGCATTGTGCAATGTCTCCAGTGCAGGTGTGGCTGAGCCCAGAACAATCGGAACTTGTTCTTTATGAGCGCGCATTACAGCAACATCGCGTGCATGATAACGCAAGCTATCTTGCTGTTTGTAAGAGGTGTCATGTTCCTCGTCCACAATGATAATCCCGAGATCAGCAAAAGGCGCGAGTAGGGCAGAGCGTGTGCCGATAATGATTCCGGCCGCTTTGTCGCGTGCAGAAAGCCACGCATTCAGACGCTCCGTCTCGTTTAACCCGGAGTGGATGACGTCAACTGGCACATTAAAACGGCGTTTAAAGCGGTTGATGGTTTGGGGCGTTAAGCCAATCTCTGGTATTAAAACCAAGGCTTGTTTCCCTTGCTCTAAAACTGGCTTGATAAGGTTGAGGTACACTTCTGTCTTACCTGAGCCCGTGACGCCTTCTAATAAATAGGAGGCAAAACCTGTTTGGCTATTTACACTCGCAATAGCCAGCGCTTGTTCGTGGTTGAGCTTTGGCTTTTCGACGTCGCATTCAACGTGCTGTCCCCACTGGGTGATTACAGGCTTCTTCTCGATACGTTCAATCCAGCCTTTCTCTTCTAAAGACTTTAGTACTGTTGAGGCTATCTCTTGGTCGACAAATTCCTGGTGAGGCAAAGCGCCGTTAACCAACATTTGCAAGACCTTCTGTTGTTTGACCGCTCGACGATCAAGCCCTTGCATCAGCTTGTCTTTACCGGATTCGGTAATTTGCCACTCTTGTAGCGTCGCAAAATCTGCAGGCTTTCCTTTACGTAGAGCTGCTGGCATCGCATTGTGTAGCGTATCTCCAAGTGGGTATTGGTAGAACTGGCTGCACCAAGTCAGCAACGAATAAAGCTTTTCAGACCATATCGGCTGAGAATCAAGAACTGCTTTGATTGGCTTGAGTTGATCTTTGGGAAAGTCCGAGTGATTAACCATTGCGGTGACGATGCCGACTAAGGTTTGGCGTCCAAAAGGCACGGAAACGCGTCCACCAATGATCGGAAACAGATGCCCCGGAATGGCGTAATCAAATTGTTTGTCGAGCGGAACGGGTAATGCCACTCTAGCAATGGTTGGACGCATAAATTCTTAGCTATTAAAAAAGAGGGAAAGGAAATGAGAGTCTATTAAAATCGGTATGGAAATTCGAGTAAAGCAATGCGATTCAGCGTGAATCGTGCCTCTATGATTAGTCTGGCTAAAAAAGTGGCGAAAAAGTTGCCAAATGTGTTGATCCGAGCAATGTGATTCTTTACTATATCGCGCCTTGAGATATGGCTTCGGCAATTAGTTGATGCGGTATCCCATTTTATTATTAATTGCGTGTGGTGTGCGGCTTAGATTCGTATAGCGACACGGCCTACTATTGAGGTTATCCCATGAAAGCTGGTATCCACCCAGAATACAAAGCAGTAAAAGCGACTTGTTCTTGCGGCAACTCTTTTGAGTTCAACTCTACTCTAGGTAAAGAGTCTATCCACCTAGACGTATGTGACAAGTGTCACCCATTCTACACTGGTAAGCAACGTATCGTTGATACAGGCGGCCGTGTTGATCGCTTCAACAAGCGTTTCGGTGCACTATCAAGCGGTAAGAAATAATAGCAGCCGCTATTACGATTACAGTTTAGAAAAGGACGCTTCGGCGTCCTTTTTGTTTTAATGGCTACCAAGCGAAGAGGAATGTATGGGGTTTGGAATATTCCCGATTATTTTTCACTCAGCGCTTGCAACCTAAAGTGTGATCTGTATAATGCAGCGCACTGGTTAAGCCAGTTGTGAACCAATGAGCAGTGAGGAGCGAGCAAATCTAAGGATTTGTGAGGTAATGTATACTCAGCTTATGTTCGCGGTTAATACAATTAGCTATCTTTTCTTCGGAAAAACTATCCTCAAAGGTGACTTTGGTATATAGGGATAGTTAATCGAAAATTAACTGACAATGCGTCCTAATCTTGGATGCTACGGTTTCACATAAATCAATCGGCATTCTCTCGTCTCGACGAGTTTGAGTGGCGATATTGTTTGTGTAATTTATTAAATTTGGAGCTCTGTCTCATGCAGAACCAACGTATCCGTATCCGCCTAAAAGCTTTCGATTACAAACTAATCGATGCTTCTACAGCGGAAATCGTTGAAACAGCTAAGCGCACTGGCGCACAGGTTCGTGGTCCAATCCCACTGCCAACTCGTAAAGAGCGTTTCACAGTTCTTATCTCTCCACACGTTAACAAGAAAGCACGTGACCAGTACGAAATCCGTACTCACAAGCGTCTAATCGACATCGTTGAGCCAACAGACAAGACTGTTGATGCTCTAATGCGTCTAGACCTTGCTGCGGGCGTTGACGTTCAAATTAGCCTAGGTTAAGGGAGATTAGAAGTATGATTGGTCTAATCGGTCGTAAAGTGGGCATGACCCGCGTATTTACTGAAGAAGGCGTTTCTATCCCAGTAACAGTTGTTGAGGTTGAAGCTAACCGTGTTTCTCAAGTGAAAACTCTTGAAACTGACGGCTACGCAGCAATCCAGGTTACAGCTGGTTCTAAGAAAGCTAACCGTGTAAACAAAGCTGAAGCAGGTCACTTTGCTAAAGCTGGCGTTGAAGCTGGTCGCGGTCTTTGGGAATTCCGTTTAGAAAACGGCGAAGAGTTCGAAGTTGGTTCAGAACTAACTGTTGAACTATTCAACGAAACTAAGAAAGTAGACGTTACTGGTACATCTAAGGGTAAAGGTTTCCAAGGCGCTGTTAAGCGTTGGAACTTCCGTACTCAAGATATGACTCACGGTAACTCATTGTCTCACCGTGCTCCTGGTTCTATCGGTCAATGTCAGACTCCAGGTCGCGTATTTAAAGGCAAGAAAATGGCAGGTCACATGGGTGCTGAGCGTGTAACGACTCAAAACCTAGAGATCGTACGTGTTGACGCTGAGCGCAACCTGCTTCTTATTAAAGGTGCAGTCCCAGGCGCAACTGGCGGCAACGTGATCGTTAAACCAGCTGTTAAAGCATAACGTCTCAGGAGTAAGTAATGGAACTAATGGTTAAAGGTGCCGATGCACTAACTGTTTCCGAAACTACTTTCGGACGTGAGTTTAACGAAGCTCTTGTACACCAAGTAGTTGTTGCGTACGCAGCAGGTGCTCGTCAAGGTACTCGTGCTCAAAAAACACGTTCAGAAGTTTCTGGCGGTGGCGCTAAGCCATGGCGTCAAAAAGGTACTGGCCGTGCGCGTGCTGGTACAATCCGTAGCCCAATCTGGCGTACAGGTGGTGTTACTTTTGCTGCGAAACCACAAGATCACAGCCAAAAAGTAAACAAAAAAATGTACCGTGGTGCTATGAAGAGCATTCTTTCTGAGCTTGTTCGTCAAGAGCGTCTAATCGTTGTTGATAACTTCTCAGTTGAAGCACCAAAGACTAAAGAGCTAGTTGCTAAGCTTAAAGAGCTTGAGCTAACTGACGCTCTAATCGTGACTAGCGAAGTAGATGAGAATCTATTCCTAGCTGCTCGTAACCTATACAAAGTTGACGCACGTGATGTTGCTGGTATCGATCCAGTATCTCTAATCGCGTTTGACAAAGTTGTAATGACTGCAGAAGCAGTTAAGCAAGTAGAGGAAATGCTAGCATGATCACTGAAGAGCGTATCCTAAAAGTTCTACGTGCACCGCACATCTCTGAAAAAGCAACTATGGCAGCTGAGAAAGCGAACACTATCGTTTTCAAAGTAGCTAAAGATGCGACTAAAAAAGAGATCAAAGCAGCTGTAGAAAAGCTATTTGAAGTTGAAGTTAAGTCTGTAAATACTCTTATCACTAAGGGTAAGACCAAACGTCAAGGTCTACGCCAAGGTCGCCGCAGCGACGTTAAGAAAGCGTACGTTACTTTGAAAGAAGGTCAAGATCTTGACTTCGTTGGCGGCGCGGAATAACAGGAGTAGTTAAAAATGGCTATTGTTAAATGTAAGCCGACTTCCCCTGGTCGTCGTCACGTTGTTAAAGTTGTTAACGCTGACCTACACAAGGGCAAGCCATACGCACCTCTTCTAGAGAAAAACTCTAAGAACGGTGGTCGTAACAACAAGGGTCGTATCACAGTACGTCACATCGGCGGTGGTCACAAGCACCACTACCGTGTAGTTGACTTCAAACGTACTAAAGATGGTATTCCAGCGACAGTTGAGCGTCTTGAATACGATCCAAACCGTAGCGCAAACATTGCTCTAGTTCTTTACAAAGACGGTGAGCGTCGCTACATCCTAGCACCTAAAGGTGTTGTAGCTGGTGATGTTATTCAGTCTGGTGTTGATGCACCAATCAAAGCTGGTAACACTCTACCAATGCGTAATATCCCAGTAGGTTCAACAGTACATAACGTTGAACTTAAGCCTGGTAAAGGTGGTCAGCTAGCTCGTTCGGCTGGTGCTTACGCTCAAATCGTTGCTCGCGACGGTGCGTACGTAACTATCCGTCTACGTTCTGGCGAGATGCGCAAAGTTCTTTCTGAAGGCCGTGCAACAATCGGTGAAGTTGGTAACTCTGAGCACATGCTACGTGAACTTGGTAAAGCAGGTGCATCACGTCATCGCGGTATCCGTCCAACGGTTCGTGGTGTTGTAATGAACCCGATTGACCACCCACATGGTGGTGGTGAAGGTCGTACTTCTGGTGGTCGTCACCCAGTATCTCCTTGGGGTATGCCTACTAAAGGCTTCAAGACTCGTAAGAACAAACGCACTGACAAGTACATCGTACGTCGTCGTAACAAGTAATCTATATAAAGAGGAATCGCCATGCCACGTTCTCTCAAGAAAGGTCCTTTTATTGACCTACACTTGCTGAAGAAGGTAGAGAAAGCGGTGGAAAGCGGAGACAAAAAGCCTATTAAGACTTGGTCCCGTCGTTCAATGATCATCCCTACGATGATCGGTTTGACCATCGCTGTCCATAATGGTCGTCAGCACGTACCAGTATTTGTAACTGATGAAATGATCGGTCACAAACTGGGTGAATTCGCACCAACACGTACTTACCGCGGTCACGCTGCGGATAAGAAAGCTAAGAAGCGCTAAGGAGTAGATAATGGAAGCAATTGCTAAACATAACTTTGCTCGCATTTCGCCTCAGAAAGCTCGCTTAGTTGCGGATCTAATCCGTGGTAAATCTGTTGACCAAGCTCTAGAAATCCTAACGTTCAGCAACAAAAAAGCTGCTGCACTAGTTAAGAAAGTTCTAGAGTCTGCTATCGCTAACGCGGAGCACAACGAAGGTGCAGATATTGACGATCTGAATGTCGCAAAAATCTTTGTAGATGAAGGCCCAACCATGAAGCGTATTATGCCTCGTGCTAAAGGTCGTGCGGATCGTATCTTGAAGCGTTCAAGCCACATCACTGTTGTTGTAGCAGATCGCTAGAGACTAGGAGAGTAAGCAATGGGTCAAAAAGTACATCCAAATGGTATTCGTCTAGGCATCGTTAAGCCTTGGAATGCTACATGGTTTGCTAACACCAAAGATTTCGCTGACAACCTAGACGGCGACTTCAAGGTACGTCAGTTCCTTACAAGTGAACTGAAAAAAGCGTCTCTATCACGTATCGTTATCGAGCGTCCTGCTAAGAGCATCCGTGTGACTATTCACACTGCTCGTCCAGGCGTTGTTATCGGTAAGAAAGGTGAAGACGTTGAGAAGCTACGCGCAGCTGTAGCTAAAATTGCAGGTGTACCAGCGCAAATTAACATCGCTGAAGTACGTAAGCCTGAACTAGATGCGCAACTTGTTGGTGACAGCATCGCGTCTCAGCTAGAGCGTCGTGTTATGTTCCGTCGTGCTATGAAGCGCGCAGTACAAAACGCTATGCGCCTAGGCGCTAAAGGTATCAAAGTGGAAGTAAGCGGTCGTCTAGGCGGCGCTGAAATCGCACGTTCAGAGTGGTACCGTGAAGGCCGTGTGCCTCTACACACTCTACGTGCTGACATTGATTACGCAACTTCTTCGGCTCACACTCAATACGGTGTGATCGGCATTAAAACTTGGATCTTCAAAGGTGAAATCCTAGGTGGTATGCCAGCAGCTAACGCTGTAGAGCCTAAAGGCGACAAGCCTAAGAAGCAGCGTAAAGGCCGTAAGTAAGGAGTCGACAGATGCTACAACCTAAACGTACTAAGTTCCGTAAGGTTCAGACTGGTCGTAACCGTGGTCTAGCTAAAGGTACTGATGTAAGCTTCGGCGAATTCGGTCTTAAAGCTGTTGGCCGTGGTCGTCTAACTGCTCGTCAAATCGAAGCGGCACGTCGTGCAATGACACGTCACGTTAAGCGTCAAGGTAAAATCTGGATCCGTGTGTTCCCAGACAAACCAATCACAGAAAAACCACTTGAAGTTCGTCAAGGTAAGGGTAAAGGTAACGTTGAGTACTGGGTAGCCCAAATCCAACCTGGTAAGGTTATGTACGAAATGGGTGGTGTACCTGAAGAATTGGCACGTGAAGCGTTCCGTCTTGCGGCACGTAAACTGCCTTTCAAAACTACATTTGTAACTAAGCAGGTGATGTGATGAAAGCACAAGATCTACGCGAGAAAAGCGTTGAAGAGCTTAACGCTGAGCTAATGAATTTGCTACGCGAACAGTTCAACTTGCGCATGCAAGCTGCGACTGGTCAACTACAGCAAACTCATACTCTGAAAGCTGTACGCCGTGATATCGCACGTGTGAAAACTGTTTTGACTGAGAAGGCAGGCGCATAATGAGCGAAGTAAAACGTACTCAACAAGGTCGTGTTGTTAGCGACAAGATGGACAAGTCTATCACTGTTGCTATCGAACGTTTCGTAAAACACCCAATCTACGGTAAATACGTAAAACGTACGACTAAAGTACACGCACATGACGAGAACAACGAGTGTGGCCTAGGCGACACAGTTGAAATCGCAGAGTGTCGTCCACTGTCTAAGACTAAGTCTTGGACTTTGGTAAAAGTTCTAGAAAAGGCGAAGATTTAATCTCGTTAATTCTATGAAACTAAAGCGGCTCCAAAATATTTTTGGAGCCGTTTATTTTTTGACTACCCAATCACAAAAAAGGGTGGTACAATTCGCGTCCCTTTTAAAGAGGCAGCCCGACCCGTGATGGGTCTAGTTATTAATATTTAGCGGAGCACTAACATGATCCAAATGCAAAGTATGCTGGACGCAGCTGATAACTCAGGCGCACGCAGCGTAATGTGTATTAAGGTTCTGGGTGGCTCTCACCGCCGTTATGCACATATCGGTGACGTCATCAAAGTTACTGTGAAGGAAGCAATCCCTCGCGGTAAAGTTAAAAAAGGTGATGTTCTGAAGGCGGTGGTAGTGCGCACCCGTAAAGGCGTACGTCGTCCTGACGGTTCTGTCATTCGCTTCGACCGAAATGCTTGCGTATTGCTAAACGACAATACTGAGCAACCAATCGGTACACGTATCTTTGGTCCTGTGACACGCGAACTTCGTGGCGATAAGTTCATGAAGATCGTTTCACTGGCTCCAGAAGTTCTGTAAGGAGCACGTAGAAATGGCAGCTAAAATCCGTCGTAATGACGAAGTAATCGTTCTTGCTGGTAAAGACAAAGGCAAGAAAGGTAAAGTAACTAAGGTTCTAGCAACTGGTAAAGTTATCGTTGAAGGTATCAACCTAGTTAAGAAACATCAGAAACCTGTTCCAGCTATGGGTATCCAAGGCGGTATCGTAGAGCAAGAAGCAGCTATCGACGTTTCTAACGTGGCTATCTTTAACGCAGCTACTGGTAAAGCTGACCGTATCGGTTTCCGTTTTGAAGACGGCAAAAAAGTTCGTTTCTTCAAGTCTAACGGCGAAACCGTTTCTAACTAATAGAAGTAATTTGGAGTTCTACTATGGCGAAACTGCATGATTACTACAAGTCGTCTGTAGTCGCTGAACTGACCAAACAGTTCGGTTACACAAGCGTCATGCAAGTCCCTAGAATCGAGAAAATCACCCTAAACATGGGTGTTGGTGAAGCAATCAACGATAAGAAACTGCTAGAAAATGCAGCGTCTGATATGGCAACGATCTCTGGTCAAAAGCCACTTATCACAAAAGCGCGCAAATCTGTTGCAGGTTTCAAAATCCGTGAAGGCTACCCTATCGGTTGTAAAGTAACCTTGCGTGGCGAACGTATGTGGGATTTTCTTGAGCGTTTAATTAACATCGCTCTTCCACGTGTACGTGACTTCCGTGGTGTTAGCGCTAAGTCTTTTGACGGTCGCGGTAACTACAGCATGGGCGTTCGCGAGCAAATCATCTTCCCGGAAATCGACTTTGATAAAGTTGATCGAGTACGCGGTCTAGACATCACTATTACGACGTCTGCTGGTACTGATGAGGAAGGCCGTGCTCTGCTGGCTGCCTTTAACTTCCCATTCCGTAAGTAAGGTGAAGGGTTACTGTTATGGCTAAAAATTCAATGAAAGCACGTGAAGCAAAACGTGCGAAGCTAGTAGCTAAGTTCGCTGAAAAGCGTGCAGCGCTAAAAGCTATCATCAGCGATGTAAACGCATCTGAAGAAGATCGTTGGAACGCGGTTCTTACACTGCAATCTCTTCCACGTGATTCAAGTGCATCACGTCAGCGCAACCGTTGCAACCAAACTGGTCGTCCACACGGTTACCTACGTAAGTTCGGTCTAAGCCGTATTAAGGTTCGTGAAGCTTGCATGAAAGGCGAGATTCCGGGTCTTCGTAAGGCTAGCTGGTAATTGCCACTTAATCATTTGGAGTAAATCATATGAGCATGCAAGATCCGATTTCGGATATGCTGACCCGCGTTCGTAACGGTCAGGCAGCAAACAAAGTTGCTGTAAAAATGCCTTCTTCAAAGCTTAAAGTTGCAATTGCTGCACTACTAAAAGCTGAAGGTTACATCGTTGACTTCGCTGTTGAAGGCGAAGCAAAACCTGAGCTAGAAGTTACACTTAAGTACTTCCAAGCTAAACCAGTAATCGAGCAACTTAAACGTGTTTCTCGTCCAGGTCTACGTGTTTACAAGAAGAAAGATGAACTTCCTTCTGTAATGGGTGGTCTTGGTATTGCTATCGTTTCTACTTCCAAGGGTCTTATGTCAGACCGCGCTGCACGTAAAGCAGGTCTTGGTGGTGAAATCATCGCTTACGTAGCTTAATAAGGAGTAGACTATGTCTCGTGTTGCAAAAGCACCTGTCGCTATTCCAGCTGGCGTAGAGGTGAAACTAAACGGCCAAGAAATCACTGTAAAAGGTGCGAAAGGCGAACTAACTCGCGTTCTTAACAACGCAGTTGTAATCGCTCAGGAAGAAAATAACCTGACTTTCGGTCCTAAAGAAGGTGTTGCTAACGCATGGGCTCAAGCAGGTACTGCTCGCGCTCTAGTTAACAACATGGTTGTTGGTGTTACTGAAGGCTTTACTAAGAAGCTAACTCTTAAAGGTGTAGGTTACCGTGCTGCTATCAAAGGCAACGCTGTAGGTCTAACACTAGGCTTCTCACACCCAGTTGAGCACGAGTTGCCAGCGGGTATTAAAGCTGAATGTCCAAGCCAAACTGAAATCGTGATCACTGGTGCTGACAAGCAACTAGTTGGTCAAGTTGCGGCTGACATTCGTTCTTACCGTGAGCCTGAGCCATACAAAGGCAAAGGTGTTCGTTACGCAGATGAAAATGTGCGTACTAAAGAAGCTAAGAAGAAGTAAGGTAACACTATGGATAAGAAAGCATCTCGCATCCGTCGTGCTACACGTGCACGTCGTAAGATTGCAGAACTGGGTGCGACTCGCCTAGTTGTACACCGTACTCCTCGTCACGTGTACGCACAGGTTATCGCGGCTAACGGCTCTGAGGTTATCGCAGCAGCTTCTACTGTAGAAAAAGCGATCCGTGAGCAAGTGAAATACACTGGTAACGTTGATGCAGCTAAAGCAGTGGGTAAAGCTATTGCTGAGCGCGCTCTAGAGAAGGGCGTAACTGCAGTTGCATTTGATCGTTCTGGTTTCCAATACCACGGTCGAGTAGCGGCGCTAGCAGAATCTGCTCGCGAAGCTGGTCTGAAATTCTAAGGTAGGGTTGGAAGATGGCTAAAGAACAACAAGTTCAAGCGAATGATTTGCAAGAAAAGCTAATCGCAGTTAACCGTGTTTCTAAAACGGTTAAAGGTGGTCGAATCATGAGCTTCACTGCACTAACAGTAGTTGGTGACGGTAACGGTCGTGTAGGTTTCGGTTACGGCAAAGCTCGTGAAGTACCTGCAGCGATTCAAAAAGCAATGGAAAAAGCGCGTCGTAACATGACTACGATCGCTCTAAACGAAGGCACTCTTCACCACCCAGTGAAAGGTCGCCATTCGGGCTCTAAAGTTTACATGCAGCCTGCTGCAGAAGGTACTGGTGTTATCGCAGGTGGTGCGATGCGTGCAGTACTAGAAGTTGCTGGTGTACACAACGTACTATCTAAAGCGTACGGTTCTACGAACCCTATCAACATCGTTCGTGCAACGATCGATGCACTAGGTAGCATGAAGTCACCAGAAATGGTTGCTGCTAAACGTGGTCTAACTGTTGAATCTATTTCGGAGTAAGAACACCATGGCAACTATTAAAGTAACTCAAACTAAAAGCTCAATTGGTCGTCTGCCAAAGCACAAAGCTACTTTGCGCGGTCTAGGTCTTCGTAAAATCAACCACACAGTAGAACTTGAAGATACTCCGTGTATTCGCGGTATGATCAACAAGGTTTACTACATGGTTAAAGTTGAGGAGTAATCAGAATGCGTTTGAATACTCTAGCACCGGCTGCTGGCGCGAAAACTTCTGCGAAGCGAGTAGGTCGTGGTATCGGTTCAGGCCTAGGTAAAACTGGTGGCCGTGGTCACAAAGGTCAAAAATCACGTTCTGGCGGCAGTGTTCGTCCAGGTTTCGAAGGCGGTCAGATGCCTCTGAAACAACGTCTACCAAAATTCGGTTTCACTTCTCGTAAGAGCCTAGTGTCTGCTGAAGTTCGTCTAGCTGAGCTAGCGAAAGTTTCTGGTGACGTAGTTGATCTAAACAGTCTTAAAGCTGCTAACATCATCACTAAGAACATCGAATTTGTAAAAGTTGTTCTTTCTGGTGAAATCAACAAAGCAGTGACTGTTAAAGGTCTACGTGTGACTAAAGGCGCTAAAGCTGCAATCGAAGCTGCAGGCGGTAAAATCGAGGAATAATCTCGAGGAACGAGGTACAGATGGCTAAGAAACCAGGACAAGATTTTCGTAGTGCTCAGAGCGGCTTAAGTGAACTAAAGTCGCGCTTGTTATTCGTAATTGGTGCACTTTTAGTATTCCGAGCCGGCTCTTTTGTGCCGATTCCTGGTATTGACGCTGCTGTACTTGCCGATTTGTTCGAACAGCAAAAAGGTACCATCGTTGAAATGTTTAACATGTTCTCCGGTGGTGCTCTTGAGCGTGCATCTATATTAGCATTGGGCATCATGCCGTATATTTCGGCATCTATTGTTGTCCAATTGCTAACTGTAGTTCATCCAGCGTTAGCTGAACTCAAAAAAGAGGGTGAAGCAGGCCGTCGTAAGATAAGCCAATACACACGCTACGGCACGCTTGTACTTGCAACCTTCCAAGCTATAGGTATTGCAACTGGCCTACCAAACATGGTCGACAATCTGGTTGTTATCAACCAAACCATGTTTACGCTAATTGCTACCGTAAGTTTAGTAACCGGTACCATGTTCTTGATGTGGTTAGGTGAACAAATTACAGAGCGCGGAATTGGTAACGGTATTTCGATACTGATTTTTGCAGGTATTGTTGCTGGATTGCCTTCTGCAATCGGTCAAACAATCGAGCAAGCGCGTCAAGGTGAATTGCATGTACTTCTTCTGTTGCTAATCGCGGTATTAGCTTTTGCAGTAATTTACTTCGTTGTTTTCATGGAACGTGGTCAACGCCGAATCGTCGTTAACTATGCGAAACGTCAACAAGGTCGTAAAGTATTTGCTGCGCAAAGCTCGCACTTGCCTCTTAAAATTAACATGGCAGGTGTAATTCCAGCGATTTTTGCATCAAGTATTATCTTGTTCCCAGGAACATTGGCTCAGTGGTTTGGTCAAAACGGTGAGAGCAGCGCGTTCGGTTGGTTAACTGACGTGTCTTTGGCTCTTAGCCCAGGTCAACCGTTGTATGTAATGCTTTATGCAGCAGCAATTATCTTCTTCTGTTTCTTCTACACGGCGTTGGTTTTCAACCCGCGTGAAACAGCAGATAACTTGAAGAAGTCTGGTGCATTCGTACCCGGTATCCGCCCAGGTGAGCAGACAGCGAAATACATTGATAAAGTAATGACACGTTTAACCCTTGCTGGTGCACTGTACATTACCTTTATCTGTCTGATTCCCGAGTTCATGATGGTCGCGTGGAACGTACGTTTCTACTTCGGCGGTACATCGCTACTAATCGTAGTTGTTGTAATTATGGACTTTATGGCACAGGTACAGACTCATCTGATGTCTCAACAGTATGATTCTGTGTTGAAGAAAGCGAATCTGAAAGGCTACGGCCGTTAATCCGGCGGTAGACTCAGTTTCATTTACGGAGTTTAGCAATGAAAGTTCGTGCTTCCGTTAAAAAAATCTGCCGTAACTGTAAAGTAATCAAGCGTAACGGTGTCGTTCGCGTGATTTGCAGTGAGCCAAAGCACAAACAGCGCCAAGGCTAATTAGCAGAAATTTTTACTTGAAAATGAAGGTTGGGTCGAGTATATTCCTCGGCCTACCTTTTGCGTGCAAAAGAAGTAGTATTCCGCAGCGTATCCATAACGGGCTTTGCTGCGGCTAATTCTTTTATAGAAACACTTAGGAGTGAATAATGGCCCGTATAGCAGGCATTAACATTCCTGATCAGAAACATGCAGTAATCGCTCTAACAGCGATCTACGGCATCGGTAAAACTCGTTCTCAAGCTATCCTAGCTGAAGTGGGTATTGCTGAAAATGTTAAGATCAGTGAACTAACTGAAGAGCAGATCGATCAACTGCGTGATGGTGTAGCTAAGTACACTGTAGAAGGTGATCTACGTCGTGAAGTATCTATGAACATCAAGCGTCTTATGGACCTTGGCTGTTACCGTGGTCTTCGTCATCGTCGCAGTCTACCACTACGTGGACAGCGTACTAAAACCAACGCTCGCACCCGTAAGGGTCCGCGTAAGCCGATCAAGAAATAATCGGGAAGGTAGAGTACAATGGCTAAACAACCAACTCGCGCTCGTAAGCGCGTACGCAAGCAAGTTGCAGATGGCGTTGCGCACATCCATGCTTCTTTCAATAACACAATCGTAACCATTACTGACCGTCAAGGTAACGCTCTTGCATGGGCTACTGCAGGTGGTTCTGGTTTCCGTGGTTCTCGTAAGTCTACTCCGTTCGCTGCACAGGTTGCTGCTGAGCGTTGTGCTGAAATGGCTAAAGAATACGGCCTAAAGAACTTGGAAGTTATGGTTAAGGGTCCTGGTCCAGGTCGCGAATCTACTGTTCGTGCACTAAACGCCGCTGGTTTCCGCATCACAAACATCGTTGATGCTACACCAATCCCTCATAACGGTTGTCGTCCACCTAAGAAACGTCGCGTATAACGTTTCTAGGACAATTGGAGAAGAATCATGGCAAGATATTTGGGTCCTAAGCTGAAGCTTAGCCGTCGTGAAGGCACTGACTTATTCCTTAAGTCTGGTGTTCGCGCGATCGATACCAAGTGTAAAATTGATAACGCACCAGGTGTACACGGCGCTCGTCGCGGTCGTCTATCTGAGTATGGCGTTCAGCTTCGTGAGAAGCAAAAAGTACGTCGTATGTACGGCGTTCTAGAAAAACAATTCCGTAACTACTACAAAGAAGCTGCTCGCCTAAAAGGCAACACTGGTGAAAACCTACTTCAGCTTCTTGAAGGTCGTCTTGATAACGTAGTTTACCGCATGGGCTTTGGCGCAACTCGCGCAGAAGCACGTCAGCTAGTTAGCCACAAAGCTATCCTAGTAAACGGTAAAGTTGTAAACGTTCCTTCTTTCAAAGTAGCGGCTAATGACGTTGTTTCTATTCGCGAGAAAGCTAAACAGCAAGCTCGTATCAAAGCAGCTCTAGAAGTTGCTGAACAACGTGAAAAACCAACTTGGATTGAAGTAGATGGTGGCAAGATGGAAGGTACATTCAAGCGTATGCCTGAACGTTCTGATCTATCAGCTGACATCAACGAACAATTGATCGTCGAGCTTTACTCTAAGTAAGGTTTAAACTAAAGAGAGGACACAATGCAGGGTTCTGTAACAGAATTTCTTAAGCCACGTCTAGTTGACATCGAACAAATCAGCTCGACTCACGCAAAAGTAACTCTTGAGCCATTAGAGCGTGGCTTTGGTCATACTCTGGGTAATGCACTTCGCCGCATCCTTCTATCTTCTATGCCAGGTTGTGCTGTAACAGAAGTAGAAATTGAAGGCGTACTTCATGAGTACAGCACGAAAGAAGGCGTTCAAGAAGATATTCTTGAAATTCTTCTAAACCTTAAAGGTTTGGCTGTGCGCGTTGCCGAAGGCAAAGATGAAGTGTTCATTACTTTGAACAAATCAGGCTCGGGCCCTGTGGTTGCAGGTGACATCACCCATGATGGTGATGTAGAGATCGCTAACCCTGAACACGTAATTTGTCACCTGACGGATGACAACGCTGAGATCGCAATGCGTATCAAAGTTGAACGTGGTCGTGGTTATGTTCCAGCTTCTGCGCGTATCCATAACGAAGAAGACGAGCGTCCTATCGGTCGCCTACTAGTAGATGCTACTTACAGCCCAGTAGACAAAATTGCCTACGCTGTAGAAGCAGCTCGTGTAGAACAGCGTACTGATCTAGACAAGCTTGTTATCGATATGGAAACAAACGGTACTCTAGAACCTGAGGAAGCAATCCGTCGTGCAGCTACAATCCTAGCTGAACAATTGGATGCATTCGTAGATCTTCGTGATGTACGAGTTCCTGAGGAGAAGGAAGAGAAGCCAGAATTCGATCCGATCCTACTGCGTCCTGTAGACGATCTTGAACTAACAGTTCGCTCTGCTAACTGTTTGAAAGCAGAAGCGATTCACTACATCGGTGATCTAGTACAACGTACTGAGGTTGAGCTACTTAAAACGCCTAACCTTGGTAAAAAATCTCTTACTGAGATTAAAGACGTACTTGCGTCACGTGGTCTGTCTCTGGGCATGCGCCTAGAAAACTGGCCACCTGCATCAATCGCTGAAGATTAATCGATACTAGTTAGAAGGATTAGGTCATGCGCCATCGTAAGAGTGGTCGTCAACTCAACCGCAACAGCTCACATCGCAAAGCGATGTTCAGCAACATGGCTAGCTCTCTAGTACGTCATGAAGTTATCAAGACTACTTTGCCAAAAGCAAAAGAGCTACGTCGCGTAGTTGAGCCTTTGATTACACTAGCTAAGACTGACAGTGTTGCTAACCGTCGTCTAGCATTTGCACGTACTCGTGACAACGAAGTAGTTGCAAAACTATTTAACGAACTAGGTCCACGTTTTGCTGCTCGTCAGGGCGGTTACACTCGTATCCTAAAAGCTGGCTTCCGTGCTGGTGATAAAGCTCCAATGGCTTACATTGAGCTTGTAGATCGCCCAGCTGCTGAAGAAGCTGCTGAGTAATCAGTTCGTAAGAACGAGAAAGCCGAGCATTAGCTCGGCTTTTTTGTATCTGTAATTCAGTAAACCTTTATATCCAGCCTGCATTTATTTCAACCCATGCAGACTGGCAATTTAAAAAGTGACTATCACTTGCGCTTATTTACTAGTATTCCACAACCCGCCCAACGAACTTAGAAGCCCTTCGCTAGCGCCTTGCTTGTTCAAGTAATCCAAGATTACTGGAGCAAACTGACTGATCATAGATGGGTCTAAACCTAACGTATCGAATGCACTTTTTACTGCACTGATATTCTCAATATTTCCTAGTAAGCTTTGTGCTCCTTGCAAGTTTGAAAGTCCAGGAATCAAAGACTGTAACTCACTACTATTTTCTTGCGAAAGCTGGCTTTGAGCCAAAGCGAGTAGTGCACCACTGCCTCCGGCTGCTTGCTCAGTGGATACTGGTAATTGGCTAGTTAGCATGTCTGTTAATGGAGACGACTCGGTGTTCAAGCTGCTGCCGACCATGTCCATCAGGCCACTTTCTTTACTTTTTTGAGTGACTGAATCTAAGAATGCGTGCGCACTACCAATGTTGATTGATAGGAGTGCTAGAGTTAGGAGTGTTTTACGCATAGTACCTCCAAAGGTTGAGCGTTTTTTAAAAGTGATTTTATTTTTAAAGGCTATCAGAGTGAAAGGTTCAGAGGTGAGAAAGTCTATTCAGTTTAGACAAAAAAACGGCGCTAGTGCGCCGTTTTATTTAATCATAATTGAAAATGGTTTCAATTAGATAATATCTAATAGTTCTACTTCGAAAACTAAAGCTGCAAATGGAGGGATAGCCGCACCAGCGCCACGCTCACCGTACGCAAGATCTTGTGGTACGTATAGCTTCCACTTAGAGCCAACAGGCATTAGTTGTAGTGCCTCTACCCAACCTTTGATTACACCTGTAACAGGGAATTCAGCAGGTTGACCGCGAGATACAGAGCTATCGAATACAGTACCGTCAGTTAGCTCACCGTGGTAGTGAACGCGAACTGAGCTTTCTGCTGTAGGAACTGCACCAGTACCTTCAGAAATGATTTCGTACTGAAGACCAGAGTCTAGAACGTTAACTTCAGGTCGTAGAGCGTTGTCTTTTAGGAACGCTTCGCCTTCTGCTGCCGCAATTTTTGCTGCTTCTTGGCGAGCTGTTTCTGCACGAGTGTGAAGTTCTTGTAGTGCTTTGTTGATTTCATCAATTTCGATTGATGGCATGTCACCAGTTAGTGCTGTTGCAATACCTGCTGCGATAGCATCAACGCTAAGACCTTCAAGACCAGAGCCTGCAAGTTGCTGACCCATTTGCAGACCAATGCCGTAGCTTGCTTTTTGTTCTGCAGTTTCAAATTTAATTTCAGACATGAATGTCGCTCTTATTAGGAGTGATAAAGGTAACAGGATATCAGTTTCGAGCTTAGGTTTAAATGATTGCGACTGAATGCTTAATTGAGGCGGCCAGGTTGTGACTTATCTCTTACTCCAAGTGAAATTTCTGCTAATTTAATCCCAATTCCATTTTAGTTTGGTGAAAAACATATACTCTCCGCGTCGGTATTTTTATACTGACCGTAGAAGTATTAAGGGACTCATTACAATGAATCGTCGCAGAAAGAAAAAGCAGCAAGTCGACTATGTCGAATTGGTTAAACAAAAATTCGCTGCTATCGACTGGAAGCAGCCGTTCAACAAAGAGCAATGGTTGGAGCGTATACAGCCTGTTAAGCAGTTTTGGTTGCGTCTGCCTAAATTTCATCAGCGTGCTTTGATGGTCTTAGTGCCATTGATTCTGGTACTCCTTGTTATTCCTTTGCCAAATAAAACAGATCAACCAGTTGAGCAGACTGAGGTCGATCATCAACGCGTAGCGATTGAGCTGAACGCGCAGAGTTTAAGCCAGCAGAGAACCTCTCAGAACTCTGGACCGAAATCTGAAGATTGGAAAGAGTACACGGTTAAAAATGGTGATACATTAGCGCAGGTTTTCAGAAGTAATCAGCTCTCTATGGCGGATCTTAGCGCTCTGGTCAAAATAGAAGGCAGTGATAAGCCGCTAAGCCAAATAAAGCAGGGACAGTTGATTCGCTTTAAGCTTAGTGACGAAGGCGAGTTAGATATGCTACAGCTGGAAAAAAGCGGGCGGTCCGTTATGTTTTTCCGTTTGTCGGATGGGACCTTTGGGCGTAACAAGTAAACGCTTCAAATGAAAAGACGCGAATATATCGCGTCTTTTTAGTTAGTTTTTTAATTCGATTAGTTTTCATAGTAACCAATCGAATTGAAACTTATAGCGCTACGGATTCTTTCCGCATATCCACATGAGGGATACCATCTTCAAGATAGCACTCTGAGATAACCTTGAATCCATGACTAGCATAAAACTGGATGAGGTGTTCTTGAGCACCTATATCTATTGTCTGTCCTGGCCATAATGTTTCGCATTGTGCCAAGGCCTTGTCCAATAACTTATGACCTAAGCCACCGCCTCGCGCGGTCTGCTTTGTCACCACTCGACCAATACTCACATTGTCATACGTAGTGCCTGCGGGCAGTAATCTTGCGCAAGCAACCAGTTCATCACCGTGATAGCCTATTAGATGATAAACGCCTTCCAGTGTGTCCTTACCATCAAGTTCAGGGTAAGGGCAGGTTTGTTCAACAACGAATACATCCACACGCAATTTCATCATTTCATACAGCTGTGTGGTTGTTAGCTGAGCAAAGGGCAAAGTAATCCAAGTGAGCATGTTGTTATCCGTAATGAGAATAGAGTGACTGACTTTACTTTGTTTTGAGCTCATACTCATTAACAAAGGTTAATTAGCACTGGTTTTCCCACCAAATCTGGTGATAATGTGCCCTCTTTCCATCTCACCTGAGGATATCCCCGTGAGCAAACAAACATTCGATCAAGTTGGGCTGAACCCAGCGTTACTCGCCACACTTGATTCCCTGAACTATACCCACATGACGCCAATTCAAGCTTTGAGCTTGCCTGCAATCCTAAAACATCGTGATGTCATCGGGCAGGGTAAAACGGGCTCAGGTAAAACCGCTGCATTTGGTTTAGGGGTTTTATCGAACCTCAACGTCAAACGCTTTCGTGTCCAGTCATTAGTATTGTGTCCAACACGTGAGCTTGCAGATCAAGTAGCGAAGGAAATTCGTACTTTAGGTCGCGGCATTCATAATATTAAAGTGCTTACTCTCTGCGGTGGGATGCCAATGGGGCCACAAATTGGTTCGTTAGAGCATGGTGCGCATATCCTAGTTGGTACTCCTGGTCGTATTTTGGATCACCTTGAGAAAGGCCGAATTGATCTTAGCGAACTGAATACCTTGGTGCTAGATGAAGCTGATCGCATGTTGGACATGGGTTTCCAAGACGCATTAGATGCGATTATTGATGCAGCGCCAAAGCAGCGTCAAACTCTACTTTTCAGTGCTACTTTTCCAGAAAAAATTGAGCAAATTGCGCAGCGTATAATGCAGACACCGGAAGTGATTAAGGTGGAATCGACGCATGATACCTCAAGCATTGCGCAGTACTTCTATAAAGTTGAAGGCTCGGAAGCACGTGATGAAGCGTTGGCGAATTTGCTGCTGACTCACCAGCCAGAGTCCGCGGTGGTTTTTTGTAATACCAAAAAAGAAGTTCAAAGTGTCGCAGATGAGTTGCATCACAAAGGATTCAGCGTTATCGATATCCATGGGGACTTAGAGCAGCGTGAACGCGACCAAGCATTGGTGCAGTTTGCTAACAAGAGTGTGTCTATCCTTGTTGCAACAGACGTTGCGGCGCGTGGTTTGGACGTTGATAATCTTGATGCTGTGTTTAACTTTGAGCTATCGCGCGATCCTGAGGTTCATGTGCACCGTATTGGTCGTACAGGTCGTGCGGGTAGTAAAGGTTTAGCGTTCAGCTTTTTTGGTGAGAAAGACGGTTTACGTGTAGCTCGTATTGAAGAATACCTAGAGATGGACGTGGTACCAGCAACATTGCCTGCCAAATCAAATCAGCAGCCATACCAAGCGAAGATGGTGACGATTAACATTGATGGCGGTAAGAAACAGAAAGTACGACCGGGTGATATCTTAGGTTGTTTGACAGGAAAAAATGGTATTCCAGGCTCTCAAGTCGGAAAGATCCACCTATTCCCTGTACGCGCTTATGTTGCCGTCGAAAAGTCTGTGGCTAAAAAGGCTCTACAGACCATTAGTAACGGCAAGATGAAAGGGCGCCAATTCCGGGCGCGAATTCTTAACTAGCTCAAATAGCAGAGAAAAAGCTCTTCGTTTGAAGAGCTTTTTCTTTTTTGAGTTTATTTGAGAGTGTGATCTTTGGTTAAGCGTGCTTTGATTCGACTCAAACTGATTGGCGTAATGCCCAGGTAGGCCGCAACTTGACTATCGGTAATACGTTGCTTTAAATCTGGGTAATGAGCGCAAAATAATTGATATCGTTCTTCTGGAGAGTGGAGCAACATAAAGCGTTCTTTATTCTCTTTATTAACCAGTTGGTTTTCGAGTAGCTTTAAGTAAATGGCGTGCTTTTCTGCTCGCCAGTGATGCAACGTTTCAATTGGCAAGCAAAATAGCTGACAAGCGCTCAGCGTTTCCAATAAGTAAGGCGAAGGTTGGTCCTTTATTATGCTCTCAAACCCGATAACCCAGTCCTTCTCCCAATAAAATTCTTTACTGAATTCTTTGCCGTGCTCCGTGAGATAGCTTGCGTGGCATAACCCCTCAATGATGAAGTAAAGGTGTGAGCTAAACTCCCCTTGGTGATTAAGAATGTGGCGTGTAGGCAGTTCGAGTAACTCACCATTTTCAATAAGTTGGTTTGCTTCTGTCTCTAAAAAGCCATGTTTGACTAAGTCTGAAAAAAGATCGCTGTGCATGTGATAACTCGGAAACGGTTTTCTTTATTTTAACGGGTTTTATTGATAACAAAAAAGCGGCTCATGAGAGCCGCTTAGTGTTGTTGTCAAATCAACCTTATTTATTCAGATCGATTTGATAAATTGCGAAACCAATGTCGTCTGTTGACACGCGTTTCATTGGGTATTGTCCTTTCTCTTTGATGAACTGCGCCGCTTTATCGCTAGGGGATGTTTCGAAACGAATATCTAGCTTGTTATCGGACTTAATCGGTGCGAAAGACCAGTTGTTGTCAGCGCTTGGTGTCACTTCTCCTTTTTCTTCACTCACGCGAGAAATATAAGTGGCGACGACAGAGCGGTTTTCATCTGGTGCGTCAAATGCAATGAAATCTGGGCCTGTACCAGGGAAAGTATTGCTATAAGCACGGTAGTTATTGGTTGCGATGATGAAATCTTGCTTCGGATTGACAGGCTTACCATTGAACGTCAGATTCACAATGCGCTGAGAAGCTGGATTAATCACTTTACAATCCGCATCGTACTTCGGCGGTTGGGTAACGTCGATTTGGTAGTTAACCCCATCAATAACATCGAAGTTGTAAGTACGGAAATTATCCCAATCAATCAAAGATTGCGGTTTAGGATTGTTGATGTCGATGTGGTTGAATTGACCCGCACTGCACTCTAGCCATTCGCGAACTTCTTTACCTTTCACTTTCATCGCAACCAAGGTGTTTGGGTATAAGTAAAGATCGGCCGCATTACGGAAGGTGAGCTGACCGGATTCTACTTCTGTAAAGTTATTCGGATCGTTCTTACGACCGCCGACTTTAAATGGTGCTGCCGCACTCAGTACTGGAATGTCAGAAAGGTCTGGGTCGCCTTGAATAAAGCGTTCTACGTAGTCTTTCTGAGCAAGGTTAACGATTTGAATGGTGGGGTCGTCCTGCACTAATGCCAAGAAGCTGTACATGACATCATTTGCTTTGCCGATTGGTTGGTTTACAAATTCACGAGTGCCTTTGTGATCTTCTTCTAACGCTTTCACAATATCTTCATCGGCTTTAGCTAATGACTTCTTATTTACTTTATCGAAGATAGGGCGTGCTTCTGCTTGGCCTTCGACGACTTGCCATCTGCCGTCTTTCTCTTTCAGCATCAAATCCATCACACCTACGTGACTTCCCCAGCGACCCGGCATCACGGACGTTACACCATTGATGGTCCCTTTATCTATATCAACACCAGGTAGGTTTGCGAAGTCTTTCCCTGGGAAGACTGCGTGAGAGTGGCCAAAAGCAATTGCATCAATACCTTCAACTTCTGTGAGGTAGTAAACAGAGTTTTCAGCGCCTAGCTTGTATGGATCAGTAGAAATGCCCGAGTGTGGAATCGCCACAATCACGTCTGCGCCTTCTTTCTTCATTTGAGGAATCAGTTTCTCTGCTGTTTCCTTAATGTCTTTAGCAAAGACTTTGCCTTCTAAGTTCTTCTTATCCCATACCATAATTTGTGGTGGTACAAAGCCGATGTAACCCACTTTTATTTGATGCGCTTCGCCGTCTGTGTCTTTAAATGTGTGAGTTTTGATGAGGTAAGGCTTGAAGTAATGCTCACCGGTTTGTTTATCAAATACGTTTGCATTGATGTAAGGGAAGTTTGCCCCCTTCAACGTCGTTTGTAGGAAATCTAAGCCATAGTTGAACTCATGATTGCCAATATTACCCACATCGTAGTCTAGCTTGTTCATCGCTTTGTAGACTGGGTGCACGTCGCCGGGATTAATCCCCTTTGCCGCCATGTAATCGCCCATTGGGCTGCCCTGAATTAAATCACCGTTATCTACTAGTACCGAGTTTTCAGCCTCGGACTTAGCTTGTTTCACTATTGTTGCTGCGCGACTTAAACCGATTTGCTGTGATGGTTGGTCTTTGTAGTAATCGTAATCCATCACGTTGGTGTGAATGTCGGTGGTTTCGATAATACGAAGCTTGATGGTATCGGCCATTGCTGGACCAGCAAGCGTTAGCATGCCACTTAATACTGCGAGGGAAATAGGATGAACTGCCACTTTCATTTGGTGCTCCAATTCAATGATAAGGGGAAATTGTACTGCGTAATGTATCAAACACAGGTGCAACTCGATGATAAAGATACAGAAAACTGTGAACATTAATCAGTTTACTGAACCTTATTCATATTAACCGCCGACTTTTTCACGCTTTTGAATGAGACCAAACAAAAACTTCTTAGCAGATTTTTGAATAAAAAATGAAATTTTAGAATTTCAGGTAATATAAACGCCCCGCCATAATGCTTGCATAACGATATCAATGGACGATGAGCAAGCACATGGCAACGAACGATTCAGTCACTTCTTTTCCTAAACCAAAGCCCCGGTTAGTTTCTGACAACCCAGTCGCTGGTGTTACTCGTTTTGCAAAGCAATCGCTACAGCCTGGTGAAGTCGCCTTAGTAGGTGCAGGACCAGGCGATCCTGAACTTCTGACGGTGAAAGCACTGAACTGCTTGCAGCAAGCTGACGTGGTTTTGTTCGACTACTTGGTGTCTGAAGAAATCATGGCATTGATTCCAAGCGATACGATTTTGGTGTGCGTTGGGAAGCGAGCTGGGCATCACAGTGTGCCGCAGGAGAAGACGAATCAGCTTTTGGTGGATTTTGCCAAGCAGGGCTACAAAGTAGTGCGCATTAAAGGTGGTGATCCGTTTGTATTTGGTCGTGGTGGTGAAGAGTTAGAAGTGCTTGCTGATGCCGGCGTTCGTTTTCAAGTTGTCCCTGGCATTACCGCAGCAGCTGGCGCAACCGCTTATGCTGGTATTCCACTGACTCATCGTGATTATGCGCAATCGGCCATCTTTGTGACTGGCCACTTGAAAGAAGAAAGTGATGAGATGGATTGGTCCACGTTGGCGCGTGGGAATCAGACTTTAGTGATCTACATGGGGCTGATGAAATCACACTATATTCAGAATCAACTCATTAAGCATGGTCGTTCAGCGTCGACTCCGATTGCCATTATTGAGCGTGGCACGCAGATTCAACAAAAAGTATTTACGGGAGAACTCTCCCAACTCTCTGATTTATCGAAGGAAGCACAGTCGCCATCTTTGATTGTTGTCGGAGAGGTAGTGCGACTGTCTCAAAAGTTAGACTGGTTTTTGTCTAGTACTGAATTCAACAAAAGTGCTATTGCCAACTCCATATAATTTCAGACCAAAGATTAGAGACGTAATGCGCCTTCAAGCTTAAAAAGGAAATACAAAACATGGACCAACAACGTTTAACTCACCTTAAACAACTCGAAGCGGAGAGTATCCACATCATCCGTGAAGTTGCGGCTGAGTTTGATAACCCAGTCATGATGTATTCGATTGGTAAAGACTCATCAGTGATGCTGCACCTTGCGCGTAAAGCTTTTTACCCAGGTAAGATTCCATTTCCATTGCTGCATGTTGACACCGATTGGAAGTTCCGCGAGATGATTGAATTTCGTGATCGCACCGCGGCCAAATACGGTTTTGAGCTTTTGGTACATAAGAATCCAGAAGGTCTAGCCATGGGCTGTAGCCCGTTTGTTCATGGTTCTTCTAAGCACACTGACATCATGAAGACTCAAGGCTTAAAACAAGCGCTGAACAAGTACGGTTTTGATGCGGCCTTTGGTGGCGCGCGCCGCGACGAAGAGAAATCACGGGCGAAAGAGCGCGTGTATTCATTCCGCGATAAGAACCATACATGGGACCCTAAAAACCAACGTCCTGAGCTATGGAAGACGTACAACGGTCAGGTTAATAAGGGTGAGAGCATTCGTGTATTCCCGCTGTCTAACTGGACTGAGCTTGATATCTGGCAATACATCTATTTAGAAAACATCGAGATCGTGCCGCTTTACCTCGCGGACAAACGCCCAGTTGTTGAACGCGATGGCATGCTGATCATGGTTGATGATGATCGTATGGAGCTTCAACCGGGTGAAGTGATTGAAGAGAAGAGTGTGCGCTTCCGTACCCTTGGTTGTTATCCATTGACCGGGGCCATCGAGTCTGAAGCAAACACTTTAACTGGCATTATCGAAGAGATGCTGGTGGCAACGTCGAGTGAGCGCCAAGGCCGAGCGATCGACCACGATCAGTCAGGATCGATGGAGCTTAAGAAACGTCAAGGTTACTTCTAAAGGATCTAAGGAAAGATAATGAACAGTGCAGTTGAAGCTCAATTAGCCGAGCTTGGTATCGAAGGCTATTTAACACAACACCAGTACAAGTCGTTACTTAGATTCTTGACTTGTGGCTCGGTGGATGACGGTAAAAGTACATTAATCGGTCGCTTACTCCATGACTCAAAACAAATTTATGAAGATCAGCTAGCAGCAGTGCACTCAGACAGCCAACGTGTGGGTACCACGGGTGAAAAGCCCGACCTTGCGTTGTTGGTCGATGGCTTACAAGCTGAGCGTGAGCAGGGGATCACGATTGATGTGGCTTACCGCTATTTCTCGACGCAGAAACGTAAATTCATCATTGCAGATACCCCTGGACACGAGCAGTACACACGTAACATGGCTACAGGTGCATCGACATGTGACTTAGCTGTGATTCTGGTTGATGCACGTAAGGGCATTCTCGATCAAACTCGTCGTCATTCTTTCATTTCCAACCTGTTGGGTTTGAAGCACTTTGTTGTGGCGATCAACAAGATGGACTTAGTGGATTACTCCCAAGAGCGCTTTGAAGAGATCCGCGACGAGTATTTGAAGTTCTCTGAGAATCTGACAGGGGATATTGATATTCAAATCATCCCGATCTCAGCGCTTGAAGGGGACAATGTGGTGGATAAAGGCCAAAACCTGACTTGGTTTAAAGGCCCATCATTGCTTGAGCTTCTTGAAACGGTCGATGTGGATCAAGAAAAAGGCGCGGGTGAATTCCGCTTCCCTGTGCAATACGTTAATCGTCCTAACCTCGATTTCCGTGGTTTTGCGGGGACCATTTCTTCTGGTTCGATCAAAGTCGGTGATGCCATTAAAGCATTGCCATCGGGTAAAACGTCAACTGTGGCTCGTATTGTGACCTTTGATGGTGATATCGAAGAAGCTCGTGCCGGATTAGCTGTCACTCTGACGCTAAGCGATGAGATCGATATTAGCCGTGGCGATTTGATTGTTCTAGATAATGCTCAAGTGGAAACCACAAACCATTTGCTTGCCGATGTGGTATGGATGACAGAGCACCCCCTGCAACCGGGTCGTGACTATGACATCAAAATCGCAGGTAAGAAAACCGTAGGTCATGTTGAAGCGATTCGTCATCAATATGACATTAATAATCTCTCGACTCATAGCTCGGCAGAGCTGCCATTGAATGGTATTGGTTTGTGTGAATGGTCTCTTAATGAGTCAGTCGCGCTGGACAATTATCAAGACTGTGCAGATACCGGTGGCTTTATCATTATCGATCGTCTGACAAACGTGACGGTTGGTGCTGGCATGGTTAAAGAGAGCCTCGCCGTGGTTGAGCGCGATTTGACGGGCATCTCTGCGTTTGAAGTTGAGCTTAATGCGCTTGTCCGTAAACACTTCCCACACTGGGAAGCAAAAGACGTCAGCCAGTTTCTGAAAAAGTAACTGGCTTACCCAAGTACGATAATTTCAGGCTCTGTCTGCTGTTGTACTTGGGGCGTCGCTACCTAACTGAATTGCGAAATGTCGTTAGGTATTCTCCTAATACCAGAATGCTTCGGTGGAGCCCAAGAAAACCGAGCATTCTGATGTTCTTTTCGCTTGCGCTGATTTTTGTCTGTTTACTCGTTTGTCGGTGTTTCATGGATAAATGAGTCGTTGTTGTGCCCTTTGGGGCTATTTGGTAAGGAAAGGCTATGTGGGAACAAGGGTTTGTGTTAGCGATTTTGCTTGGCATTATCACTTGCTTGCTTGTCACGAAAATTAAGCCTAGTTACGTCTTTGCGGGTGCCGCTTTTATTGCATTCATGGCTGGGATGATGGATTCAGCCACTATCGCATCCAATTTTACCAACTCTTCATTGTTAACCCTGGTTCTATTGATTCTTGCATCCTGTGCTCTAGAAAAAACACTGCTGATCAGTTGGGTGAGCCGAAGTATCTCTGAGGGTCAGTTAGGCAGCGTGATTGCTAAGCTCGGTGTGTCGACCGCCTTGCTTTCTTCATTTACGAATAATACCGCTGTGGTTGTCTCATTGATTGGGGCGATTAAGCGTAATCAGCAGCATGCACCTTCGAAATTACTTATTCCCTTGTCTTATGCCGCCATTTTTGGTGGCACGTTAACTTTGATTGGTACGTCGACTAACTTAATCATCAACAGCTTTGTCGAAGACGCAGGCTTACCGAGCCTGAGCTTTTTTACACCTACGATGATAGGTTTGGCTGTGCTGGTGGGAGGGATGCTGATTCTTATCCCACTGAGCTACTTGCTACCGAATTATGATGATCAAAGTCAAGAAGATTTACCTTACTTTCTTGAGTCTCGCGTTGAGCCAGGCTCACCGCTAGTTGGGCGTACGATCAGCGAGAATAATTTACGTGCGCTGCGCAAACTGTTTCTTGCAGAAGTGGTGCGCGATGGTGTTACTGTTTCTTCTGTGGGACCGGATTTTGTGCTCAATGCAAAAGACCGCCTGTTATTTTGTGGCGATGTTGAGAGCGTCGCGACCCTGCAAGAAATTCCGGGCCTCAAGTTGTTTGGTCAGCAGCACTTAAATGGGCAAAACTTTATCGAAGTTGTGGTGAGCTCGTCGGCGACATTTTGCTACAAAACCCTCAAAGAGAGCCGATTCCGCGACCGATTCGATGCCGTTGTTGTGGCGATTCGCCGAGGCCACGAACGCCTAGAAGGTGGCTTGGGTAGTATTACCTTAGCGCCTGGGGACACGTTAGTTCTGGTTCCAGGAAAGCGTTTTGAGTCTGAACGCCGAGCTCATCGTAAAGAGTTTGTTTTAGTGCATGACTTGGACTCTAGCGCTCGGCTTGATACGAATAAGTCTTCCATTGTATTACTGGGCTTTGCAGCCGTAATTGGATGCGCTCTATTAGAGTTAGTACCGATTATTAAAGGTCTAGCTGCGTACCTTATCGCGCTTATTGCGTTTGGCATTGTGCAGATTTCAGAACTGCGCCGCCGTTTTCCGATCGATATCGTCGTGATTGTCGGTTCCGCTTTGTCTATTGCTCAACTGATGATCTCTTCTGGATTGTCAGAAAGAATGGGAGTGATGTTTATTGAAGCGTTTAATGGCTGGGGAGTATTTGGTGCCTTGGTGGCGACTTATATCATGACATTGGTACTCACTGAATTGGTGACAAACAATGCCGCGGCTGCGCTTTCTTTTCCTATCGGCTATAGCATGGCGGTGGGTTATGGCGTGGATCCGATGCCATTCATCATGGCGGTTTTGTTCGGCGCGAGTGCGAGCTTTATCTCTCCCTACGGTTACCAAACTAACCTGCTGGTGTACAGCGTAGGAAATTACAAATTGACCGACTACGTGAGAATTGGAGTGCCAATTTCGATTGTGTACTCTGTATTAGTACTTACTTTGATCCCGGTCTTTTTCCCGTTTTAATTCCGATATTTACAAGGATACGTTATGACTGCCGAAACGACGGTAAAAGATGAAAACATTGTTTGGCACCAGCATTCGGTTGATAAACAGTTTCGTGCTGAATTAAAGAAGCAAAAACCTGCCGTATTGTGGTTCACTGGCTTATCTGGAGCGGGTAAATCAACCGTAGCGGGGGCGTTGGAAAATCGCCTTGCAGCATTGGGTTACCACACCTATTTATTGGATGGTGACAATGTACGACATGGTTTGTGTAGCGATTTAGGTTTTTCTGAACAGGACCGTCGCGAGAACATTCGTCGTATTGGTGAACTGGCGAAGTTGATGGCAGATGCGGGTTTAATTGTTCTGTCGGCGTTTATTTCACCGCATCGTGCAGAGCGGAAGTTAGTGCGCGATTTATTGCCAGAAGGCGAGTTTATCGAAGTGTATGTCAATGCATCTCTAGAGGTTTGCGAAGGTCGAGATCCTAAGGGTTTATACCGTAAAGCCCGTGCGGGAGAGATTCCTAATTTCACTGGTATTGATTCGGAATATCAAGCGCCAGAGAACCCTGAAATCGATTTGCCCGCGGGAGAAAAGAGTGTCGATGAGCTGGTGGATTTGTGCTTAATCGATCTTAAACAACGCGGTGTGATCCGATAAAAAAGCATTTAGATCATAGGTGACCTAAAGCTCTTTGAGCAGCTGGAGAAGTATTTGGATCATAGGTGATCAAATGCTTCTCAAGCTGGCTAGACGGTATGATGAACCGTACTTTTAGCTTCACTATGGACACTAAATCTATGATTTAACAGTGCAAGCATTTGATCGTAGTATTCGGCATGTGGTTTGTTTCCGAGCAAGGTACAGAGCTCATTGCCTGTGGGTGTGAAGCGGTAATATAAAAGGCGGACACCTTTACTGTTTACGTTCAGTGACAAGTTTTTACCTTGGTAGGTGAGGACCAACGGTGTTTCGATACTAATTTCGCCAGATTCAAGTTCGGCACTGTGCAGCAGCCCTAATTCAATTAAGAGCAACAAGCTTGAATACGGCAGTTGAAAACTTCCCATATTTAGGCTGTTAGCGACGTCTCGCTTGCCGAAGCTAAATATGCCTCCTTGGGCTTTGTAACCAATCAGCAGTTTTCTGCTGTGATCCCCTCCAAAACTGCACGCTAAAGAGGCGGCTCTTTGCAGAGTTTGTGCTTCCTTTGGTGACATATCCTTGAGGGTTTTCAACGCTTTCATGGACGTTGAACCCGGATTGGTCACTTCACGCTTCATCACTTGAGCCCATAGCTTTTGCATCGCGCTGTTATGGATGTCTTGAGCCATCTCAAAAAATCGATGCAACCAATCTTGGTCTGGCTCTCCCGCTGTCTCATCTCGGCATGAACTGTGCGCTAATTTTAAAATCTGTTCTAAGTTTTTTTGTCGCTGTTCTTGGCGTCGTTGCTCTCGCAATTGGGCTCTTTCAAACGCAGATTTGGCTGGCGGTTCGGTTTGCAGTAAGGCGTCAAGACCGTGTATTTGGGCTATGGTTTTTACCTTACTAGCACTGTCTTTTATGTAGCCTTGTTTCTTTTCTTGTTGCGTATTTTTTTTTGTGTCTGACTGATGTTCGATGACAACAGGTTGCTTTGTCGGGTCTGCCATTCGTTTTCCTACCAAGAACTGCGCGGTTCGCACGTTTAAATTTACACCTTATCTGACCAAGCGACCAGACAGGAGTTCTCAGTTTTTGAACGAATAGGGCTATTCAAAATGATAATGAGTTGTTAAAATTGTTATCGTTATTTTGGAGGGGCTATGAAGTTCTCAGAAGCAGGTAAACTCAAAAAGCACCTGTCGATAGCGTTTCTTTTGGTTATTTATGTGGGCGTGTTAGCGTATTTATCTCGTTATATCGTGTAGCACAAAGCTAAAAAAGGCGCCAGTGTGACGCCTTAGGTGTAGCGAGGCTTATCGACGACTTAAATTACATATCGTCGTAGGCTTCTATTTCTGATCCCTCAATAACGTAAGCCGTTTCTGCCAGTTCGTGGTTTATCGTCTCGGTTTTCAACGTTCCAACCACATATATAACATCCCACAACTCTTGAACAGGCGCGCCTTTCGGAAACTTCACGTAAATGATCTGGTTTGGAGGCGGTGGTGGCACGTGAATACAAGCTCCAAAATATGGCACCAATAAAAATTCGGTGACGGTATCGGCATCACCTTCAAGTGGGATAACAAACCCCGGAATTTTAACTTGGCTTCCGTTCAGTTCTGGTCGAACGTTACCAATCTTGGACTGCTGGGCTGCGCCACCACTGTGATCAGATGCGGGCATGCCTATACTGTCGAACAATTTACGCTCTTTTTCTGGAACAAGGTCAATCCAGTCAAGCTTTAATGGTTCTTCGCTGGCCATAACAGGCGCTGTGAATGCGACGACCAGCAAGCAACTTGCGAGAATTTTTTTCCACATTTTATTAAATCCTTATTGTCATTCCGTCACTCAGTGACTGTCGGTAGGCGCGGAGTGCGGGAATGAAACCAATCACAATACCAGCGCATTGTACGAAACCTAATAGCATCCACTCATAAGTAGATAAGATGCTTAAGGTGAGATGTATTCCATAGTGCTGTTGGATGATCGGCTGCGCGATAGCAAGAATAGCATACAGCCCAGTAACGCCAGTAATAATACCAGCAGCAGTAAGCAAGCTGGCTTCACTAATTAAGAGTGAGAAAACATGACGAGGCCTTGCTCCCATGGCACGCAAAATCGCCATTTCACGGCGGCGTTCCTGTAGGCTAGTTAATAGACTGCTTAACATACCTAACAACCCTGCAATCACGACAAAACCAGATACTGCCATTAGGGCTTGCTCTGCAACAGACATCATTCCCCATAACTCATGCAACGCAACGCCGGGCATAATGGCGCTAAGCGGCTCTTTGGGGTAGGTGTTAATTTGTCTTTGCAGGGCGAAAGTTTGAATACGAGATTTCAAACCAACGAGCATAGCGGTAATTTGTTTGGGCTGAAAGTCTCTGTTTTTGAGATCTTGTGCCTTGGGTGTCGGGCCCAAACGCGCACCACTTTCCCATCCGACGTGAATGGCTTCGATGGCTTCCAATGATACATGGACAGTTTTGTCGACTGGTGTTCCTGTAGGTGCAAGGATACCGACAACTTTAAATGGCAGATTGTCATGACGGCTAAAGCCAACGTCGCTAATGCCGTGGGCAATGATGATTTCGCTACCGATATCATAACCAAGTTGTTTAGCGACATCAGAACCTAGCACGGTTTCAAATAAACCATTGAATTCTCTACCCTTGCTGAATGTTAGTGGTTGCTTACTTCCAAACTTGTAATGCTCAAAGTAACTGTGATTGGTTCCCATAACTCGGAAGCCTTTATGCGAGTCGCCAAGCGAGATTGGAATAGCCCAATCGACTGAACGATGATTGGCAAACTCTTGGTAGCTTTTCCAATCGATGTTGTTGGTCGCATTACCAATACGAAACACAGAATAGAGCAATAGGTTCACTTGCCCAGAACGTCCACCAATAATGAGGTCTGTGCCTGAAATTGTATTGGCGAAGCTATCCTTGGCTTGAGTTCGGATACGCTCGACGCCCAAGAGGAGTACCACTGAAATCGCAACGGTCATGATGGTTAGAATTGCCGTCGCTTTGCGGTTCATCAAGCTCTTCCAGGCGAGCTTTACAACAGCACTCATGATATGGCTCCTAGGCTAGATACTTGATTAATGTCGGGTAGATTGAGCGTGCGATCGAATAAGGGTTCGAGTGTTGGGTCGTGGCTAACGAATACCAGTGTGGCATTGGCTTGATTCGCTTGCTCCATGAGGAGCTCAATAAATGCCTTACGATTGTCATAGTCTAAAGCTGAGGTTGGTTCGTCAGCGATCACTAACTCTGGATGTCCTATCAGAGCTCGAGCCGCAGCCACACGTTGTTGTTGACCAATACTCAATTCAGAGACAGGGCGTGTATGAAGCTCGTTTGGCAAGTGCAGTCGTTCTAGTAGGGCCTGAGCCTGTTCATTTAACGTTTGAGATGAGGCACCTAAATGGGCACGGTCACGTCGTATTTTACTGAACTGACATGGCAATAATACGTTTTCAAGTACGTTAAGGTACGGCAATAAATTGAACTGTTGAAAGATGTAGCCAATATGATTGGCGCGAAAGCGGTCTCTCTGACTGGCACTTAAACTAGCAAGGTCAGTATCGAGTACAGATAGAGAGCCTGAAGTTAATGTGTTAATCCCCGTCAACAAAGCGAGCAAGGTCGATTTACCGCAGCCACTTGGACCTTTGATAAACACATGCTCGCCTTGTGTAATGTGTAATTTGGGGATGTGGATGGTTGGGTTGGTTGAACCGGGCCAGAAAAATTGGGCATCTTCTAGCTCGACAACATTTGGTGTGGTTTCAGTCATATTAAATCACCAAAGCTGTGGCGTGTAAGTGGGTACTTACACGCCACTCGTGTTATTTGATTACGATTTGGGTGTTATCTTTGCTTAATTTAATTGCTGATTGCATGGTATCAGTGAATATATTGACGCTGATGGACTCTGTAGTTGGGAATTGGTTAAACCAATCGGTTTGGATTTGGCTAAGCTGATTAACTTGTTCGCAACTGAAGCGATATTGCACCGAAAATTCACCGTGACCGCCATGATCGTGCGCCTCATCATGAGCGTCATGGTGGTCATGGTGGTCATGTTTATCATGATGTTCATTGTGATCATGGTGTTCGTGCCCTTCATGATCGTGATGTGCATGGTCATCATGGTCGTGCTCACTATGATCATGTTCCTCATGAGTTTCGCTTAGGTTGTGGCTCACGTAAGCTTCTTCAATATTACAATCAGCTTGTGAGTTAATAGCGAACAATGCGTTGCTGTCTTCGAGTGTAGCGACGGCTTGTTTAAGCGCTTGCTCTTGTTGCGCGTTTTCTGGAGCATGTTCGAAACCCACAACATCAGCTCCAGGAGCTGTAATCTCTACTAACAGATCTTTGCCATCTTGGGCGATATTAAACTCGACGTGACCATGCACATGAGCACCATGCTGGCGGTATTCGTTTGCATTCGCTGCTGTTGATAAAGTGAGGCCAATAGCAAGGGCTAAAACGTGTTTTGATGACATTGTATTTTTCCTAATTTTACTGGCATTAACCAAAGGCGGTATTGCTCAGATTCGAGTTTCACTAAGTTATTGTTCCTGACACACTAGGTGCGGAAATGAACTCAATAATTTTGAGTGTGGAATAGTTTGGAAATTAAGCAAAATAAGGAGGGGCACGAGCTGCGCCAAGAACTTCTTCGCCGTACACGAGATGCAAAAAAACATGATGATGCTGGGCGCGCGTAAAAGTCGGTGTAGAGAGGGTAGGTTGTACCTTTGCTATACCGTGCTGAACACCAGAAAATAATTGGCAATGATGATGGGTATGATGGTCGGGCGTCAGATCGACTTGATGAAGTACAACCGCAAAGTTCCAAGCGATCAGCATCGCAACACTGAAAAATAAAGCAGTGCGATACCAATATCTTAGTGTTTTTTGCTGGTGGTGGTACATCTGAGCTCCTCTTACCGACTGTTATAATATAACACCCATAATGAATAAAAGTTCACTCTTTTGTTGGCTAGCAGAAAAATTTAACTCTACACATACGTGCCGAAAAATATTGGTAATACTCTCTGATGGAAGTGTCGCACTTATAAAGAGCAGAGTTGTCACTGCCCATGCTTCTAATCAAATTCATATAGCTCCTTACAACAAGAACAAGGAGCCATTCAATGAAGCTAGATGTTCTGTTTAATAAGCTCAATGACTTTTGTTATCTCATCTTGCTCAAGTGCGCCCTCTTTGACGAACAGAACTTTGCCCGTTTTGTCTTGAACAATAATGGCCGAGCTTTCTTCTTTCAGGTCCCAAGTATTAGCAACTACGCCATTTTCATCAAGAACCATGGATGACCAAGGAAACTCTTTTTTGCTGTCTTGAGCTGAAGACTTCACGAAAGAGCCTGTCCCCCAAATTGCATCATCTTGGTTGATGATAGTCGTCGTCTGGTAGCTTTCTTGTGGAAAATTTTCCGCTGTTATTGCTGACATTAAAGGGGCATTCATTTCTTTTGAACTGCTTCGGCCTGCGATGGCTTGAATAACACGAACTTTGCCTTGCATATGTTGAGTTGCCCAGGGTTGGTATGCAACGCCTTCGCCTTGTAAAACAATCTCGCCGTAAGCGGCAACATTGACAGGAGGAACGCTTTTACCCACTGACAAGTTGTGTGCAAAGGTCAAGCTTGGCGTTAAGGCCAATAGCAGAGGTAGGAGAGTCTTAGTTTTCATATTGTTATATTCCGTACGAGGTTTGGAAGCTTCCAGTATATATCCAGATCTTAGAAATTTGTAGGACCGTTGATAACATTTATTTAACGTATGGAGTGGTGTAATCTTGCGTTATATTTAGAATTTGCTAAAATGATTTCCGTCGCAAATTGCGCATTAAGATTGCAGAGGAAAAATAAGCAATCCGTGTTTTCTCAAAGGAATTGAGGTGAGTTATGCTACGTGAGTTTGCTGTATATCGACCATTACAAGTGGCCCGTTTTGTTAAAACGTTGTTCAAAGGTCAATTTTTTATTGTTGGGGTTGGCTGTTTTCAGTTCGACAATGGCAAAGTGTTACTACCTGACGTCAACGATCATAAAAGGCTCACCATCTTTAAAGAAGTAAACCAAGTGATAGCATCATTATCGGCTTAGTTAGCTTGGTACCCACTTAGATTTAGAAAAGAGCGACCATATCGGTCGCTCTTTTTGTTGCTGGTTAGGTTTATCCTTGGAGGCTTGGTGGGAAGCAAACTCCCGTTCCTCCGATGCCACAGTAACCATCAGGGTTTTTCGCCAAATATTGCTGGTGGTAGGTTTCCGCAAAGTAATACGGACCTGCTGGTTGTATTTCGGTGGTGATGTTCGCGCGCTGCTCTTCTTGCAGTGCTTGCTGATACAAGAGTTTCGATTTCTCTGCGCTCTCGAGCTGCTCCGTCGAATAAGTGTAAATTGCAGAACGATATTGAGTACCTAAGTCGTTACCTTGACGCATTCCCTGAGTTGGGTCGTGTTTTTCCCAAAAAACAGCCAGTAGCTTTTCTAATGAGATGACGCGTTCATCGAAAACGACTCGTACGACTTCTGTATGACCCGTTTTACCCGTACAGACTTCTTCATACGTGGGATTGGGTGTGTAACCCCCAGCGTAACCGACCGAAGTAGATACAACGCCGTCGAGTTGCCAAAATACGCGCTCAGCGCCCCAAAAACAGCCCATTCCGAGCAAGATCTGCTGTTGGTGTGACGTCAGAGGCGCCTTTAGGTTAGATTTATTTACAAAATGATGATCGTCAATCTGCATTGGTTGATCTCTACCTGGCAAGGCATCTTCTATACTGATCAATGTTTGTTTGTTGAGCATGGTATTTGTCCTTCAATACGTGTCTTAAATTTGCGAACTTTTTCATTTCGTCTGTATCTGATGCTGTGATGACATAGACCGCGTTAAACCTATTAATATTACAGACTTAGAATCTAATTGGCGTTATCATTATTTACGTTTACTTAACCTCATTCAGCCATAAAAGCATGATAAAAAAAGCTCTCCCCACCATTGTTGGCCTGTTTGCCTTTTCTCATGGTGCCTATGCCGATGTTTCTTTGACTTTGAAAGGCATTGATGGCGCTTTAGAAGAGAATGTCAGTGCGTATCTATCATCTATTCCAGAGAAGGATTACTCCACTTCTCTGCGTTTTCAAGCGAGATTAGATCAAAGTATCACTGAAGCGCTTAACGCGCTTGGGTATTATCATGCAAAAATTTCATACTCTATTCCTGAAGCGAATGATGAGTTAATTGTGCTCATCAAGCCGGGCTTGCCAGTGAAAGTGAAAGTCATGGATGTGGTCATCACTGGAGAGGCCAAGGACGATGAAGAATTTGCAAAACTTATTGAGCGCTCTCCGCTCAAAGTTGGCCAAGTTTTGAATCAAGGCCAATACGACAGCCTTAAGTCAGGCATTCGTAACTTGGCGCTTCAGCGTGGTTACTTCAATGGTGAGTTTACGCTAAGTCGATTAGAGGTTATCCCTGATCTGAACGAAGCTAATGTCCGTTTGCACTACAGCAGTGGAATACGTTTCAATTTTGGCGACGTTTCTTTTATTGGCAACCACATCTGGGAAGACCGTGTCGCATCACTACAACCTTTTAAAGAAGGGGACCCATACAACGTTTCGAAGCTGGGCGAGTTTAACCAGAAGCTATCAAATACGGAGTGGTTTTCCTCAGTTTTTGTTGAGCCTGAATTGGATAGGCTTGATGATGGCCGAGACTTGCCAATTAAAGTGTCTTTATCTCCTGCTTCGAAGAATCAGATCGAGACGGGTATTGGTTACTCAACGGATGTTGGCGTTCGAGGAACGTTGAAGTGGAAGAAACCTTGGGTGAGCTCCCGAGGACACAGTTTCAACACTGCTTTATCCCTATCTAAGCCAGAGCAAACCGTGACTGCTTCTTACAAAATTCCTTTAGAAGATGTCGCTAACGATTATTATCAAGTTCAATATGGGCTTAAAAACCTAGACAACCGTGACACGCAGAGTATCGAGTCTAACCTTGCAGTGGAGCGTCATTGGTTAGCAGACGGTGGTTGGCATAATACCGTTTATGTTCGTCATTTGTACGAGAGCTTTACGCAAGGTTTACAAGATGATGAATTCAACTTCGTACTTCCAGGTGCGACATTTTCTCGGACTAGGGTTCGAGGGGGCAATATGCCAATGTGGGGAGACAAGCAAAGCATCACTATTGAGTATGGTGATACCGCTATGCTTTCTGAAACTAGAGTGCTCCGCTTAATTGGCTCGACTTCTTGGATTCGTGGTATTGGAGAGAATCATCGTGGTTTGTTCCGCTTAGAAGGTGGTGCGAATATTACCGATGAACTTGAAAAACTATCACCGTCGCTGCGTTTCTTCGCTGGTGGTGACAATAATATTCGTGGTTACGGCTATGAATCTATTTCACCTGTGGATGAGAGTGGCGCCCTGACGGGGGGTAAATACATTGTTAGCAGTACATTAGAATACCAATATCGTGTTTATGGAAACTGGTGGGCTGCAACGTTTTACGATATTGGTGATGCGTTTAATGAAACACCAGATTGGAAATCAGGTGCTGGTGTTGGTATCCGCTGGGCGTCTCCGGTGGGCCCTGTTAGTTTTGATTTTGCATGGGGGTTGGATGCAAAACCAGAACGAGAGTTTCGTATCCACTTCTCATTGGGGCCTGAGCTATGATCAAAATGATGTTTAAGTGGACCAAATGGCTGTCGCTCAGTTTGATTGGTCTATTGCTGTTGCTCATCATTATTGTCGCGACAGTTTTATTTACCCACCCAGGCCTCAAATTTGCCTTGTGGGGAGCCGAAAAAGCACTACCACAATTGCAGATTGAAAAAGTGCAGGGTTCATTGTTTCCTCGCTTCGAACTGCATAACGTCAGTTTTTTCGATGAGTCTTTGAATATCGACGCCAAAGTCGAGCGTTTAGCATTGGCAGTGAACTTCCGCTGTTTCTTTGACCCTAAGGTCTGTGTCGATGAGTTAAGACTGCAGGGGCTTGACTTTAAGATGCCAGAGCTACCGCCAGCAAGCGAGGAGCAAGAGGAAACACCACCACTGCGTTCTATCAGTACGCCAGTGCCAATTTTTGTTAATAAAGTCAGCTTTAATGACATCAATGTCAATGTGCTGGGCAATCAAATTGATTGGCAAACATTCTCGACAGCTTTGTCGATGCAGGGTGATCGTTTGGTGATCGCACCTACCGCGTTGAAAGACATTAATGTGGCTTTAGCACCAAGTGAGGCTGAACCTGAAGCGGCTGCCGAGGAGCCGAAAGAAACTGACGTTACGCCGCAAGATATTGTGTTACCCGAAGTATGGATTCCACTGACGGTTGAAGCGCGTCGTCTTGATATTCACAATTTCAAACTGGCAGGTGAAACGCCAGTGATCGTCAATCATCTTGGTTTGGTTGCAAGAGCAGGCGGTGAGCGTGTTGATGTCAAAACATTAGAGCTCGACATGCCAGAAGTGGAAGGCAAGTTGAGCACACAAGTGACGCTTTCTTCTGATTACCCTATCAAAGCGCAACTGGACGCGTTAGTGAAGCAAGCGGATGCGAAGGGACAAAAACTGTCGCTTTCGGTCTCGGGTTCGGTTGGTGATTTGTCACTAAATGCTACGCTTTCTGAGCTTGTACAAGCGGAGATCAAAGGTGATATTCAACTGCTTAAAACGCAGTTACCGTTTGATGTCGAGATTAAAAATGTACAGGCGCAATGGCCGCTATTTGGACAAAGCGATTACCAGGTTTCTGTACCAAGCTTGGCGGCAAAAGGCTCACTTGATGGCTACGAAGTCGCATTAGAAACCAAAGCTTCGGGCAAAGATATTCCCGCCGTTGATGTCGCACTAAACGGCAAAGGTACGTTAGAGCAAATTGACCTCGAAAGCCTTGTAGTGAAAACCCTGGGAGGCGAACTCTCTGGGAAAGTCATGGCCAATTGGGCCGCGCCAATCAACTGGCAAGCTGACTTGAACCTGAAAAATATTCAACCAGGTTTACAATGGAAAGAAGCTGAAGGGGATATCAGCGGTAACCTTTCGACTTCGGGATCGTTAACAGAACAAGGCGGTTGGCAAGTCAGTTTGCCTAAGTTAGACATCGACGGCATTTTGCGAGGGTATCCGCTGAATGTTGAAGGGCAACTTGAAGCGTCTGATAAGAACGGCAAAGGCGAAGACATCCAACTTACCACTCAGGGTCTAGCGCTTTCTCATGGTCCAAACCAACTCAGTGCAAAGGGTAAGATAGATAAGCAAATTCTGATGGATGTTGAGGTTAACTTCCCTGATTTTGCGAAAAGTGTTCCGGATCTTGCAGGTAAAATGCAAGGTAAAGTCGCACTACGTGGTAGCTTGAAAGAACCAGACATCAATCTTGATCTCGCTTTAAATCAGATAAACTGGCAGCAACAGGCGAACGTAGAAACGATCACTTTAAAGGGTGATGTGAAGCCTCTGCCAGCACCAAAAGCGAACATAAGCCTTATTGCGAACAACATTACCTATGACGACATAAAAGTTGATAGTGCTGACCTTGAAATCTCTGGGGATGAAAAACTGCATCAACTGACGCTCGATGTAGTATCTGACCTGGTGTCGACCAGTTTAGAAATTGAAGGGACATTCCAGCAGAAACCAGAAATGATTTGGGATGGGGCGCTGCGCCGCTTGACGCTGAGCTCGCAACAAGGCCCGTGGGCGTTGCAAAAATCGACCGCGGTGAAGGTCAATATCGACAAACAGATCGCGAACGTTCAAGCGCATTGTTGGTTGCAAGCTGAGTCGAGCGTATGTCTAACCGAAGACATTAGTGTCGGTAAGAGTGGCCAGGCGAAGCTAGCCATCAATGATTTTGATTTTGACCAAATCAAGCAATTCCTGCCGCCAGAAACCAAGCTGCAAGGCTCGGTTAATGCACAGGTTTTTGCTAAATGGGCACCAGAGAAAAAGCCCGAAGTAACCTTAAGTGTCAATATGCCAAAAGGCCAAGTTGAACAAGCACTTGAGCAGCCAATTAAAGTCGGTTGGGAAAGCTTCAACTTTAAAGCGGCATTAGCGAAAGACAAGCTTGATGCCGAGTGGCTATTTGATGTGAAAGATAACGGTGACTTGTCTGGTAAGGTTTCTTTACTGAATGTCTCGTCTGAAAAGCCCACTATTGATGGTAAGGTTTCACTCTCTACGTTCCACTTGGACTTCTTGGCACCGTTGATTGGTGAGTACAGCTTGTTTAAAGCAAACATGAATACTGACCTAGCGATATCAGGTGACGTTATGCATCCGAAGGTGAACGGTCAGTTCTTGATTGACCAAATGAAGCTACAGGGTGAAGTCACACCGATAGATATAAACTCAGGGCAGGTCGTCATCAACTTTAAAGGCCATCAAGCGGACTTGGATGCCGGGATTCTAACCCCGGATGGTGAGTTGAACGTTACCGGTGATGCCGACTGGCAGGACTTACAGAACTGGCGTACTAAAGCGCGTGTATTTGCTAAAGAGCTCAATGTTGATTTGCCCCCAATGGTAAAAATCAAAGTTGAGCCTGACATGACAATAGATGTGACTCCTCAGCTTGCGAAAATTGAGGGTGATATTAATTTGCCATGGGGCAGAATTGTCGTCGAAGAGCTTCCACCAAGTGCGGTAGGCGTATCGAGTGATACCGTTATTCTCGATAAAAACTTGCAGCCAGTGGACGATGTCGCTGCGATGCCGTTTGATGTGGAAACGAACATCAACATTAAAATTGGTGATGACTTCCAACTTGCCGCTTTTGGTTTAAAAGGTGGGTTGAAAGGGAACCTAAACGTGACACAAAAAGACAAAGGTCCGTTCATCGTTGGTGAAGTGAATGTTGTCGATGGTTCCTATCGTTCGTTTGGTCAGGACTTATTGATTAAAGAAGGTAAGATTCTGATGAATGGTCCACCAGACCAACCTTACTTGTCTATCAAAGCGATTCGTAATCCAGACAATACCCAAGATGATGTCATTGCGGGGGTACAAGTGTCGGGCCCAGCATCTGATCCGAGTATAGAAATTTTCTCAGAGCCAGCGATGAACCAAGCCAATGCGCTTTCTTATCTACTTCGTGGTCAAGATATTGATGGTGAAGCCGGTGGTAATGCAATGACGACTACCTTAATTGGTTTAAGCTTGGCGAAGAGTGGTCGTGTGGTTGGTGAAATCGGTGAAGCCTTTGGCGTACAAGATTTACAGCTGGACACTGCTGGGTCGGGCGATGATTCGCAAGTGACGGTGAGTGGTTATATTCTGCCAGGTTTGCAGGTGAAATATGGTGTCGGCATCTTTAACTCCCTAGGTGAGTTCACTGTGCGTTACCGATTGATGCAAGACTTGTATTTAGAAGCGGTATCTGGTGTAGATAGCGCCGTTGACCTACTCTATCAGTTTGAGTTCGATTAAAGTGCTTTAACCTAAGCATACACAGTCATGACTAAGGAGTGGTTATGCAGCATTTGATTTTTGTCTACGGCACGTTACGCAAGGGAGAGTACAACCATCAGTATTTGCGCTCGGCGCAGTTTCTTGGTTTACATGAAACGGATGCTCAATTTGCAATGTATGACTTAGGCCCTTATCCAGCGTTGTCTGTTGGGCAACGCTCGATTCAAGGTGAAGTGTATCTGATTGATGATGAAACCTTATCTGAGCTAGATAGGTTAGAAGATGTGCCAGTGGAATATCGCCGAGAGAGCATCGTTACGCCTTTTGGCCAAGCTTGGATCTACTTATATCAAGATACTGAGCAGTTAACCGAAGAAATCGCTTCCGGAGATTGGTGTCAAAAGGTGTGAGCTATACTGACATTATCAATAGCAACGAGCTAAACACTAAGGAGTCACGATGAAAGCATTCGTAATTGGAGTAATGGCGTTGCTTCTTGCTGCATGCGCACAAACAACACTACCGACTTCGAATAATGTGACCGATTGGCAAGTGTTTGGTAAGCAGTCAGCTTTAGATGGATTACGGGAGTTATCTGAGGAGCGAATTGCGAAGCTGGATGATGTTAACCATGCGACGCCAGAACTGATAATGGCTTATCAAGCGGGTTACCAGCAAGGCAAGCAAGAGTATTGTGAGCAAAGTGCTTATATGCTCGGTGTTATCGGGCGTCCGTATTTTGGCATTTGTGATGATGTTGACCCCTTCTTTCAACATGACTACGACGCTGGACGAATGTCTTCAGCAGGCGCACCTATCTAGTTGACACAGGTAAGATGAAAGCAAAAGAGCTGCCCTAGAGCAGCTCTTTTTAATTTTGTATCAGCAGTGATGCTTATTTTTTCTGAGCTCGCTCGTAAGATTCTAGGATCTCAGCTTTAGCGGCAGCAACATCTGCCCACCCATCCACTTTCACCCATTTGCCTGCTTCAAGCTCTTTGTAACGCTCAAAGAATTGCGTGATCTGCGCTTTCAGTAGTTCTGGGATATCGTCCACATCTTGGATGTGCTCGTACTCTTTCGAGATTTTTGAGTGGGGAACCGCAAACACTTTTGCATCTTCACCCGATTCATCTGTCATCTTCAAAACGCCAACAGGACGGCAGCGAATGACTGAACCTGGCATGAGTGGGTATGGTGTTGGTACCAATACGTCGACTGGATCGCCATCAAGCGACAGGGTATTGTTCACGTAGCCATAGTTGCATGGGTAGAACATTGGTGCAGACATGAAACGGTCGACAAATACAGCACCAGAGTCTTTATCTACTTCGTACTTGATTGGATCTGCATTTGCAGGAATTTCGATAACGACATAGATATCTTCAGGCAGCGACTTGCCTGCTGGTACATGGTTTAAGCTCATTAGAATATTCCTTTTCATTAACGATGAGTCACACAAAAGCGGCTTCATCTGATGATAAATTCGCGTTTCACTTTAGCGACAAAAACGCGGCAGGTAAACACCTGCCGCGTTGGACAAAGGTCTGAAATTATTCTTCGTCGCGGTGCAGTTCAAGGAACTCTTCAACTTTGCGAACCATGTTCTTCGAACCCACAAAGAAAGGTACACGCTGGTGCAACTCAGTAGGCTTGATGTCCATTATGCGATTCACGCCGTCCGATGCAATGCCGCCAGCTTGCTCAATGAGGAATGCCATAGGGTTACATTCGTAAAGCAGGCGTAGCTTGCCTTGTGGGTGGCTTTGTGTGCTTGGGTAAAGGTAGATACCACCTTTCAGTAGGTTGCGGTGGAAATCAGCAACCAGCGAGCCAATGTAGCGAGAAGTGTATGGGCGACCGTCTTCTGGCACGTTTTCTTGGCAGTACTTGATGTACTTCTTCACCCCTTGAGGGAAACGAATGTAATTACCTTCGTTGATGGAGTAGATCTTACCATCATCAGGAATCATCATGTTTTCATGAGAAAGACAGAAGCTGCCGATAGATGGGTCGTAAGTAAAGCCGTTTACGCCGTTACCAGTTGTGTATACCAACATGGTGGAGGAGCCGTAAATCACGTAGCCCGCAGCCACTTGCTTGTGACCAGGTTGTAGGAAGTCTTCTTCAGTTGGTGGAGTACCGATTGGAGAAACACGACGGTAAATCGAGAAGATAGTACCAACAGAGACGTTCACATCGATGTTAGAAGAACCATCAAGTGGGTCCATCAGTACTACATATTTGGCGTTTTGGTTGAGTTCTTTATTGAACGCAACTGCTTCGTCTTCTTCTTCACTGGCAACGCCACACACTTGATCACGAGCTTCAAGCGCGGCTTTGAACTTATCGTTCGCGTAAACATCGAGCTTTTGCTGATCTTCACCTTGGACATTTTCCGTGCCTACAGCACCAGTGATATCACCGAGACCCGCTGCGTTGATTTCGCGGTTAACGATTTTTGCAGCTAAACGAATGGAGGCTAAAAGGGATGATAGATCACCGCTAGCGTGGGGGAAATCCGCTTGTTTTTCGACAATGAACTCGCCTAGGGTGCGCAGTCCTGACATGGTTAATCCTTACATTTTCATTTTATTGGGGGTAGTGCGCAAGTGAGCATCTCTTTATGAATGTTAAACGATTGCGCTGGATGTAAGTTTAAGTCGCAGATCTTTTTAATGGTAATGAAGTAACTGTTTGAGATCTCAATTTATTTGTAGACTTGTTTGAGGGATTCATCAGTAAGCAAGAGGTTGTACAGTCTGTGTTCAACCTTGTCATATTTGTGAAAGGGACTGCAAGAAGAAGGCTAAAGTCACTCGCTTTTCAGGCGGTAATCGCGATAATGAAAGCATTAAAAAACGCATTACAAGGTTTAGTTTATGCACATTCATATCTTGGGTATCTGTGGCACATTTATGGGCGGCGCAGCGATTCTAGCGCGCCAATTAGGACATAAAGTCACTGGTTCTGATGCCAACGTTTATCCGCCAATGAGCACACTGCTTGAGTCTCAAGGTATTGAAATTATTGAAGGCTTTGACCCGTCTCAACTCGACCCTCAACCAGATCTTGTGGTGATTGGTAATGCGATGAGCCGTGGCAACCCTTGTGTCGAGCATGTGCTCAACACTAACATGCGTTACACCTCTGGCCCGCAGTGGCTCAACGAGTTTTTGCTGCATGATCGTTGGGTATTGGCGGTATCGGGTACACATGGGAAAACGACCACGTCGAGCATGCTTGCTTGGATACTTGAAGATTGTGGTTATCAACCGGGTTTCTTAGTCGGTGGGGTACTCGGTAACTTCGGAGTGTCTGCTCGTTTGGGTGAAAGTATGTTTTTTGTCGTTGAAGCGGACGAATATGACAGTGCTTTTTTCGATAAGCGTTCTAAGTTTGTGCATTACCATCCTCGCACTTTAATCATGAACAATCTTGAGTTTGATCATGCTGATATCTTCGATGATCTAGAAGCGATCAAGCGCCAATTCCATCATTTAGTGCGAACTGTACCGGGCAATGGATTGATCTTAGCGCCGAGAAAAGATCAGGCGTTAGCGGATGTATTAGAGCGTGGCTGCTGGACTGAAAAACAGTTCTCTGGTGAGAATGGTGACTGGCAAGCGCACAAATTAGTGCTTGATGGCTCAAAATTTGACGTTGCGTTGCAAGGCGAGAAGGTTGGTACCGTCGAATGGAATTTGGTGGGTGACCACAATGTGGATAATGCGCTGATGGCAATCGCTGCTGCACGACATGTTGGAGTCACTCCGGATCTTGCTTGCCAAGTATTAGGGCGTTTCATCAATACCAAGCGCCGTTTAGAGCTGAAAGGTGAAGAACAAGGTGTGACGGTTTACGATGATTTTGCGCATCACCCAACGGCAATTGAACTTACTGTCGGTGGTTTGCGTAACAAGGTAGGTGAAAAACGCATCCTAGCAGTGTTAGAGCCGCGTTCTGCCACCATGAAGCGTGGCGTACACAAAAACACACTTGCAGAGTCACTACACAGTGCAGATGAAGTCTTCTTGTTCCAGCCAGATAATATCGAGTGGTCTGTGCAAGACATTGCCGACCAATGCACACAGCCAGCGTTTGTCGATGCGGATATAGATAACTTTGTAGCCAAGATCGTCGAACGTGCGCGACCAGGTGACCAAATTCTAGTCATGAGCAACGGTGGCTTTGGTGGTATTCACGGAAAACTTCTTGAGCAGTTAAAACAAAAAGCCTGATTGATATGCAAAACAAAACACAACCCTCTCATAAAAAAGCCATCACGTTGGCATTAACGGGTGCTTCTGGTGCTCCCTACGGCCTTCGTCTTTTAGAATGCTTGGTTGCGGCGGATTATCATGTCTACGTTCTGATTTCTTCGGCGGCTCGTGTTGTGATGGCAACCGAGCATAATCTTAAGCTACCAAGTGGCCCAGAAGCGGCGCAGCAAGCATTGGTAGAGCACCTGAACTGCAATCGAAATAACATCACCGTTTGCGGTAAAGATGATTGGTTCTCGCCGGTTGCGTCTGGTTCTGCTGCACCAAAGCAAATGGTGGTTTGCCCATGTTCTGCGGGAAGCGTTGCAGCCATAGCACACGGTATGTCGGACAACTTGATCGAACGGGCCGCTGATGTGGTAATGAAAGAGCGCGGGCAGCTGTTGCTCGTGGTTCGTGAAACGCCATTTTCAACGCTACATCTGGAGAACATGCACAAGCTATCGCAAATGGGCGTCACCATCATGCCAGCGGCCCCGGGCTTCTACCATCAGCCAAAGAGCATTGAAGACTTAGTGGATTTTATGGTGGCGAGAATTCTCGACCACTTAGGTATTGAGCAAGGTTTGGTGCCTCGTTGGGGCTATGACCAGCGCTCGTGAGCTGATTGTGTAACCACTCAAATACCTTTACAATCCATCCAACTCATCGGGGAGCAAACCCATTTTGCATTGAGTCAATCAATGCATTTGGGCGCTGAGACCTAAGTGCTTTACTAGGGACCCGTATTACCTGAACCAGATAATGCTGGCGTAGGAATTGAGTCTGGATATTGGAAATCCTTAATAGCCGCCTCAAACCCTGTGCCGCTCAACTTATTTCTCTGAAATACTCATGGAGAGCGAGCAGTGAAAACCACTCTAAATCTGATTGCCTTAGCTGCAATCACCTCTACTTCAGCGTTTGCCGCTGAAAACACATTAACCATCTATACCTACGACTCTTTTGCCGCAGATTGGGGGCCGGGTCCTAAAATCGAGCAAGCTTTTGAAGCAAAATGTGGCTGTGACGTTAACTTCGTGGCATTAGACGATGGTGTGTCGATCCTGAATCGTCTTCGTCTTGAAGGCGGTAATAGCAAAGCCGACATCGTGTTAGGTTTGGATAACAATCTGATGGCAGAAGCGAAGAAAACCGGTCTGCTTGCCGAGCACAATGTGGATACGGCTAACACAGTGTTACCAAACGGTTGGAGTGACACGACGTTTGTACCGTACGATTACGGCTACTTCGCGTTTGTGTACAACAAAGAGAAACTGGCTAATCCGCCGAAAAGCATGAAAGAGCTGGTGGAAACGCGCGACGATCTGAAAGTGATTTACCAAGATCCGCGGACTTCAACGCCGGGCCAAGGCTTAATGCTATGGATGAAATCTATTTATGGCGACGATGTGACGCAAGCGTGGCAGAAGCTAGCGAGCAAAACCGTAACGGTCACGAAAGGTTGGTCTGAGGCGTATTCTATGTTCCTCAATGGTGAGTCCGATTTAGTGCTTTCTTACACCACTTCACCTGCGTACCACTTAATTGCGGAAAACGATTCGAAGTTTGCTACGGCGAGTTTTGCTGAAGGCCACTACATGCAAGTTGAAGTCGCCGCCAAAGTGAAAGGGGCAAAAAATTCAGAACTTGCTGATCAATTTATGAGTTTCATTTTAAGTGATGAGTTCCAATCGGCGATGCCAACGGGTAACTGGATGTACCCAGTCACTGACGTTGAGTTACCTAAAGGTTTTGAAACTTTGAGTGTTCCAAGCAAGTCGTTGAGCTTTAGTGCTGATGAAGTGGCAAAAATGCGTAAGTCTTGGATTCGCGAATGGCAAAGCGCATTGACGTTTTAGCTGACGTTTCCACCCTCATCTGAATGAGATAGGTTTTACCTTTGAATTCTGTTCCAAAAATAGGTTTAGGGGTCGCGATGATCATCGCGACCTTTGTTATTTCTGCCCTAGGTGCTTTGATTGTTCAAGCCCCTTCACTTGATGTGTCTGTGGTATGGGGCGACCCGTACTATCAACATGTCACCAAGTTCAGTTTCTACCAAGCGTTTCTTTCCACATTGCTCAGTGTTGGCTTTGCCATTCCAGTAGCGCACGCACTTTCGCGTCGCCAATTTATTGGTAAATCATTACTGCTTAAGCTGTTTGCATCGACACTGGTTTTGCCGGTTTTGGTTGGTGTTTTTGGGCTGTTAGCGATTTATGGCAACAGTGGTTTGTTGGCGCAGTGGTTGCAAAGTTTCGACACTAAACTGCCATTCTCTATTTACGGTTTGAACGGCATTTTACTCGCCCATGTGTTCTTTAATTTACCTTACGCGGCACGATTGCTTCTGCAAGCCTTGGAGTCTATTCCTGCCGAGCAGCATAAGCTTTGCGCGCATCTTGGGATGAGCCATTGGGATAAGTTTCGTTGGGTAGAATGGCCGCGTTTAAGGCAGCAGCTTCCCCACGTTTGTGGGTTGGTGTTTATGTTGTGCTTTACCAGTTTTGCCACTGTAATGGCGTTGGGGGGCGGGCCAAAATCCACCACCATTGAATTGGCCATTTACCAAGCGATTAAGTTTGATTTTGATTTACAAGCTGGGGCGTTATTGGCGCTGTGGCAGATGCTGTTATGTGGACTGCTTGCTATTGGAGTGCAGAAGTTAACAAGGCCTGTTTCTATCAGTGCTGGAAGCACATCGGTACAGCAATATTTAACGAAGGATCATGGGTGGTCAAAAGCTTGGGATAGCTTTTGGATCATAGGTGCCTTTTTACTGGTAATACCGCCGTTATTGATGGTGTTACTGAGTGGCATCAACCAACAAGTTTGGACAGTATTAACCGATGAGCGTTTTTGGTCTGCGCTATTGAACTCCCTCAAAGTCGCCTGTGTCGCTAGCGCGCTTGCGGTCGCTGCAGGGGTGTCCATACTATTGACCAGTCGCCGTTGGCGGTTGCAGTACAAAAACACGCGAGCCGATCAGATTGAGTTAATCGGCACCGTTATTTTGGTGACTCCAGGTCTGGTGATTAGCACCGGTTTATTCTTACTACTGCGCGCATTTACCGATGTTTTTAGCTTGGCATTTTTTGTCGTGATTTTGGTGAACGGTTTGATGGCTTTGCCTTACGTGATCAAAACGCTAGCGCAGCCAATGCTGCACATTGAACAACAGTATCAGTATGTATGTGCCAGCTTAGGCATGCGTGGCTGGCAACGGTTTAAAGTGGTGGAGTGGCAGGCGCTACGCAAGCCGTTTGCACATGCGTTTGCGATCAGCTTTATGTTTGCGATTGGCGATTTAAGTGCTATTGCGTTGTTTGGCGGACAAGAGTTCCGCACTTTACCTCTGTATTTATTCCAGCTGCTTGGCAGCTATCAGATGGACGCAGCTGCGGTGGTATCGGTGACCCTATTGTTGTTGAGTGTGGGCTGTTTTGCCTTGATTGAGAAAGTATTGAAAACGAAGGAGAGAGCGTAATGTTAGTGTTGGATGATGTGCAGTACACCTACCAACGTGAACTGTTTCGTTTTGACTTAACGATTGAGCAAGGACAGATTGTGTCGCTGATGGGACCAAGTGGGGCAGGGAAGTCAACCTTGCTGGCGTTGGTGGCAGGATTCATCCATCCTGACCGTGGTGATATTTGTGTTGATGGTGAGTCCATTGTGCGTAAAGAGCCTTATCTGCGTCCGTTCTCTATGTTGTTCCAAGAGCACAATTTGTTTGCTCACTTATCGGTGCGTGACAACATCGGTTTGGGCTTACACCCAGGGCTAAAGCTTACGGTGGACCAAAATCGTCAGATTGAACAAGCCGCGCAGCAAGTTGGTGTTGCAGAGTACCTCGACCGTTTGCCAGAGCATCTTTCTGGTGGCCAGCGTCAACGTGTTGCCTTAGCGCGTTGTTTTGTTCAGCCTCATCCCATGTGGCTATTGGATGAGCCGTTCTCGGCGCTTGATCCGGTGTTGCGTGAAGAGATGCTGAGCTTGGTAAAAAAACTCGCAGCAGAGCGGGGAATAACCGTATTGATGGTCACGCACAATTTAAGCGATGCCAAAGCGATTGCCAGCCACTTTGTGTTTGTGGCAGATGGTAAAGTGGAAGCCGCGGGTGATATGTCTGCATTGAGTGAACAGCATGCTAGTGAGAAGCTTGCGGCATTTATCCGAGCCGCATGCTAGTGCCTGATAGTTGCTAGGTTATGCTTCTCCGCAACACAAACCATGCCTAGGGCCAAATTCAAATTGAGATCTTAAGCTCATGATATGGTCAATCATTGCTTGTACGCGCCGTGGGCGGTTTGCTCCAGGACGATAGACTAGATAAATAGGCATTGGTACCGTGTGCCATTGCGGCAACACTCTGACTAAGGTGCCACTTTCTAGCTCTTGCGTCATGTTTTGCACAGGTAAGTTAGCGATGCCTAGTCCTTTAAGTGCGCCTTTCAATATTGCTTCTACAGTTGTACTTGAGAAGTTACTGGTTATTGAAACATTGACGGTATTATCGTGTGAGATCAGCGTCCAAGGCCCTATTTCTGAAACATATTGATACCTCAAACAGTTGTGTTTTGTCAGATCTTCTGGCGTTTCAGGTACGCCGAACTCAGCTAAATACTCAGGGCTAGCAGCCAGAACTCGAGTGGTATAGCCTAATTTTTTTGCGATCAATCGATCATCAACTATCTGACCGACTCGAATTGCCATATCAAAGCCGTGTGAAAAGAGATCAACAAAATCGTTCGATGCTTCTAACGCAATTTGTACTTTTGGCCATTGTTTTAAAAATGGCAAAAAGATGTGCTCCGCCATATACGCATCCAACGCTGGTGGCGCGGAAATACGCAGCCGGCCTTGGATCTGTTGTTCCATCTCCTGAACGTCATGGCCAATTGAGTGGAATTCCTCAACTAAGCTTGCAGCACGCTCTAAAACCATTTGGCCAGCTTCGGTGATCACTAACTTTCGGGTTGTGCGCTCTAGCAGTTTGGCTTCAAAGTGTTGTTCGAGTTTGGTTATGGCTTTGCTAACAGTAGATTTTGGTAGGTTTAACTCCAGCGCGCACTTGGTTAAGCTCAGTAGTCGACAGCTTGTGACAAAGATAGAAAGCGTTCTAAAGTCAATTGTTTCTAAATTGCGAACAATCACTTTCAATTATCCATATTGTTTCAATATTAATCTGATTATAGTCTGGCACCTCATCCTTAGCCATCAAGTTATTGTCATTTGAGGTAAACAACATGTCCAACTCTGTAGACTTATTTTCTCCTATCGAACTCGGTCAATTAGTATTAGATAACCGTGCCATTATGGCGCCTTTAACGCGAGCTCGTGCTGGCGCAGACCATATTCCTAATGACCTTATGGTTGAATACTACGCTCAACGTGCGAGTGCCGGACTTATCATTGCTGAATGCACCATGGTGATGGAAGGTACGTCTGCTTTCATGGCAGAGCCGGGCATTTACAACGAAGAGCAAATCGCAGCTTGGAAAAAGGTAACGGATGCGGTTCATGAGAGAGGCGGTAAGATTGTACTGCAAATTTGGCATGCGGGACGAGCTTGTCATCCTGATCTGAATGAAGGAAAAACACCTGTAGCGGCGAGCGCATTGGCCATTCGTGATGAATTAGTCCATACCCCTTCGGGTAAGCAAGCATATACGGTACCACGAGCACTCGAAGTGGATGAGATAGCTTCCATTGTTGCGGCGTTTAAACAAGGTGCAGAAAACGCCAAGAAAGCCGGCTTTGATGGGGTCGAGATACATGGCGCCAATGGTTATCTTATTGATAACTTCCTTCGTGACGGCTCAAATTTACGTACCGATGAATACGGTGGCTCGGTTGAAAATCGTGCTCGATTTTTACTTGAGATAGTGAAAGAAGTCGTTGAGGTGTGGGGACCCGGAAGAGTCGGTCTGCGTACATCTCCGCTAAATGGATTTAATGACATGAAAGACAGTGATCCAGTTGGCTTGGTGCGTTACTTAGCAGAGCAACTTAATTCTTTCGATCTTGCTTATTGGCACGTGATGCGTGCGGATCTGAAAGGCGTACAAAAAGCAGATGTTCTCAAGCCAGCACGCGAAAACTATAAAGGTCACTTAATGGCGAACGTGGGCTACAGTGCACAAGAAGCGGCAACAGCAATTGCAGAAAACAAAGTTGATGTGGTCGCATTTGGCGTTCCCTTTATCGCAAACCCAGATTTAGTTGAGCGATTTAAGAAAAATGCACCTTTTAATGAGGCGAAACCAGAACACTTTTATTTGGGTGGAGCAGAAGGTTATACCGATTACCCAGTGATGGCATAACCCTTACTTGTTTAATATAAAAAGGACGCTAATGTTAGCGTCCTTTTTCGTTTCTGTATTTACTTAGCCTTGCGGTTTTACGACCATCACATTGATTGGAGAATATTCCACAACCTTACTCGCGACAGAGCCAAGCATTACTTTATTGATTTTAGAGCGCTTGTGACTTGGCATAATGATGAGATCAGCGCCTAAACGTTCTGCATAATCAAGAATGGTCGCGTAGGCCTTGCCTTCAGCAACATGCACTTGGTAAACCACATCTTCAGCAATATGCTCATTAGCGAAAGTTTTTAGTTGCTGCTTCACGTCTTGCTTCATTTTGGCCGCAGCATCTTTCGGAAAGTATGTGGCAACCATCGACATGTGAATACCAGGTAGTACCGTCAGAAGATGGATTTGAGCATTTGCTTGCTTTGCCTGCCAAACCGCTAGTTCAACCGCTCGGTCTGAAAAGCCTTGGTCATTTAGATCAACCGGAACAAGAATTTGTTTGTACATTCAATGTCTCTCATTAAGGCCCCTTTATCCTCGGGGCCAAATCGGTTATGCGCTCAATTGTTCCTTACGAGCACGACGTTTTTGGTTCATGGCAAGCACCAGCAAAATCATTAAGCATGGTACAAACACCCACTCTTTCATCGGACGGTCTGCATCCTGGATAACCCACTTGATTTCCCAATCAAAGTCGATACCTGCGGACTCTGCTGGACTACCAAATTCAACCATATCGACAATCATTTTTTTGTCACTTTCGGTCAGCATCAGACCCATAGATGAAATACGTGCGTCTGCTGTTGTCGCACTGTCTTCGAATGGAAGACGAACCGTTTTCTCAATGTAGTCGCCCTCAAGGTTTTCACCGGCAACACGTAACTCCAATGATTCTCCTACATTTAGTGTTTCCGTGATTTGAGCTACCTCAACGCCAGGAGAAAGAACTTTCGCTGGGTACAGCATGTCCCACCAAAAACCTGGACGGAAAAACGAAAACGTCAGTACTAATAATAGGACTGTTTCCCACCACTTGTTACGCGTGAACCACCACCCTTGAGTTGCCGCAGAGAATATCAGCATTGCAATGATCGATGAGATGACCGTGAGTGCCAAATGCCACCAAGAGTCGATCCCCATTAACAATAACTGGGTATTGAACACAAACATGAACGGCAAAATAGCGGTTCGAATATCGTAAGTAAAACCTTGGATACCGGTACGAATTGGATCTGATTTCGCAATTGCGGCTGCTGCAAAAGCTGCAAGACCTACAGGTGGGGTATCGTCGGCCAAAATACCAAAGTAGAAAACGAACAAGTGCACCGCTATCAACGGAATAATCAAGCCATGCGCCGCGCCGAGCGTAACAATAACCGGCGCCATTAGCGTAGAGACCACGATGTAGTTCGCCGTTGTTGGCAGACCCATCCCCAGAACCAAGCTAATGATGGCGGTAAACAGCAGCATAAGAATGATACTGCCACCAGAGATAAACTCGACGAAGTCGGTCATCACTAGGCCGATACCCGTTAGTGTAACAACACCAACAACGGTGCCCGCTGCCGCGGTTGCAACGCCGATACCAATCATATTACGCGCACCAGAAACTAAGCTCTCGGCAAGATCGACAAAGCCATCTTTGGTTTGCTGAAGCATGTCACCTTGCTTTGACAGCAGTGCAATCAACGGACGTTGAGTAAGCAAAATGAAAATCATGAACACCGTTGCCCAGAATGCCGAAAGGCCAGGTGAGAAACGTTCGACAGTCAAACACCAAACTAATACGACGATAGGGAGTAGGTAGTGCAAGCCTGACTTAACGGTTGGGCCAGGATCAGGTACTTCTGTTAATTCTGCATCAATCTCAATTGCGCCATCTTGCACGTGATTTGCTGAGACTTTCACCAACCCAACGTACGCGATTAATAGTGCGACGGTAACAATTGGTGTCGCGGCATCACCAAAGACGTCCTTTGTCCAACCCACTCCGTAGTAAACCAATGCGCTGATCACACACAATCCTAAGATTGTGCCAGTAAAGGACAGCAGACTTTGTACTAGTGTTGGGTTGTGGCGACGAGGAAGGCCTGTCATGCCTGCTTTACATGCTTCAAGGTGAACAATGTAAATTAAAGCAATATAAGAGATTAGCGCTGGAAGTAGGGCAGCTTTAATCACCTCAACGTAGGAGATACCGACGTATTCCACCATCAAAAATGCTGCTGCACCCATGATTGGCGGTGTTAACTGACCATTGGTTGAAGCCGCTACCTCTACCGCACCCGCTTTTGTGCCGGGAAAGCCAACACGCTTCATCAGTGGAATGGTAAAGGTGCCAGTTGTTACTACGTTTGCGATTGAAGAACCAGAAACCAGACCAGATAAACCTGATGCAACAACGGCCGCTTTAGCTGGACCACCTTTCATATGGCCAAGCAACGAGAAGGCAACTTTAATGAAGTAAGCACCGGCACCAGCGCGTTCCAGCATTGCTCCAAACAATACAAACAAGAAGACAAAAGAGGTAGAAACACCTAGCGCAACCCCAAAAACGCCTTCTGTTGTTAGCCACAAGTGAGACATGGCCTTGTTCAAGCTTGCCCCTTTGTGCGCGATAACGTCAGGCATGTAAGGGCCTGCAAAGGTGTAAGTAAGGAAAACAGCAGCCACGACCATTAATGGTGGACCAAGTGCTCGGCGTGTTGCTTCTAAAAGGAGGAGCATACCGATAACAGCAACAACGATATCAACCGTTGTCGGTGCGCCTGAGCGTCCTGCTAGCTCGGTATAAAAAAGGTATATATAGGCTGCTGAAAAGCTGCCAGCCAACGCGAGTATCCAATCAACAAGAGGGATATGATCGCGAGGAGAATTCTTCATCGCTGGATAAGCAGTGAAAGCCAAAAAGATCGCGAAAGTAAGGTGGATAGATCGCGCTTCCGTGTCGTTCAGTACGCCAAAATTGAAAATAAATGGTAACGGGGATGCGTACCATAATTGAAATAGTGACCAACACAGAGGAACAAACCAAAGGATTCGTCCTTGCATTCCCGAAGGGCTACGTGCACCTGTGTCTGCCTGAGCCACCATTTCTTGCACATCTTGTGACGGAGCTTGATTCGTCGCCATGTACTTTTTCCTTATTATTGATGGTCCTGTCTGATTTTTATCGAGAACCACACTTCGCCTCTATCAGTGTAGTGAATGGAGCGAAGTTTGCTTTCGAGTATTTTGCTGCCTGAACTCAAAGTGTTGATTGTTGGATACTCTGTTAGGCGGCGTTTAAGTTTTCTTGGGTATGAGCTCGCAGTTTTCAGAAGAAAACTGGCGAATGAAGCATACAGTTAGAACGTGCTACAACCTGTATGCTCAAACAGGCAGAAAATATTCTTTCCTGCCTGTATGTAGAGTCTGAGGAAATTACTTAATTAGACCCATTTCTTTGTAGTATTTTTCTGCACCTGGGTGAAGAGGAATAGAAAGACCAGCTTTTACCATGTCTTCTTTCTTCAAGTTTGCGAATGCAGGGTGTAGACGTTTGAAGGTATCAAAGTTTTCAAACACAGCTTTTGCCACGTTGTAAGCGACATCGTCTGAAACATCAGAGGTCGTTACCATTGTTGCTGCAACACCAAAGCTGTTTACGTCTTTGTCTGTACCGCGGTACATACCAGCCGGTACTGAGCTAAAGGCGTAGTATGGGTTGTCGGCAACAATTTTATCGATTTTAGGGCCTGTTGCTGAAACTAGCTTCGCATCACATGATGTGGTTGCTTCTTTGATTGAACCGTTCGGGTGGCCGACCATGTAAATGAAGGCGTCAATTTTGTTATCACAAAGTGCCTGAGAGCGTTCAGAGCCTTTTAGCTCAGACGCCAATTTGAAGCTGTCGTTTGTCCAACCCATCGCTTCCATGACAACGCCCATCGTTGCACGGTCACCAGAGCCTGGATTACCGATGTTTACGCGCTTACCTTTCAGGTCTTCAACGTTTTCAATACCTGAATCTGCACGCGCAATGATGTTGAAAGGTTCTGTATGAAGAGAGAACATTGCGCGTAGCTTCTTGTACGGGCCTTGTTCTTCAAACTTGCTCGTACCGTTGTAGCCGTGGTACTGCCAATCCGATTGCACGATACCAAAATCTAATTCGCCTGCACGGATAGTGTTAACGTTGTAAATTGAGCCACCAGTTGATTCTACTGAACAACGGATGTTGTGGTCTTTACGACCTTTATTTACCAACTTACAGATAGCACCACCAGTTGGGTAGTAAACACCAGTCACAGAGCCAGTACCGATGGTAATAAACTCTTGAGCGTTAACTGCGCCTGCGCCCATTACGGCTGCAGCGATAGCGCCTACTTTGAGAAGTTTGTTAAATGCCATGAATTTCCCTTCCTTATATTCATTATTTACCCGGAAATAACCATAAATCACTTCTGGAGTTTCCTATTTGGAAACGGCACCTTTTTCAATCCAATCGTTTGAAAAAGCGAGCGAATCATAACAAAAAATTGGCAGAAAATTATCCAATTGTTAAATGTTATAGTTGATAAGTCTGAATTTTGTATCAGGGGATAGGATTCAATTTGTGATTTAATTCTTTTTATAACAATTACTTAATTAACATTTAGTGACTGAAATGAAAAAGATCAATTGCGTGATGTTAATCACAAAACGGATGGTTAAAGAATGAGCGGAGTAAGCAAAAAATTTACATAAATTATGGGCTACAAAATGAGACTTCTTTTATAACCCACAATGAGTTAGCTGATTGAAGCTTTATAGAACTTAACCAGTATATTCGAACAGCTCGCACACTGATTTGAAGAGTTGCTCAGTCGTAATTGCCATGGTTGGCGTAATGAAAATGGTATCGTCACCTGCGACAACACCAAGAATACCTTCGGATTTACCGAGTGAATCAAGCAAGCGAGCAATCAACTGTGCTGCACCTGGGCCGGTGTGAATTACTACTAACGCTGCGTTACGATCGATGTCTAGTACCAGTTCACGCAGAGAGCTGCTGACTGTTGGGACACCTAGCTCAGCAGGAAGACAGTAAACCATTTCCATTTTTGCATTGCGCGTACGGACGGCGCCAAATTTAGTCAGCATACGTGAGACTTTAGATTGGTTGATACTCTCAAACCCTTGCTGTTTGAGTGCGTCAACAATCTCGCCCTGTGAGCCAAAGCTTTCTTCTTTTAACAGGGCTTTAAAGGCGCGAACTAAGTTGTCTTGTTTTTCTGAATTGCGCATAGTCATTACAAATCTCTTATTACGGGTCAGCAATTTTGCATATTCTCGCATATATATTCAGGCGGTGCCAAAGAGTCCCAGTATTATGTTAGATGCGTCACTGTAAACTATATACCACATAGAATTCTTTAGCGCGCTGAAGTAGGGCTGTATCTGTTTTCTTGAATTCCTTGTCATTTCAACAGAATAAAAGAATAATCCAGGCCCCATTTGTAGCACGGTAACAGCGAGTTGCGCGAGGTCGCAAAGCTAGCGTTAATTGATTGTAATCAAGTTGTGATTCCGATAGCTTTATTTAAGTTGGTTACAAACTACCCTACGAATACGTTTATAAGAGAAATACTCTCAAGGAGAACTACATGAAAGTAGCCGTTATTGGTGCCGCTGGTGGCATCGGTCAAGCCCTGGCCCTTCTACTTAAGAACCGTCTTCCTGCTGGTTCTGATCTAGCCCTATATGATATTGCTCCAGTAACTCCTGGTGTGGCCGCTGATCTTAGCCACATCCCTACGCCAGTTTCTATCAAAGGTTACGCTGGTGAAGATCCTACTCCAGCACTAGAAGGCGCGGATGTTGTGCTAATTTCTGCTGGTGTTGCGCGTAAGCCAGGTATGGATCGTGCGGATCTATTTAATGTAAACGCTGGTATCGTTAAATCGCTAGCGGAGAAGATTGCGGTTGTTTGTCCGAAAGCTTGTGTTGGTATCATCACAAACCCTGTAAATACAACAGTGCCAATTGCTGCTGAAGTTCTTAAAAAAGCGGGTGTTTATGATAAGCGTCGTCTATTTGGTGTAACAACGTTGGATGTTATCCGTTCAGAAACGTTTGTTGCTGAGCTAAAAGACAAAGATCCAGGTGACGTTCGCGTGCCAGTAATCGGTGGTCACTCTGGCGTAACGATCTTACCTCTACTGTCTCAAGTAGAAGGTGTTGAGTTTACAGCTGAAGAAGTAGAAGCATTAACGAAACGTATTCAAAATGCAGGTACTGAAGTTGTAGAAGCGAAAGCGGGTGGTGGTAGTGCAACACTATCAATGGGCCAAGCTGCATGTCGCTTTGGTCTGTCTCTGGTTCGTGCTCTTCAAGGTGAAGAAGGCGTAGTTGAGTGCGCTTACGTTGAAGGCGACGGCGAACACGCGACTTACTTCGCGCAACCTGTGAAACTGGGTAAAGAAGGCGTTGAAGAAGTACTAAGCTACGGCAAACTCAGTGATTACGAAAAGTCTGCATTAGACGGTATGCTAGAAACACTAAATGGCGACATCAACATTGGTGTTGAATTCGCAAAGTAATCTAGAAAGCCTATATAAGAAGAAAGCCGATCATTTTGATCGGCTTTTTTGATCCTTGATTTCTCAACTTCGTAAAAATGGTCGAATAAAACCACGTAGTGAAGGAGAAGATGATGGAAGCGAGTCGAATCCGTAAAGGCATGGTTGTTGAGTGCCAACAAGGCGTCGGTACGATATTAGTGGTCGACCATGAAGCAGAGACGGTATTGTTGTCCAAACAAGGGACTGAACAGCAGCTCGCCGTTAGCTTTGATGAAATAGAAGATGATCCACAACTGCATGGCGGTAGTGACAGATATTACTAGCGCCTCCGGCGTCGTCATTAGGTATCAAACGTAAAAAAGGAAGAGCATGCTCTTCCTTTTTGCTATAAGTCTTGCGTTATGGGTAACTATTGATTACTTCGTGCGTTGTACCGCGACATGAGCCAGAGTAACAAGCGCTTGTTTGTATTCAGACTCTGGCAACACTGATAGTTCTGCGATTGCTTTGTCTGCTTCTTCTAGAGCTTTTTGCGTTGTGTATTCCAGAGAGCCTGCTTCTTTCATGACCGCAAGAATTTCTTCTAAGCGATCCATGCCATTTGCTTTCTCAATCGCTTCACGAATCATGATTGAGTTTTCTGGTGTGGTATTACGCATAGCATGGAGTAGAGGTAAAGTTGGCTTGCCTTCGGCCAAGTCATCACCCACATTTTTACCCATGTCTTCGCCATCAGAAGTGTAATCCATGACGTCATCAATGAGCTGAAACGCAGTGCCTAGATACTTACCGTAATTTTGCATTGCGATTTCAACATGCTCAGGAGCATCATTTAAGATTGCACCGATTTGAGTTGCGGATTCAAATAAGCGCGCAGTCTTAGAGTAGATGACTTGCATGTAGCTTTCTTCTGTCGTGTCAGGGTCGTTACAGTTCATCAACTGCTGTACTTCACCTTCGGCGATCACGTTTACGGCATTGCTCATTAGTTTAAGGATCTTCATGGATCCTAGTTCTGTCATCATCTGAAATGAGCGTGTATAGATAAAGTCCCCAACTAATACGCTAGCCGCATTGCCAAATGCTGCATTCGCAGTGGCTTTACCACGGCGCATGTCTGATTCATCTACCACGTCATCATGCAGCAAAGTCGCTGTATGGATGAACTCAATAAACGCAGCTGCCATTGTATGACCATTGCCTTGGTAACCAAGTGCACGGGCTGACAGTATCGCTAAAAGCGGTCTTAGACGTTTGCCTCCACCACTCACGATATAAAAACCGAGCTGGTTGATTAAAGAGACATCAGAATTAAGTTGGGCTTGAATTGTTTCATTCACTTTTGCCATGTCATCGGCAGTAAGCGCTTGGATAGTTTTAAAATCCATCGTATATCCGGCTGAAGTTAGACCCTGCAAGGCTTATTCGATTTATATAATTGTCGAATAATACACTAAAAAACGTTGATTAATACATTACTAAAGGGCATGATTGCCGCACTTTTCTTTGGCGATTAGCTTTTCGCCAATTTTTTCAAAATATGGCTTGTCATAGGAGCATCTATTCTGTAGAATCTGCGCCCTATTGATGATTAGTTTAGCGCACACCCTCAAGAAAGGCTGTGCGGAAAAAGCGGAGTAAAATATGTACGCTGTTTTCCAATCTGGTGGTAAACAACACCGTGTAAGCGAAGGTCAAACTCTTCGTTTAGAGAAATTAGACGTTGAAACTGGTGCAACTGTAGAATTTGATAAAGTTCTTCTTGTTGCTAACGGCGAAGACATCAAAGTTGGTGCTCCTCTTGTAGAGGGCGGCAAAATTGTTGCTGAAGTTGTACAACACGGTCGTGGCGATAAAGTTAAAATCGTTAAGTTCCGTCGTCGTAAGCACTCTCGTAAGCAACAGGGTCACCGTCAGTGGTTCACTGAAGTGAAGATCACTGGTATCAACGCTTAATCTATTAGGAGAGTTTAACAATGGCACACAAAAAAGCTGGTGGTTCTACTCGTAACGGCCGCGATTCAGAAAGCAAACGTCTAGGTGTTAAGCGTTTCGGTGGTGAATCTGTACTTGCAGGTAACATCATCGTTCGTCAACGTGGTACTAAGTTCCACGCTGGTAACAACGTAGGTATCGGTAAAGACCACACTCTATTCGCTCTTACTGAAGGTAAAGTGAAGTTCGAAGTGAAAGGTCCTAAGAACCGTAAGTTTGTAAGCATCGAAGCTGAGTAATTAGGTTTTTAACCAAATTACTTAATAGCTTTAAGCTGAATTCAAAAGCCCTGCCGAATCGGCGGGGTTTTTTATTTGTGGCAGTCGACATATCGAAGTTTCTCGCTAAGATCCTAAGCGATTTGAATCTGGGAGCTTAGATCTGTCATCTGCTAAAATTGTCGGATGACATAGTAAGATTTAATCCACGCACGAAGTAGTCGGAGTAAAAGATGAAGTTCGTAGATGAAGCGGTAGTAAAAGTTCAGGCTGGTGATGGCGGTAGTGGCGTTGTCAGTTTCTGGCGTGAAAAATTCATCACTAAAGGTGGCCCTGATGGCGGTGATGGCGGTGACGGTGGTGATGTTTATATCCAAGCCGATGAAAACCTAAATACCCTGATTGATTACCGTTTCCAGCGCTTCTACGAAGCTGAGCGTGGTGAAAACGGTCGCGGTGGTAACTGTACAGGTAAGCGTGGTAAAGACATTGTTCTTCGTGTACCTGTGGGTACGCGCGCTGTGGATATCCACACAAATGAAATCGTGGCGGAAGTTGCTGAACACGGTAAGAAAGTGATGATCGCAAAAGGCGGTTGGCACGGTCTAGGTAACACGCGTTTCAAATCTTCAGTAAACCGCGCGCCTCGTCAGAGAACATTGGGTACAAAGGGTGAAGTACGCGAAATTCGCCTTGAGCTATTGCTTCTTGCTGATGTGGGTATGCTTGGTCTACCTAATGCTGGTAAATCAACCTTTATCCGCGCAGTATCAGCAGCAAAACCGAAAGTCGCTGATTACCCATTCACGACGTTGATCCCAAGCTTGGGTGTCGTAAGTGTCGTACCAGAGAAAAGTTTTGTTGTTGCAGACATCCCTGGTTTGATCGAGGGTGCAGCAGATGGCGCTGGCCTTGGTATTCGATTCTTGAAGCACTTAGAGCGTTGTCGAGTGTTGCTGCACATGATCGATATTATGCCAATTGATCAGTCCGATCCGGTGCAAAATGCATTGACGATCATTGATGAATTAGAACAATACAGCGAAAAACTGGCAAGTAAGCCGCGCTGGTTAGTGTTCAACAAAGTTGATCTAATGCCTGAAGAAGAAGCGAATGAGAAGATCCAAGAAATCTTAGACGCACTAGGTTGGGAAGACGAGTACTTTAAGATCTCGGCGATCAATCGTAACGGTACTAAAGAGCTTTGTTACAAACTGGCTGACTTTATGGATAACCTACCTCGCGAAGAGGAAGAAGTGGCTGAAGAAGATAAAGTTAACTTCATGTGGGATGATTACCATAAAGATGCGATGGCGGGTAAAGACGTTATCACTGAAGATGACGACGACGATTGGGATGACTGGGACGATGAAGAAGATGACGGTCACGTTGTCTACGTTCGTGACTAATCAGAACGGTCAAACAATGCCTGTTTGCCTATAATTCATTAAGCCGCAATTATTTATTGCGGCTTTTTTTGTATCTAAATCATATTTAGGTGATGTGATTTACGGCACAATAACCGATACGTCGTGTTTTTTGAGGGTTAGTTTGGCCCTCGCGCGTATGAATGAGTAACACCCTAAAAGGAATTAGACTTATTTATGACTCTAGAAACCATACCGCATAGAGAGTTGGCGGTATCTACTCAACGATCGATTTCTCGTCTTGTCGCCCAAGCCGGACAAATGCTACTCGCTCATGGTGCTGAAAGTACTCTTGTGAGCGATATTATGCGTCGTATTGGCCTTGCTTGTGGGGTGAATGAAGTTGCGGTAGCACTATCAGCTAATGCATTGGTTGTGACGACGGTAATGGATGGGCATTGCATCACCACCACCCGAAGCTGCGCTGATCGTGGCATCAATATGCGCGTTATTACGCAAATTCAACGAATCTGTATCATGATGGAACGTGGTTTGCTCGATTCAACCATGGCGCAGAAAAAGCTGAACGCTATCAGTCCAGAGCGTTATAACCGCTGGTTGGTGGTGTTTATGATTGGCTTGTCTTGTGCGGCATTCAGTCATCTTGCTGGTGGTGATTGGGGAGTATTCATCATGACCTTTTTAGCTTCAGCTGGTGGCATGATCGTTCGCCAAGAAATTGGTCATCGTCATTTCAACCCTCTATTGAACTTTGCTGCGACCGCTTTTGTGACTACCTTAATTTCAGCACAGGCGGAAATTTACCAAATCGGTAATCTACCTACCGTAGCAATGGCATCGTCGGTATTAATGCTTGTACCTGGTTTCCCACTCATTAACTCTGTCGCAGATATGTTGAAAGGCCACATTAATATGGGCATTGCTCGATTTGTGATGGCTAGTTTACTAACGTTGGCGACATGTTTGGGGATCGTTGCTGCGATGAGTGTAACTGGAATTTGGGGGTGGGCTATCTAATGAGTTTATTTGATTTGATGTTTGGCCTTTTGAATGACATGTTTTTTGCGGCGATTCCCGCCGTAGGATTTGCATTGGTTTTTAACGTGCCACAAAGAGCCTTAGTGTATTGCGCTGTTGGTGGCGCGATTGGTCATGGTAGCCGCTACTTGATGATGCAGTTTGGCATTCCTATTGAGTGGGCAACCTTTTTTGCCGCGACGTTAGTTGGGATGATTGGTGTGTACTGGTCTCACCGTTTTCTCGCGCATCCAAAAGTGTTTACTGTGGCTGCTTTGATCCCGATGGTGCCGGGTGTGTTTGCGTACAAAGCAATGATCGCTATGGTAGAGATCAATCATGTTGGCTACTCACCCGAGCTTGTCGCAACCTGTATGGAAAACTTTCTTAAGGCCATGTTTATTATTGCAGGTTTAGCTGTTGGTCTTGCGGTTCCAGGGCTGTTATTCTATCGCCGCAGACCAATTGTATAAGGACCTAACATGATCATTAGTATGATTGCCGCGATGGCCGACAATCGCATCATTGGCAAAGACAATCAAATGCCTTGGCATCTTCCCGCCGATTTCGCTTGGTTTAAGCGTTGTACCATGGGAAAACCGGTTGTGATGGGACGCAAAACCTATGAGTCTATTGGTCGCCCTTTACCAGGTCGCTTGAATATTGTTATTAGCCGTGATGAGACACTAAAGATCGAAGGTGTCACTACCGTAACATCGATTGAGCAGGCTCTGGAAGTCGCAGGTGATGTGGAAGAAGTGATGATCATTGGTGGTGGTGCGATTTACACCACTTGTCTGCCTATGGCCAATAAACTGTATGTAACACACATTGAAGCGGCCATTGATGGTGATACTCAGTTCCCAGATTGGGGAGACGAGTTTAAGGAGACTTACTCAGAAATGTATCAAGCCGATGAGAAGAACGCCTACAACATGCGCTTTACTGTGTTAGAAAAGTAATTCGAGATTAACACCGCGTAGTTAATACGGTAATGCCGTTCGTGTAACAGCGAGCGGCCATCCCAACCTACCGTCATCCTGAAAAGCGACGAAAGAGCGAGATTCAGGAGCCTCTATACGAGTACCTTGTTGTCAAAGGTATTTCTATCTATTCGCAGCGCGAGGATATTAGATTCCTAGTCTCGTTAAGGCTCGTTGGAATGACCCTACAGGAAGTGTTAAGTGACAGGTATTCCTCCTACTATGGATTATCGACTGTTATTCAGTGTTTAACTTAACGCATCCTGAGTGAAAATTTTCTTATCTTCCCAACGGATCATGGTCAGACTTCCGCCCCAAACGCAGCCAGTATCTAGCCCGATGACTTCGTTGTTCATATAGCCTTGTAGTGCAGCCCAGTGCCCAAAGAGCACCGCTTTGTTTAAGTGGATACGTTTAGGCACCTCAAACCATGGAATAAGTTCGTTACCGGAAACTTGTTGCGGTGGCAATTTACAATCCATATCCAAACGACCATCAGGGAAACAAAAGCGCATCCGCGTAAAAGCATTGATAATATAACGGTATCGGTCCAAACCCTGTAGAGAGTCATCCCAGGAATCAGGTTGATTGCTGTACATGTTTTTTAATAGCCAAGGCAGCTCTTCACTTTGGATGATGCGCTCAACTTCACGGGCACACTTTCTCGCTGTTTTTAGATTCCACTGCGGTGATATGCCAGCGTGACACATCACGAACTCGTCATGCTCGGCCATTAGAGGTTGCTGAGCTAGCCATGTCAGTAGTTCCTCTTTGTCAGGGGCCGTGAAAATAGGTGCGGTTCTATCTTTGTCTTTGACCTTTTTTATCCCGTGAGCCACTGCTAGAAGGTGAAGGTCGTGATTACCAAGCACCACGATTGCGCTTGCGCCAAGTGACTTCACAAAGCGTAACGTTTCTAGTGATTTAGGCCCTCTGGCGACCAAATCACCAGCAAGCCAAAGTTGGTCTTTTTTCGCAGAGAAAGATACTTTTTCTAGTAGTCGCTGCAATTCATCAAAACAGCCTTGGATGTCACCAACAATATAGGTAGCCACTGAATCTCCAATTTACTAATTTAAAACATTTGGAACAGCCAAGCGAAATGGTTCGATTTCGGTGATGAACTCTTGCCCTTTCTCATCCAGCATTTTGTAGTGTCCTTGCATAACGCCGACAGGGGTTTCTAACGCGGTTCCGCTACTGTACGTGTATTCATCATTGCTTGGAATAAAGGGCTGCTGGCCTACCACTCCGTCACCTTCAACCGTCATTTGCTTGCCATTCGAGTCTGTGATTAGCCAGCGGCGGCTCACTAACTGTACGGTTTGCTGGCTAAGGTTTTTGATGGTGATGATATAAGCGAAAACGTAGCGTTGTAGCTCTGGGTTGGACTGTTCTTCGATGTATTTGGTGTGAACTTGAATTTTGATGCAAGGTTGAATGACGTCCATGTGCACTCCTCAGAAACGTAATATCCCAATAATAATAAGCCAAACCTACAAGGGTTTGGCTCATTGTTTGAGTTCTTAGTGCTGCGGGTTATCCGCAAGCCAGTTCGCCATTGCGACGAATTGTTCTAGCGTCAGGTTCTCTGGACGCATGCTTGGATTAACACCTAGCTCTTCTAGTACTTCTGTGCTTAACAACGATTTGTAGCAGTTACGAACTGTTTTACGACGTTGGTTAAAGCCTTCACGACAAACGCGATCGAGCAAACGCAGATCTTTCGCCGGGCATGGCAGCTCTTCGTAAGGCACTAAACGAACAACGGCAGAATCCACTTTCGGTGGTGGAACGAATGCCGTTGGCGGTACTTCCAGTACCGGTACCACTTTACAGTAGTACTGAGCCATTACCGTTAAACGGCCGTAAGCTTTGCTGCCAGGGCCGGCGGCTAAGCGGTTTACCACTTCTTTTTGCAACATAAAGTGCATGTCTTGAATGTCTTTATGGAACTCGAAAAGGTGGAACATCAATGGTGTAGAGATGTTGTACGGCAAGTTACCAAAAATGCGCAGCTTGTTGTTTGGCTTCACTAGTTGAGTGAAGTCAAAACGCATAGCGTCACCCTCATGGATGGTCAACTTATCTGCCAGTTCAGGGTGAGTACGTAGGCGTTCCGCCAGATCGCGGTCTAATTCGATAACTGTGAACTTATCTACTTCACGACCTACTGGCTCAGTGATTGCACCAAGACCAGGACCGATTTCAACCAGGTTTTGACCTGGTTTTGGGTTAATCGCTGATACGATTCCATCAATAATGTATGGATCGTTCAGGAAGTTTTGACCAAAACGTTTACGCGCTTTGTGTCCTAAATGGACATCATTTCTCATTGTTTCTTCTCTACCAAATCTATCGCATGCGTGAGCGCTGTTCGGAAACTCCCTGTATCCGCTTGACCTGTCCCTGCCAGATCTAATGCAGTACCGTGGTCCACCGATGTTCTAATAAAAGGTAGACCAAGAGTAATGTTTACTGAACGACCAAAGCCTTTGTATTTTAATACTGGCAACACTTGATCATGGTACATGCCTAAAACAGCATCAGCATCATTTAAATATTTTTCATTGAAAATGGTATCAGCCGGCAGAGGGCCGATCAGGTTGATACCTTTTTCTTGTCGAACTTTTTCCAGTGTCGGAGTGATGGTTTCGATCTCTTCACGACCTAAGCAGCCATCTTCGCCAGCATGAGGGTTAAGCCCGCAAACGTAGATGTTTGGTTGTGCGATAGCAAACTTTTCTACAAGGTCTTTATGAAGAATATCGATGATTTTTTCTAATCGCTCTTCGGTGACAGCTTTGGACACATAAGCTAAAGGAATATGTGTTGTAACCAGCGCCACGCGAAGTCCTTCCGTTGCTAGCATCATTACGACTAGCGGCGTTTGTGACTTCTCGGCGAAAAATTCAGTATGACCACTGAATGCAACACCTGCGCGATTAATCACCCCCTTATGAACAGGGCCGGTGACAATAGCATCAAATTCATCATTCATACAGCCTAAAGCCGCTCTTTCTAGCGTTTTTAGTACATAGTGGCCATTCGCTTCATTGAGCTCGCCTGCGACCGCAGGTTCCGATATTTGGATATGGTCAACGATAAGCGTGCCCGCTTTTTGTGCTTTAGGTGCTTCTTCTGGATTGTAATCAGATAGTTGGACTTCGATGCCAAGCTGCTTGGCTCGCTCCGTCAGCATATTCTTATCGGCACAGACGACAATTTGGTGCGCCCAATCTTCTTTCGATAGGGCAAGCACTAAGTCTGGGCCGATACCCGCAGGTTCCCCTGCGGTTACGACAATTCTACGAATTGTATTAGTTGTCATTGTTGTCATCCACGATTTCAACAAACGCACTTGCGCGTAGCTCTTGCATCCATGCGCCCGCTTCTTCATTAAATTTACGATTAAATAGAATACGGTAAGCTTTGTTCTTCATCGCTGAGTCAGTGCGGTCCACTTGGCGACGATCCAACACTTCAACGATATGCCAGCCGTGAACGGTTTTGAACGGTTCGCTGATTGAGCCAACTGGCAGAGTTTCTACTTGGTGCTTGAATTCTGGCACGTAAAGATCTGGTGTTTGATAACCTAGTTCACCGTCTTGTGCTGCCGAGCCAGGATCTTGACTGTATTGTGTTGCCAATTGAGCGAACGTTGCTTCACCGGCTTTGATGCGGCGTACAAATTCATTCAGTTGCTTCTTCGCCCCTTCGTCGCTCAGAATCACGGTAGGTTTAATCAAAATATGACGCGCATTTACTTCCGTTACCGCAACCGTTTCTAGGCCTTTGACATCCTCTATTTTTAGGATGTGGAAACCAACGCCACTACGGAAAGGACCAATAATGCTGCCTTTGTTTTGCATCTTGATCTGATCAGCAAAGATGGTTGGCATCTCTTCTTTACGCATCCAGCCCCAGTCACCACCTTGTAAAGCTTTAGGACCTTTTGAGTAGGTGTAGGCCATCTCCGTAAAGTCTGCACCTTCGTTTAGCTTTTTCGCGAGCGCTTTAGCTTCTGCTTCTACAGCTGACTTTTCTTTATCGTCAGAGAAGCGCAGTTGAATGTGTCCAATTTTGTATTGAACAGTCGCATTGGTTTCTTGTGATAGTTGCTCAGCAAGGCTATCGACCTCTGCTGGAAGGATATTAATACGGCGACGAACCAGTGCATTGCGAGCTTCTGATGCGGCGATTTCCTTACGAATTTGTTCGCGGAATTCTGGGTAACTTAAACCTTCACTTTCTACAGAAGCAGCGAGTTGTTCTACCGATTGCTCATTATTACGTGCGATCTCTGCAATCGCTTGGTTTAAACGGTTGTCGTCAATACGCACACCAATACGGTCTGCTTCTTGGCCTTGCAACGTATCAATGATAAGTTTTTCAACGACTTGTTCTTTTAACACGCTGGTAGAAGGTAAGCTCTTTCCACTTTGACGAGCGTTGGCTTGCAGCGTTTTCATCGCTGTTTCGATGTCGCTTTGTAGAACTACACCGTCGTTCACGATGACCGCAACCTTATCGATCTCTACTGGTGCTGCAACCGCTCCGCAAGAGAGTAGGGTCGTGAATAAGATTGATTTCCAAATTTTCATTTAAAATTCCGTCAGTATTTTTGAATAGGCGTCTTATTCATTTAAGACGCCTATTTTGATTAATTGTTCAGATAGAATGGGCGGCCGTACTTAATCGCGTTATCAGAACCATCCAGTTCTTTGACAGCAGTGTCTTCACGCTGGTTGGTCGCAAAGCCTTGAATACCGAAGTTAACGCTGAAGTTATTTTCGTATTCAGGTGATGCCCCGGTGCTGCCGATAGCTTGGTCTTCCCAACCAAGCAATTGGTTTGAGTAAGTGACGCCAATGTACCAACAGTCAGATTGGTAACGTAGGCTCGCTAACCATTCTAGGTCCGCATTTTCATTGAGGTCGTAGTAGTATTGACCACTCGCAGACCAGTTCGGGTTGAACTCGTAGGCCGCTACAATACCTGCTTGAGAAATACCTTTACGAGTAATTGTGTCTAGGTTTTCGAGAATGATCGTATCTTCGATGTATTCACGCGTAACGTAGCGATAGTTACCCTGAATAAAGCCGCCGTTGAATTGGTATTCCAAGGTACTGTTTGCCAACTGCATGGAGCTCAAATCAATATCGTATTGAATTCCACCGTGATAGAACAAGTAATCGTTGTAGTTGAAATCAGCTTCAATCGCCCATGATGAGTAATTGGTTGTCTCATCCGGAAGATTTGGGCTGTTGCTCAGTTTGGTCTTTTTATCGAAGTAGTAAATCTGACCAAATGAAACGTTAAGACGCTCTTTATAGTCATCATCAAAGAAGCGAGTACTCGCACCGTAGCTTAACTGGTTCGCCGAGGCGATTTTATCAATGCCACTGTACTTACGACTGCGGAATAGCCCGTAGTAGTCGGTTTGTAGCAAGGTGGTATCGTAGTTGTAGATGTTGGTTTGATCTTCTTCAGGTACGTACAAGTACTGCAGCTGAGGCTCCAGTGTTTGGGTGTAGCCCTTGATCCAGCTTGTATCTCGCTCTAAGTAAAGTTGCGCATGCGTGCGGAACTCAGGAATAACACGAGAAACTTCATCATCCAACTGGTTTTGCAAGTTTACATCTGTCAAACCCGTTAAGTCTTGAGAGTAATACGTAGAGAGCACACGCGCTTCTGTTGTCCACGTTGCCCATGAGTTTGAGAGTGGTAATGTAAGCCCTGGTTCAATGTGAACACGGGTCGCATTTGGTCGCGCAGCATCGCTGGTATCGAAGCGGCTCACTTGGCTCTTCACGTCAAAGTTAAGGTAGTCTCCCCACAACGGCGTGTAGTAGTTCAAGTCTAACTGAGGAAGCAGGCGATAAGGGCGGTTCTCTTCTTTCAATAAGATTTGGAAGTCACGAACGGTTAACGAGGCATCCCAGAAGTCAGAACGATATTGTACTTGTCCTTCTTGAACCAGTTGACCATCTTCACGGTTACCAATGTCGGAGTCGAGATCGAGGAAGTAATCAATATCACTCACTTTTGAGTAATCGACTTTGACTATCCACTGTTTATTGATGATACCGTCGTGTTTAACTTGGTAGCCCCAACGAGACTCGTCCTGATATTTGCGATCACTATTGAGGTATTCGCCTTTGATTTCCCCATTTCCCCAACCATCTGTTAGGTAGCGGAAATCAGTATCGAGTTTTGTACCACGTTGCTGCATATAGAGCGTGGTGAGTGTCATGTCATATTGAGGCGCGATGTTCCAATAGAATGGCACCTCGACTTCCATACCATCACTAGAACCATACGATAAAGAAGGAAAGAGGAAACCCGTTTTACGCGTATCTCCAATTGGCATGGTTAGATACGGCACATAGAAAACAGGCACATCTAACACTTCAAATCGAGGATGGTGCAGTGTCGCTGTCTCTTCATCTTGGTCAACATCGATGCCTGACGCAACCAATCGCCATGAATTATCGCCTTGAGGGCACGATGTGATAGAGCCGTCTTCGAGTTCATAAACCGACTGACCTGTGCGAGCGATATAGGCTGCAGTGCCTCGACCTTGTTGGCAAAGGAACTGATAATCAGTGTTCTCAAGTGAAAACGTATCTTGATTAATGTCGTTAGTAACACGATCAGATCGAGCTTTGACTTGGCCGTCATTGAAAGTCACGTTGCCTTCGGCAACCACGACGTTGTCTTGTTGGTGCAGCGTTACGCTATCTGCGGTAATTTTCTTCTGGCCTTGGGTGACTTGTACATTACCTGAGTACTGAGCTTTGTCACCATTGATGGCTTGCAGGGTGTCAGCTTCTACCACTACTGGGGTATTAAGAGCGTCCTCCTCGCCACTTGTATCGACCAAACATTGATCTGTGGCGGGCATTTCCTGCACACTATCATGGATATTCGCTTCAGCTTGAGTGGTGGGTACAAACAAGGCGGTGCTGATAGAGGCCGCTAAAAATGTGCGGGAGAAATGTTGCATTGAATTGAACTTTCCTGTGTCACTACTACTCGATGGCTATAGGGCTTGTTGTACCCTAGCGTAATAGCCAAATGAATCAACTATAGTCGCATTTATCCCAGCGTATTGATTCACTGTGGCATAATGACGACAAAATAGCTGCAAAGATAAGCAGGCGAAATGGCCTAGCCGAAATAAAACTAATTCCATTATCATAAAGGAAATCGTTGCATCCGGCACTATAAGACCGCCGTCGTCGATAAAAATTCATTGATAGAGAACACATAATGCATATTTTTGGCAAAATTCTGGGTGCCTTTTTTGGCTTGTTACTTGGCGGGCCGCTAGGTTTACTCTTTGGCTTATTTATTGGCCATCAATTCGATAAAGCACGTCGCTTGAGTCAAGCCGGGTTCTCTACTGGCGGCTTTGGAAAAGGGCCAAGTCAAGCTCAGCGCCAAGAAGAGTTTTTTAAAGCGGCGTTTGCGGTAATGGGACATGTGGCAAAAGCGAAAGGCCAAGTCACCAAAGAGGAAATCCAACTGGCTTCAGCCATGATGGACCGCATGAATTTGCATGGCGAACAGCGTCGCGCAGCGCAAGACGCGTTTCGTGAAGGTAAAGACAGCGACTTTCCGTTAGAAGATGTTCTTGTTCGTGTGAAAATTTCGACAGCTGGTCGCTTTGACTTGTTGCAATTTTTCTTAGAGCTGCAAATCTCGGCGGCCTTTGCAGATGGCTCGATCCACCCGAGTGAACGAAATGTACTACACAAGATTGCACGTGGTTTGGGTTTCTCTTCTGAGCAATTAGAGCGTCGTTTGCAAATGCAAGAAGCCGCATTTCGTTTCCAAAGCCAGGGCGGTTTTCATGGTCAGCATCAAGGCCAATCTTCAGGTGGTAGCTGGCAACAAGCTTCACAAGCGGATCAGTTGGCCGACGCGTACAAAATTCTGGATGTGTCTTCAGATGCAGACAGTAAAACCGTTAAGCGTGCTTATCGTAAACTGATGAACGAGCATCACCCGGACAAATTGATGGCTAAAGGTTTACCACCAGAGATGATGAACGTCGCGAAAGAGAAATCTCAAGAGATTCAAAACGCTTACGATCTTATTAAGAAGGTTAAAGGCTTTAAGTAGTCGGACGTTTTCTATCAAACATTTGGATGTAAAAAAGGGCACTCAGTGCCCTTTTTTTTCATGTCTTAGTCTTTGAGTTGCCGGTGTCTTTAGCTTTTGGCCTATTATGTCCCTAATGCTAATTGACCTCACATCCCCCAGTTTAGTTGGCTTGATTCAAGTCCCAATCGTATTCGTATTTCACTTTGCCAGAGAAGTTTTTGTATTGCGGTGCGTACTTTGCGATGTGTTTGAAGATTTGTTTTTCTCCACCAAAGTCCGTTGCAAACCAATCATAAATAGAAGACAGCTGTGCCGTGTTACCTTGGATAGATACGCCTTTGCTGCTGTTGATAAATGTTTTGGCGGCACTATCCAGTAGAGCTTGCGTGTTGTCAGCAGTGAATGCTTGAGATTGCAGATTAGGGCATCCTAGGCTGGCACAGTTAACCGCGTAATGCGTTCTTGGGTCATTCCAAATTGGACGCAAAATTCGATGTTCAATATCGTTTAAAGTTAGATCCTTCCCATTGACCACGACCACATCGTCTCCCCAAGGACCAAAGCTAAATAAACCACCTAGCTTGGTGATTGATTCGACTGGATAGTTATCCAAAATAAGATCTACCGTGATGGCGTTGTAAAGGTTTACCCAATAGGCATATTGCTCTGCTTGGTTGTATTGTAGAGGGTCTAGTTTTGCCAAACGCTGGATGTATTGTTTCAGCTTAGTTTTATCGACAGAGGAGACTTGGCTATAACGAAACAAGGTATTCTCGCCTTGTTCAACTAAATAAGTATCGAGCAGTTGTTGCCATTCTTGATGAGAAATTTGGGTTTGGTTGGCTTGATTCGATTGTTTCCAATATGGCCATAAGTCGGATTTAGGCGCGGACAATGTCGAGAAAGAAACCAGAGCACACAACAGCAATAACAGACGCTTCATAGAGATACCTTTGAATGAGATATTGTTGATAGTGTAGACCAGTTTAGTGCTTGTTTTCTTTCAGTAATCAGTGGCCTTTATTCGCTGTCATTCCGAGGAGCATAAGCGATATCAGGAATCTAATACCCACAAACTCTTGAGTAAAGACAGTATGAATCTGTACAGTGCGCTGTGGTAGTCGATCCTGAATCACGCTCCTTCGTCGCTGTTCAGGATGACGAATTTCAACAGAGGCGTTCGGTATTCTGTAAGCAAAGCGATATGAGATCAGTCACCCAAAACAAATCAAGGGCCGACAATTGCCAGCCCTTGATTTGTGTATTTACTAACGCGTCTTAACGCAAGAAGCTTGGAATATTCGCTTCGTACTCAGCAATCTTATCTTCGTGTTGAAGGGTTAGGCCAATGTTGTCCAAACCGTTTAGCAAGCAATGACGACGGAACGAATCGATTTCAAAACCATATTCTTTGCCGTTGGCACGAACGACATTCGCTTCTAGGTCGACCTCGACTTCTGCACCTTCATTTGCCTCAACAAACTGGAAGATTTCATCCACTTCTTGTTCAGTCAAACGAACTGGCACCATTTGGTTGTTGATCGAGTTGCCGTAAAAAATATCGGCAAAGCTTGGTGCGATCATCGCTTTGATGCCGTAATCCGCTAGTGCCCACGGTGCGTGCTCACGAGATGAGCCACAGCCGAAGTTTTCACGAGCCAGCAAGATAGACGCGCCTTGGTAGCGAGGTGCGTTCATCACGAACTCTGGATTTGGCTGTTCGCCAGCATCGTCTAGGAAGCGCCAGTCATGGAATAGGTGCTTACCAAACCCTAGGCGGGAGACCTTTTGTAGGAACTGCTTTGGAATGATGGCATCAGTATCAACGTTCGCTGCATCTAGAGGAACAACTAAGCCTGTGTGTTGTTTAAAGCCTGACATTGGTTTGCTCCTTAGTCTAGTTCACGAATATCTACAAAGTGACCAGCAATTGCTGCTGCCGCTGCCATCGCAGGGCTCACTAGGTGGGTACGGCCATCACGACCTTGGCGGCCTTCAAAGTTACGGTTTGAAGTAGACGCACAACGTTCATGTGGGCCCAAACGGTCATTGTTCATTGCTAGACACATCGAGCAACCTGGTAGGCGCCACTCAAAGCCCGCTTCTTTAAAGATAACGTCCAAGCCTTCCGCTTCTGCTTGCGCTTTTACTTGCTCAGAGCCAGGAACGATCAGCGCTTGAACGTGAGGCGCGACTTTGCGACCTTTCGCTACTTCAGCGGCTGCGCGCATGTCTTCGATACGTGAGTTAGTACAAGAACCAACGAAGACTTTATCGACGTTGTAATCAGACAATGACTTGCCTGCCTCTAGGCCCATGTAAGCCAATGCTTTTTCTGCCGATGCCTTTTCTACTGGGTCGGCAAAGCTTTCTGGTGCTGGGATAGGTTGATCTACCGCGATCACTTGGCCTGGGTTAGTACCCCAAGTGACTTGTGGTTTAATGTCTGCTGCGTTTAGCGTCACGACTGCATCAAACTGAGCATCATCGTCAGTTTTTAATGTCTTCCAGTATTCTACTGCTGCATCAAAGTCGGCACCTTGAGGTGAGAATTTACGGCCTTTGATGTATTCGAACGTGGTTTCATCTGGCGCAATCAAACCGGCTTTCGCACCTAGCTCTATCGCCATGTTACATACGGTCATGCGGCCTTCCATTGAAAGGTCAGTGATCGCTTCACCACAGAATTCAACCACGTAGCCTGTACCGCCAGCTGCTGTAGTTTCACCGATGATTGCTAGCACGATATCTTTCGCCGTGATACCCGGAGCCACTTTGCCTTTTACTTCGATCTTCATCGTTTTGGCGCGCGCTTGTTTTAGCGTTTGAGTTGCTAATACGTGCTCAACTTCTGATGTACCAATACCAAAAGCGAGAGAGCCGAATGCACCGTGTGTAGCCGTGTGCGAGTCACCACAAACAATGGTCATGCCCGGTAGGGTAATACCAAGCTCTGGGCCCATAACATGCACAATACCTTGGTATTTATGGTTGATGTCGTAAAGCGTAACGCCAAACTCTTCACAGTTTTTCGATAGCGTTTCCATCTGGATACGAGCCATCTCACCCGATGCGTTGATGTCTTTGGTGGTTGTCGAAACGTTGTGGTCCATGGTGGCAAAAGTTTTGCTGACCTGACGCACTTTACGACCTTTTTCACGCAAGCCGTCAAATGCTTGCGGAGACGTCACTTCGTGTACCAAGTGACGGTCGATGTACAAGATTGGGTTTTCCCCTTCTGCTGCGACGGCAACGTGTGCGTCGTAGACTTTTTCGTATAATGTTTTGCCCATTGTTTGCTTCCTTTCCTCATCGCCGTTGCCGCAATAACTGCGTTAGCGACACCCGTTTATCCAGTTATTTAGCTTATTTAGCGAACTAAACGCCTTAATATAAATGGGCTTGCTGCCTTGCTATTGCACCAATGACTTAGAGGAAAGCCATTGGTTGACCGAGGATTTAGTATTTATTATGAATCTGTTTTGTATTAAGAGTTTAAGACGTACTCAGCGATCTTATCGCCCATCTCAGACGTCGAAAGTGCTGGGTTGTCACCAGCAAGGTCACCCGTTAGTTCCCCCGCTGATAGCGCTTTTGAAACTGCCGTTTCGATGTCTTGTGCCGCCGTTTCCTCACCTAGGCTATAACGTAGCATCAGTGCCGCAGACAGGATTTGTGCCACAGGGTTAGCGATGTTCTTACCTGCGATATCTGGTGCACTGCCACCTGCTGGCTCGTACAGACCGAATTTGCTTTCGTTTAGACTTGCTGATGGCAACATACCCATAGAGCCTGTGATCATCGCACATTCATCAGAAATGATGTCGCCGAAGATGTTTGAACACAGCATTACGTCGAACTGAGCAGGGTCTTTGATAAGCTGCATAGTCGCGTTATCAATGTACATGTGTGACAGCTCGACATCTGGGTAATCTTTTGCGATTTCTTCTACCACTTCACGCCATAGGATTGAGCTTTGCAGAACGTTCGCTTTATCGATTGAACACACCTTCTTACGGCGTAGACGTGCAGATTCAAAAGCGATTTTTGCAATACGTTCGATCTCAAAGCGGTGGTACACCTCAGTGTCGAACGCTTTCTCTGTTGCGCCTTCACCTTCACGACCTTTCGGTTGGCCGAAGTAGATACCACCCGTCAGTTCACGGACTACCACGATGTCAAAGCCGCGACCCGAGATGTCTGCACGTAACGGTGAGAAAGCTTCAAGACCTGAGTGAATTTGCGCTGGACGTAAGTTACAGAACAGTTGGAAGTGTTTACGTAGCGGCAGTAGGGCACCGCGTTCAGGTTGGTCATTTGGTGGTAAGTGCTCCCACTTAGGGCCGCCAACCGAGCCGAATAAGACTGCATCAGACTCTTCACATGCTTTTATTGTGCTCTCTGGAAGTGGACAACCGTGATTGTCGATCGCGATACCACCTACATCATGCTCGTCACGCTCAAACGCAATACCATGTTTCTTTTCGATTGCATCCAATACTTTATGTGCCTGCGCCATTACTTCCGGGCCAATGCCGTCACCCGGTAGGACGGCAATTTTGTACGATTTGTCTGTCATGTTAATCCTTTAAGTTTTCTAATTTTGAGCTTAATTATTTCAACGAGCGTGTTCTTTCCTGAGCCGTGTAGCCCGGTTGTTACTACACAGTCGCAATCTTTTTCTGCTTCATTTCTTCGATTTTATCTGCACGATGAATGCTGTTAATAACGTGCAATAATGCCTGACCGGAAGCCTCAACGATGTCGGTGGAAACACCCGTACCGTGGTATTTGCGACCTTTGTAGTTGGCAATGATGTCTGCTTGACCCAAACCATCTTCACCTTCACCTTTCGCGGTTAGGTCGAATTTATCCAGAACGATGTCGTAGCCTGTCACGCGGTAGATACATTGGTATAGCGCATCAACTGGGCCATTACCGACCGCTGCTTCACACATTTCTTCATCACCGCATTGCATTTTGATGCTGGTGGTAGCCATTACGCTGCCAGACTGCACGCTTAGGTAGCTCAATTTGTAGAAGTCATCTTCTTCACGCAAGTTCGAGAAGTGCATTAGGGCTTCTAGGTCGTAATCGAACACTTGGCCTTTGCGGTCAGCAAGTTTCAAGAAATCCGCATACAGTGCGTCTAGGTTGTACTCGTCTTCGTTGTAACCCATGGTGTCCATATGGCTCTTCACGGCAGCGCGACCGCTGCGGCTGGTTAGGTTCAGAGCTTGGTTTTTTAGGCCAATAGACTCAGGGGTCATGATTTCGTAGGTATTCTTATTCTTCAACATGCCATCTTGGTGGATGCCTGAAGAGTGGCTAAACGCATTTGCACCCACAATTGCTTTGTTGCTTTGAATAGGCATATTGCATAGCTGGCTAACCAACTTACTGGTGCGGTGAATTTCATCATGCTTAATGCCAGTGTGAACGCCCAAAAACTCTTGACGAGTCTTGATGATCATTGCGATCTCTTCAAGTGAACAGTTACCCGCTCGCTCTCCAATGCCATTGATCGTGCCTTCTATCTGACGTGCGCCAGCTTGAACGGCGGCAATAGAGTTGGCAACTGACATCCCCAAATCGTCGTGACAGTGAACGGAGATGATCGCTTTATCAATGTTCGGAACGCGGTTAAATAGAGTTTCAATAATCCCACCAAACTCACTTGGTACGGTGTAGCCAACGGTATCTGGAATGTTGATTGTACTCGCACCTGCATTGATGGCGGCTTCTACCATGCGACATAGGTTGTCGATTGGAGTACGACCAGCATCTTCACAAGAAAACTCGACATCATCAGTGTAGTTACGTGCATGTTTAACGGCGTTGACTGCCATTTCTAGTACATCGTCGTAGCTGCGGCGTAGTTTGTCTTCTACGTGAATGGTGGAAGTGGCTAAAAACGTGTGGATACGGAATTGGTCGGCCACTTTTAAGGCTTCAGCGGCAGCATCAATGTCTTTCGCAACGGCACGCGAAAGGGCACAAACTCGACTGTTTTTTATGTTTTTTGCGATGGTTTGTACAGACTCGAAATCACCTGGTGAAGAGATTGGGAAGCCAGCTTCGATAACATCAACGCCGAGTCTTTCCAGCGCATAGGCAATCTGCAGTTTTTCTTTAACCGTCAAGCTTGCTGACAACGCTTGCTCGCCATCACGCAATGTGGT